>CAZXXP010000130.1:0-2798 GCA_964644785.1 uncultured Nitrosopumilales archaeon | reverse complement strand
GGGAGGAATGCTAGTGTGCGGCGACGCTGCAGGTTTCATCATCAACAACGGCTACACCTTCAGAGGAGTCGACCTCGCTATTTCGTCAGGCATGGCTGCTGCTGATGCAGTAAAGAAGGCCAAAGAAGGCAACAACTTTGGTGAATCCTCTCTTTCCCATTACGTCAACGCGCTTGAACAGAGGAAAGTTCTCCAAGATATGAGGACATTCAGGAAGGGGCCCAAATACATGGAGAACAGGAGGCTTTACACCGCTTACCCCAAGCTAGTTTGCGAGATACTTGAGGGGATGTATGGGATAAATGGCGGGGGAACAAAGATAGTCAGGAAAATAGCAATGGAGAAGGTGAAGAAGAACGTTTCCATGCTTACACTGATCAAAGATATGCTAGGTGGGGCTAATGCAATGTAATCATTTTTTGCTATAAAGTTTCTGTACTTCGTTTGTCAATGCTGGGATAATTTCGAGCAAGTCTCCGACAATTCCATAGTCAGCAAGTTTGAAAATTGGCGCTTCAGGGTCTTTGTTTATCGCCACGATGACCTTTGAATTGACCATACCAACTTGATGTTGCACTGCCCCAGATATTCCGCAGGCTATGTACAAATTTGGAGAAACTATCTTCCCCGTCTGTCCCACTTGATCTGCATGCGGCCTCCAGCCTGCATCGACAGCAGCCCTCGACGCTCCAACCGTGCCACCAAGCGCAGCAGCTAGTTCCTCAAGAATTTTATAGCCTTCAGGCCCCTTCATACCTCTCCCTCCAGAAACTATTACCGAAGCTTCTGAAACGTCCTGCTTTTTGACTTCAGGCTCTTGGATGCCCTTCAGAACCGCTCTCCATCTGCTAGGCTCGACTTGGGGAGTTATCTTCTGGATGGCTGGTGTATTACTGGCTTCTTCTGCTCTGAAGGCGTTTGGCTTTAGAGTTGCGATTTTGATAGAGCTAGTTATCTTAAGTTTCTGGAGAAGCTTTCCTGCAAACACAGGCCTTGTGGCAATCATCGCATCATCAGTAATTTCTATGGCAAGGCAGTCTGTAGCCAAACCAGCATCAAGCCTTGCGGCAATTCTCGGCGCTATGTCCTTCCCCATCGCCGTTCCTGCAAGGAGTATGATTTTGGGCTGCTCTTGCCTGACAGCTTCCAAAAACGCATCCCTGTACCCATCGGGAGAATAATCGGAAAGGGCATCGTGCTGAGCCAATATTATTGAATCGGGGCCGAACTTTGCAATTTCACCTGTAAGAGAATCTATCTGGTTTCCAATCACAAGAGCAGAAACTGTTGATCCAATTTTCCTGGCAAGCCTTCTGCCTTCGCTCAGGGCTTCAAGTGAAGACTGCTTTACTTTGCCCTGCCTTTGCTCTACAAATGCAAGAACTGAAGTCATTGCTAAATCACTTTCGCCTCTTCCCTGAGAAGCCTGACTAACTCTGGAACCGCTTCTACGCCCTTTCCGACTATCCTACCTGTAGGCCTTGGAGGCGGATAACTTAGCTCGATCGTCTGCATTATTGGAGCAGAAAAATTGGGCTGTTTTGTGGCTAGGGGCTTTTTCCTTGCGGCCATCAGCTCTCTCAACTGCGGATACCGGACTTCGTGGGGGCCTTTTTCTTGCGTAAAAACTGCTGGAGGAGTAACGTCATAGACTTCGACTCCTCCTTCTATCTCCCTATATGCTGTGATTTTACTCCCAGAAGACTCGTAATGAGTGCATCCCGTTACGCATGGCAGATTGAGGAGCTCCGCAACCATAGCTCCGACCTGATGGTTATCATAATCGACTGCTTTCTTACCGAAAAATATCAGGTCATAGTTTCCTGATTTGAGCTCCTCTGCAAGAACCTTGGCAACTGCTAAACCGTCATTGGGAATGTTCTCAGCCTTCATGTGTATCGCTTTGTCTGCTCCCATTGCAAGAGCCTTGAGAACTATCTGCTGAGCTTTTTCGGGCCCCAGCAAGAGGAGCGTTATTTCGCTGCCAGCGTCTTGTTCCTTCAGCCTTATGGCTTCTTCTAGCGCATATTCGTCGTAGGGGTTGATGACATGCTCTACAGCTGCGTCAATGCTCTTTCCATCGACTGCAATCTTTACCCTTACCGATGTTTCAGGAACCTGCTTTATGCAGACCGCGATCTTCATTGTTTAGCTCTGTTCCCCTACCGATTGCAAAGATAGTATTAATTTGCATCGAACTTTTTGAGTTTAAATATCGTAGTGAAACCGCCTTGCCCCTAGGACATGTCTAAGATCAAGATTGAATTTGAGGGTGCAGGCTCTTTGAGCGGGGAAATAGATGAATTCCTCAATCCGAGGACTGCAAACGAGATTTTAGATACACTGCCTATTCAGGGGAAAGCCATGACTTGGGGGGAGGAGATCTACATGACTGTCTCTTTCAGAATTCCAACCGAGATGGCTTCGATAAATGTCAATATCGGAGACATAGCTTATTGGCCTGACGGCCCTGCAATATGCTTCTTTTACGGCAAAACGCCGAGCAGCAAAAGCGACTCCCCTGAAGCCTTCAGCCCTGTCAATATTGTCGGCAAGTTCGATGTCAAGAAAGATGTGTTAAAAGCGGTCAAGAATGGTACAAAGATCACGATAAAGAAGAGCCGCTAAAGTTCCTGTAGCTAATATCCAGCAGTTCCGCTATGTGATACACCTTCATGCTGTCCTTTGAATTTGAATACTGAATGTAGCAGGGAGAGTTTGATGCTATTACTGCCGATGCCCCTGTGGACGCGATTTCCTGCATCCTTGCCTCAAGAATCCTCTCCGCCATCTCTGGA
>CAZXXP010000129.1:2948-5517 GCA_964644785.1 uncultured Nitrosopumilales archaeon | reverse complement strand
ACGGATGCTCGCCAATTGTGGATGCGATAAAGAAGTCTACTGATGTCATCGACCCTGTAGAGAAGCCCAACACAATCGCAAAGAGTCTTGCAATTGGAGAGCCCGGAGATGGAATATATGCGGCAAGGATGGTGATGGAAACAAAGGGCTTTGGCGAGAACTGCACCGATGAGGAAATCATCGATGCGATAAAATTGCTTGCTAGCACCGAAGGAATATTCACAGAACCTGCAGGTGCAGTTACAATATCAGTCCTAAAGAAACTAATTGGTGAAGGCAAAGTGGATACTGATGAGACAGTGGTCTGCTATGTAACTGGCAGTGGCCTCAAGACACCAGAGGTAGTTTCAGCACTAACCTCAAAGCCCGTTGCCATAGACCCGAAGTTCGAAGTGCTTGCACAGATAATCAGAAGGTGAAAGCATGGCATCTGTCAAGGTAGTAGTTCCAGCAGTACTGGCCAGCAGCACAAAAGGTGAGAGAGAAGTTAGCGTCGCAGGACAAACAGTCTCAGAGATAATAGCAGAGCTTGCCAAGAAGTACGGGGAGACATTTGAGAGAAGGGTCTTGGATTTGAATGGCAAACCGAGGAGCGTGCTGAACTTTTATGTTAATGGGAAGAACATCAGGTTCCTCAACGGGCTTGAAACCCAACTAAGAGACGGAGATGAAGTCATGCTATTACCAGCAGTGAGCGGAGGGTAGAAGGTGTCGCTTACAGAAGAAGACCTTGAGAGATATTCTCGACAAGTAGTCCTTGAAGATATAGGGTTCGAGGGTCAAGAGAAGATCAGGAATGCAACAGTCACAGTAGTAGGTACTGGAGGGTTGGGAAGCCCTATTGCCCTGCAACTTACTGCCATGGGTATAGGGAAGCTCAGGCTTGTCGACAGAGATGTGATAGAGATCTCAAACCTGCACAGGCAGATACTCTTCAGTCCAGAAGATGTCGGCCTTCCAAAAGCCGAGGTCGCAGTCAAGAAACTGCAAAAATTGAACCCAGACGTAAAGTTTGAAACGTTAACATCATCGCTAAATGACGACAGCGCAGAACACATCGTAAGAGGTTCAGACATAGTGATCGACGGCTTGGATTCTATCTATGCAAGATATGCTCTGAATAGAGCATGCCTGAGCCTTAACATTCCTTACATATTTGGCTCTGCAATAGAGACTATGGGTTCAGCATCGACGTTCCTTCCCAAAAAAACTACATGCCTTGAATGCCTGTATCCGAACTTAAAGGATGAAGACTTGCCGAAATGCGGGACCGAGGGTGTCCATCCATCAATACTCACGGTAATATCAAGCATACAAGTCTCTGAAGCCATAAAACTGATAGTTGGAAAAGAGCCGAGCCTTGCAGGGAGCCTGTTCTATGCTGACATAAGGGACCTCAACTTTGACAAGATCAAGATTGCAAGGCAAGATGACTGCAAAGCCTGCAGTAATAGCGCTAACCTTTCAGAGCAGGTACTTCCTCGCAAGCTAGTCGAAGAAATATGCGGCAGAGAGCGCGGCAAATCCGTTCATGTCGTAACTCCGAAGGAGGATTTGCAGTTAGACCTCGTTGCAGTGGAGGGAGAGCTCAGCAGGAGAAACCTGAGGATAATGGCAAGAGGGAACTACGGAGTCACATTCTCTTATGATCCAGACATCAACATCAGTTTGGTAAAGAGTGGAGTCGCTACGGTAGTCGGTGCGAATACGGAGCAGAAGGCTCTAGAAGTCTTCGACGAATTGGTGGTCTCTGGTTTGAGAACTCCGTTGAATAAGGTCGACCCTAAATTCAAGATCGTCCTTGCTTCTCTAGCGCAGTAGAAATAAAAAAGCTGGGAAAACCCTAACTATTCTGTATCGATGAACTCGCTTGCCTGAGGAGGCTCCGGTGAGAGGCCCTTCCTCTTCCTGATGTCGGTTACGAGAGTGGGGAATATTGATGTTGGAACCTGAGACCAAAACTTGAAGTGAGTGTCCCACATAGCCTTGCCTGCCGTTGCACCCCTCACAACTTCGGAAAGGTCGAAGGTTTCAGACGCCGGGACTTCTCCCTCTATGAGAGTGAGGATTCCCTTCTGCTCAACGTTCAACATCTTCCCTCTTTTGGATGAGATAACACTCGCTATGGTACCTATCTGCTCAGATGTACATTTGACCTCGATACCCAGCATCGGCTCAAGCAAGGTGGGCTGCGCAGACAGCATGGCACCAAGAATGGCTCTCCTTGAAGCAGGCATCAACTGCGCGTAGGTTCTGTGAGCGGGGTCTTCGTGAGGAACATAGTGGTGCAGAATTACTTTGATACCCCTGCAGTATTCGCGCGAAAGCCAGATAGGATGGAATCCATTGACTCCTGCAAATACTGGACACCTTTGGTGGCGTCTAGCATCATGTTTCCCTTGTTGTCGATTGTCACAACGCTCTTAGCTTCGTCTGGATCCCATCCTAGATCTCTTAGCGTCTTTGCAAGCTGCTTTTTATCCATGTTTTCGTTGATCTGACCCGTTCTGATCAATTCGACTATGTTATCTGGCAACGCTTCCACACGCATTAATATCTTGTTGTGTCT
>CAZXXP010000129.1:0-2938 GCA_964644785.1 uncultured Nitrosopumilales archaeon | reverse complement strand
GAGATTTTGACATTACTGGACCGGCCCTTCCTCTTATGGTCTCTCTGTAGTTAATCAATGGCCGCGAGGTTACAATCTCTAGCCCTGCTCGCTGTATAAGCGTGGTAGCTATTTCTAAATGCAAAACTCCCATTCCCGAAAGGAGCATTTCTCCTGATTCTTCATCGATCTTTACGACAAGGTTAGGATCTTCTATGCTCTGTTTTCTTAATTCTTCAACGAGCTTTGGAAGTTCCTTCGGGTGCTTCGACTCTATAGCTATCGTGACTACTGGTTCAGAAACGTACTTTATGGCTTCGAAGGAAGATACATCTTTGATGGCGGAAATAGTCTCTCCTGACCTTGCATATTCTAGTCCGAGGAGTGCAGGAATATTTCCAGCTGACATCATGCCAATAATTTCCCTAAACGGTCCCATGTACATGTTTACTGACTGAATTCTTCCCTCCCTCTTTGCACCGAGCAAGTATACTGTATCTCCATCATGTACAGTTCCAGAGTATAATCGCCCAGTAGCGACAACGCCTGCCTGTGGGTCAACAACTACATTGGTAACCATCATGACAATGGGCCCTTTTTCGTCGCATGTCAGAAGAGCCTTACCAACATCACTATTCAAATCGCCTTTCCAGATTTTCGGAATTCTGTAGGCCTGCGCAACATGCGGAGGAGGATGGTGTTTGACGACCATGCCTAGAACTGCTTCATGGAGGGGAGATTTTTCTGCCAGTTCCTTTACTCCGTTTTCAGTGTAGGCCTTATAGATGTCTGCAAATTTAACGCCCTTCTTCTGCGCTATGTCAAAGTTGAAGCCCCAGCGGTCTTTTGCCGAGCCAAATGAAACTGTACTATCTTGAATGCTTACCTTCCACTTTTCCTTGTACTCTGGCTCCGCATAGACATCGATAAGATTGTTGAAATCGGCAACAATGTTTGCTAACCAAGCCTGCATCTTGTCAGGAGTAAGCCTCAATTCTTTTACGAGGCGATCAATCTTGTTAATGTAGAGGACCGGTCGCACCCTTTCTTCGAGTGCCTGCCTTGTTACAGTTTCTGTCTGCGTCATTATGCCTTCCACAGCATCCGAAACTACTACAGCACCATCGATAGCCCTGAGACTTCTGGTCACTCTACCCGTAAAATCGATGTGCCCAGGAGTATCGATCATGTTGATGACGTACGGTTTTCCTTCATGTTCATAGTATAGAGTAACGTTGGCAGCTTTGATCGTCATCTGGCGCTGTTGTTCAAGTTCCATAAAGTCGAGTGCGAGTGCTTGACCAGCGATTGAGGGGCTGAGCATACCGCAGGCAGCCAAGAGGCTGTCACTCATCGTAGTCTATTCGGCTGAGAGAGAAGAACTCGCTCAGTTTCCGTGATCTACGTGAGCTATAACCCCGAAGTTCCTGACCTGGTTCTTAATCCCTACGACCCTCATTACTTCTGTCGTTGACTTGTACTTTGGCAACCCTTACACCTGATTTGCCTCTACGATTCTAAAACTCGCTATATATCTTTACTTTGCGAGCAGAAAAGTATTAACCCGCTTAGCTCAAGGCCCCAAAGACCTTGATGGATGTTAGCAAAAAAGTCATCATTGTTGGAATTGCAGGCGTCGGCAAGACCACAGTTGTTACAAAGCTGGAGGAGATGCTCAAGGCAGCGAACATAAAGGCAGAGCATGTCGTGTTTGGCACTGTAATGTTCGAGGAGGCGCAGAAGATCGGCGTCAAGAACAGGGATGACATGAGAAGACTTGACATTAAGACCCAGAAGCAGTTGCAGGTTGACGCTGCATCTGTAATAGCAAAGAAGAGGGCCCCTATAGTATTGATTGATACGCACTTGTTCATAAGCACGAAAGAGGGCTATATGCCCGGTCTTCCAAACGATATTCTGAAGGCACTTTCCCCTACTAACCTTGTGCTTATTGAAGCAAGCCCCAATGACATTGTGTCAAGGAGGCAGAACGACCCTACGAGAACTAGAGATCCTGCGAAGCCCGAAGTAATTGAAAGGGAGCTCTTGATCGCAAAGTCTATGCTTTCTGCTTCGGCAGTGATTGCTGGTGCAGCAATAAAGATGGTCACGAATGCTGTTGGCAAGGCAGACGAATGTGCAAAGGATATTTTTGAAGCGATAGAGTAAAATGAAGAAACTCAGCATTATCATCTCGGGAATGCCAGCGGTAGGCAAGACCACCCTAGCCAGAGCGATATGTGACGAATTCAATCTGGAATACTATTCTGGAGGGGATGCATTGAAGGAGCTGGCGGAGCAGAAGGGCTACAGAATTGGAAATGATGACTGGTGGGACACTGAAAACGGTTTTAAGTTTCTTGCAGACAGGAAGGAGGATCCTAAATTTGATAAGGAGGTCGATGACAAATTGATCAGGAAGATCAAGACTGGCGGTGTTGTAGTAACGAGCTACCCTCTTGCATGGTTATGTAGTGATGCTCTGAAGATATGGCTTAAAGCTTCTGCAGAAAACAGAGCTAAAAGAATGTCCACAAGGGACAAAATTGCATACGAAGAATCTCTGAAAGTTGTAAAAAAGAGGGACAAGGAGAATACAGGGCTCTACAACAGATTGTACGGAATAAAATTTGGATACGATCTTTCGGCATTTGATTTCGTTATTTCTACAGACAGGCTACCTAGCGGAAAGGTCAGAGAAATCGTGTTAACGATAGTGAGGCAGTTTGTCTAAGGAACTCATAGAAATAGCGCAGGAAGATACTAATCCGAAGTACGGTTGCGCTCCCCAAAATAGAAACATGAAGCAAATACTTGATTACGGGTTGATACCCCTAGACAAGACTGATGGTCCGACGAGTCACGAAGTCGTCGCATGGGTAAGAAGGGTTCTTAATGTTAAGAAAGCTGGCCATAGCGGAACTCTGGACCCTCGTGTCACTGGCCTTCTCCCGATAGG
>CAZXXP010000128.1:772-5656 GCA_964644785.1 uncultured Nitrosopumilales archaeon | reverse complement strand
CTTGGCTACGAGGTCTCCGCAGCCGCTAAGGATCAGCCTTCTTGGAGCATCGGCAATAACATCAGTGTCTGCAAGGATTCCTGCAGGAGGTTTTGCAACTATAGAATATGGCTTGTCCAAGCCCTTCATCGAGGCAAAGGGGCTTGACATTCCATCGTGGGAAGCACTTGTAGGTACGCTCACAAATGAGATATTAGAGTAAAACGCTGCCAATTTCGACAGATCAACTGACTTTCCCCCACCGAGTCCGATTATGTGTGAAAGCTTTTCTTTCGTTGCTTGTCTTGCTATTTGCTCTGCAATGTCTTTTGTGGAACTTTCGGAGATGAACCATGTAGTTGCTATTCCCGCAGCCTGTAACGAATCCTCGACCCTCTTCCCCAGCTTTTGCTTCACGTGAGGCCCTGTAACCACTATGACCTTATTTGTGGAGCCCAATTCTTTTACGAACCGTCCCAATTCTGCAATCACTCCCTGCCCCACCAGCACTTTCCTGGGCAGTTCCATCATGTGCCCGCGCAATATCCTCTGTTAGTGCTGCATAGGAGGGGAAAAATTAAGATACCTATTGATTTCCTGTCCTATACGATGCTATCGCGGTGACGTGAAGTTTTGGGAATACATAAACTCGATATTTACAGGAGCTGCAACATAGGAATTTTCACAAAGTCAAACGACAGCTTTGTCCTTGTGCCTTTGGGTCTGGCTCCTACAAAAATGGAACAACTAGCTAACTTCCTCGGCGCTAAAACAATCAACATTTCAATTGGAGGTTCAAGGTTACTTGGCCCCCTTGTTGCCATGAACAGCAAGGGAATTCTTGTCTCAAAGCTTGCGGAGGATTTTGAAATAGACCATCTTCGCAAGGAGACTGGGCTTCGTGTTGAGAGGTTGGAATCCAAATTCACTTCAGTAGGTAATATGATATCTGCAAATGACAGCGGCGCGGTAATTTCAAGCGAATTTTCGAGAGAAACTGCAGCCATGATTTCCGAAACTCTTGGCGTTCCTGTCAGGCATCTTAACATTGCACATTACATTCAGGCAGGTTCAATGGTGGCAGCCTCGAACTCAGGTGCCATCATTCATCCTGAAGGAACCGAGTGGGAGATGAAGCAAGTTATGGATATACTGAAGGTAGACGTTGAGGCTTGCACTCTCAACAACGGTGTTCCATACGTTTCATCGGGGATAATACTCAACAGCAAGGCCGCAGTGGCTGGAAGTTTGACGAGCGGGCCTGAATTAATGATCCTGTCAAGGGCTCTCAGACTATAACAAGTATTTTAAATCGTCATTCCAAGTCTCGCATGATAGCTTTGGTAGTAGATCAAGAGGAACAGCGACTGCAATCTCTAGTATCCCAGGTTAGAATTCTAGAGGCTTACCTGGACGAAGTCTCCGCAAGGGAAAACCTGACAGGTAGGGCGATAGTAGAGAGCCGAGCATCTTTGGAAGCGGTAAGAGCTCTGACAGGTGCACCCAACAACGACGTGTTGCTTCCAATAGGAGCAGGCGTGCTCATCAATTCAGCAATTGCAAAGCCAGAGAAACTCCTTATCAGTATTGGAGCCGGAGCCGTAGTAGCAAAGACACCAGAGGAAACCATAGCGCTCGTAGAACAGAGAATCAAGGAACTGGAAACTGCGTTGGAAAACATCCAACAGCAAAAGGCCCAAGTAGAGAACCAAATAGGATCTTACAGAGCAGCTGTAAATGACATTGTGGAAAAGGCCAGAAAGGAAACATAATGTTTGATAAGCTGAAATCCGCATTTACATCAATTGCAAACGCATTTACTGAGCGCACCTTATCAGAAAATGAGATCAACGAATTATTGGGAAAGTTTGAAATTGATATGCTTGAAAGCGACGTTGCTTACGAGGTGGTTCAAAACATTCTGGCAGATTTAAGACAGCAATTAGCAAATGAAAAGATAAAGCGAGCATCGGACAAATCAGAAGTCATCATAGAAAAGTTCAAGCATTCCATTGGAGAAGTATTTGCAAAAACAGCAACGATAGACATATTTGCAAAGATAGCTGAGAAAAATTCCGCAGGGCAACCATTTGTCTTAACGTTCTTGGGGATAAACGGGACGGGCAAGACTACTACGATAGCAAAGTTCGTACATCTGCTGAAGAAGAAAGGTTTCTCAGTGGTGATAGCTGCAGGAGATACTCATAGAGCCGGTGCAATAGAGCAGATTTCCGAACATGCAGACAGACTGGGTATAAAGGTAGTTTCGCAGAGATATGGTTCAGATCCAGCGGCGGTGGCAAGGGATGCTGTAATGTACGCAAAGACACATAGGATTAACGTCGTAATTGTTGATACAGCAGGCAGAATACAGACAAGCAAGAACCTTATGGAGGAAATGGCGAAAATAATCAGAGTCGTCAAACCAGACCTCAAAATATTCGTCGGAGACTCCCTTGCAGGAAACGACGCCATTTCCCAAGCTAAAGAATTTCTTAGCGCCACGGATTTTGATGGAGTAATTCTAACCAAGATAGATGCGGACGCAAGAGGGGGAGCGGCACTTTCTATCGCAAGCGTCACAGGGAAACCAATACTGTACCTTGGGGTAGGCCAGGAGTATGAAGATTTGATACCTTTCGAGCCTTCGTTCTTCACGAAGAACCTTTTCAATAGACAGGCGGTCGCTGCAAACTAAGCGTGTGATTCTTATGACCAAAGCTTCCTTTCCTGACATCCTCACCCTCGAAGAACTTTCTCCAAAGCAGATTACTTCAATCTTAGACCTTGCAGATAAGCTCAAGATTGAAAGAAAAAGAAGCGTGATGAGAAATAGCCTAGCTGGTAAGACCCTTGTGTTATTTTTCCAAAAGGCATCGACGAGAACCAGGGTCAGCTTCGAGGTCGCAATGGCGGAGCTTGGAGGATATTCAATATTCCTGAATTCCTCCGATGCGCAGCTGTCAAGAGGAGAGACCATAGCAGACACAGCAAGAACACTTTCGAGGTTTGCACATACGCTTGCAGTAAGAGTCTATAACCATAAAGACGTTAAGGAGCTCTCAAGATATGGCAGCCTACCCGTCATCAATGCACTTTCAAACGACTACCACCCGTGTCAGGCACTTTCGGATATCCAGACCATCAGGGAAAAGAAGGGCAATTTCAAGAAGCTGAAAATGGCGTGGGTAGGCGACGGCAACAACGTCTGTAATTCGTTGCTCATAGCTTCTGGTAAAGTAGGCATGAACATGAGCGTAGCGTGCCCAAAGGAATACAGACCATTATCCCACGCACTAAAAGTTGCTAAAGATGCTGCCAGATCGAGCGGAGCAGCAATCGAAATAACAGATAATCCATTAGAAGCGATTGGTGGCGCAGACTTGGTCCTAACGGACAGTTTCATTTCGATGGGCTCCGAGGCAGAAGCAAAAGAGAGGCTTCAAACCTTTATTCCTGAATATCAAGTCACGACAAAGTTATTCTCCAAGGCTAAGAAAGATGCAATATTCATGCACTGCCTTCCTGCAAAGAGGGGTGAGGAAGTTGAATCATCGGTAATAGACGGGGCAAGGTCGGTAATATGGGACCAAGCCGAAAACAAATTGCATACTCATAAGGCCCTACTTCAGGTATATCTTACCAAGAGCCTTTGAATATGCTCTGAACCTCACCATTTCAAAACCAGCAATTCCCCTGTTTTCTATAGAAATACCTTCTTTCTGTAGCATTTCGATCTTCTTTCTTACTCCTTTAGCATAGCCTCCCAACCCTCCGTCTGATTGAACGACTCTATGGCATGGAACTTTCGGCGCATGGGGATTTAGGTGCAGATATCTTCCTACTTGCCTTGAAGAGCGAGGGTTGCCGAGAGCCTTTGCAATATCTCCATAAGTTCCCACCTTTCCCTTCGGTATCATCGATGTCAGGGAATAGACATGCGAAGCGGTGATCTTGGGCCTCAAAGTTTGATGACATTTAGGTTCTCACGTTCTAATATTTTAATAATCCTCTGCTTTTCCTGCCCCAAACCCTTCCAATCAAGGTAGGCCACGGTAATCTTTTCGCAGCTTTTGTTGATCAAAGAATCTATTGTATCTTCCCTAACATTTGGAAGATTGTGTTTCGAAATGAAGCCTGCAAGTGCGGTATCGCCCTCTACAAGCAGTTTTGTGAACTTCTCTGAATAGTGCGACCCTCCAAGACCTATCCCTATCTTCTTTGCTTTGTTGAAGTTGTCCAGCGTCGCCGAAAGCGCCTTGCATAGGACAGATGCTCCGTGCAAATCAGTCCACTCCTTCTCCGTGGAACCCAATTCCACAAAAAGGACCGGTCTCTTTAGTGATGTAGGACCGTGATGCGTAGATTCAACAACAATGTCGTAGGGCCAGGCTTCGTCCTTTAGTTTCCAGACACTCTGCATGAAGCATTTCTGGAGGCTTGGGTACGTCCAGGCAAGCTCTCTCGCCTTCCCTCCATGCGATGTGTCTTCTCCAACGTTGCCAGGAAAGTGAGAAGTTATTGTCGGGGTTCCGCTCTGCGAGGCATGCCTTGAAAGGAATATGTATGCTTCTGGCGAAAAATCCAGGTCGTTCATCTGCAAAACATCCTTCCCAGAAAATACCAGCGCATCCTCATTCCTGAGGAAAAACTTGCTGTTCTGAAAATTTCCAGACTCTTTGAACCCGTATTCCTTTATCAGAACCTGCGCCATAAGTGAACTAGCCTTGTCGGCTTTTGAGCTTACAAGAGCGAACCTCAAACTAAGGTGCTTGTCGAGGAACTGCCATATTTATAACCCAGCTCTGTCCAAAAATACCCTTCCTGAAATCAGGGTAGGGACTTCGACAATTGCAGAACTTTTAGCCCTTTGGGCAAAAGACTAAAAAAGGAAAGATAGAAGGA
>CAZXXP010000128.1:0-762 GCA_964644785.1 uncultured Nitrosopumilales archaeon | reverse complement strand
GAGCTTACAAGAGCGAACCTCAAGCTAAGTCGCTTGTCGAGGAAGTGCCATATTAATAACCCAGTTCTGTCCAAAAAAAAAAACAAACTTCCTGAAATCAGAGTAGGAACTTCGACAATTGCAGAATTTTTAGCCCTTTGAGCAAAAGACTAAAAAAGGAAAGATAGAAGGAGAATCCAGATCTAGGATGGCTACTGTAGAGACGAAAGGCTTCGAGGCCTATTACGAATCCGAATCTTCGTCAAAACTTCAGCAGATGTATCGTTTCATGCGGCTTGCGAGGTATGTTGATCAGAGGTGCGTCAATCTCCAACGGCAGGGCAAGATAGCCTTCTACCTCCCTCAGATAGGTCATGAAGCGTGCTCCGTTGGCAGTGCGTTTGCATTAGAGAACGAGGACTGGGTATTCCCAGGCTATAGAGAGATTGCGGGGGCGCTTGTTAGAGGGTATTCATTGAGGGACTTGTTTTCTCAGTTAGGAGGGACCGTCAATGACGTTCAGAAAGGAAGGCAGATGCCTGTATTCTTCAGCGAGAGGTCGATAAGGTGGGCCAGTTCATCGGCACCCGTCGGCAACAGGATCATACATGCCGTTGGTGTAAGTTTAGCTGCAAAGCTAAAGGGCGACAAGATCGTTTCGATAGTTTATTTCGGAGACGGAACGACATCAACTGCAGATTTCCATACAGGTTTGAATTTTGCTGGAGTTTTTCAAACGCCTACAATATTCTTTTGCATTAACAACCAATATGCTATTTCTCT
>CAZXXP010000127.1:1369-5686 GCA_964644785.1 uncultured Nitrosopumilales archaeon | reverse complement strand
TTGGAGGCCGAAAGAAATAAATAAATTCTTGGCGCTGCAAAATTCGACCACGACCAAGCCAAAAGAGGGGGCCTTCACATCTGCGGAAGTCCCGACGAAGTAATTCAAGAAATTCTTTCCCAGAAGAAGGAATTGGGCTTCGGGGTCTTCTTGGCGAATCTGAATTATGGCGACATGCCTCATAAGAAGGTCATCAAGAATCTCGACACCTTTGCTAGAGAAGTGATGCCTGACCTCAGGGAAGCGTAGCATCTAGCATGAAACTCGGGCGATATTAGATATGGCAGAGACTGAGGAAATCACATATCAAAATTACCTTCAAATCGGCAGACTTCTCAGACTTCAGAAGCCCCTGTCTAAACCAACGGAACATGATGAGCTCCTGTTTATCGTGATTCATCAAGCCTTCGAGCTCTGGTTCAGGCTCATGCTCCATGAAATGGAGGAGGTGTATAGACTGATGGTGTCCGGGGATGCGAGAGAGGCGACAAGGCTGCTTAACCGCGTTCTGGAGATAGAGAGACTTCTCCTGCAACAAACCCGAATCATAGAAAGCATGCGACCGACGGACTTCCTGAAATTCAGGACTTTCCTCGGCACCGCGAGTGGCTTGCAGTCCATCCAATTCAGAGAGATAGAATTCCTTTCAGGGTTAAAAGATGAGAAATTCCTTCTTCCCTACAAATCCTTTCCTCAAGACACTGAGAAACTTAAACGAAGATTGGATGCCCCTAGCCTCTGGGATGGGTTCCGCTCCATCCTCGCAAAGGAGGGCTTCAATATTGAACTGACTCTTGACGAGGAGGAGTTGAGTGAAAGGGAGAGGAGAAGCCTGACATTGGAAAAGGAGGTGCGGGCTGTCACCGAGGTCTACTCCTCTGGCAAGTATCTCGGATTAGTCGAGCTGGCTGAGGCTCTGATAACACATGACGAGAACTTCACGCTATGGAGGTCACTTCACGTGGCTATGGTCGAAAGGATGATAGGTCAGAAGCCCGGAACTGGTCAAGTCGATGTAAAGGAGATTACCGGGCACCTCTATTCAGGGGTTGGATATCTGAAGACTACACAAGGCAAAAGGTTCTTCCCTGCACTCTGGAAGGCTAGAACATCTATTCAGAATGGTTAGATCTACGATGGCGGAGAGTATTCAACATCGTTGCCAATGGCTTCCCATGCACTATCTGATCATATCCAACTTGCTCGTCGAGGAGGTCATGCTTCTCCATCCATTCCTTTAGTGACTCGAAGGACTGCCTCGGATACTCCGTAAGCCTACTCCAGACTGTTATTGGCAGCTGCTTAGACATCTTGTTTACTAGAGTGTACATTAGTCGCCTGAGCTCCTCTGGATAGTCATCAAAACTCTGCAGGAGGGTTCTCGTGTAGAGCGCTCTGTACTTCTCTGGATCTCTATTGACCCGCGTTGAGGCCTCATCAAGTGACACGAGGTACGCAAGCATGACCTCGTTTGGTATATCCTTTCTAATAACGAACACTAGGACATCTGCAGTTTGCGTCTCGGCTAATTTGGCATATCCCAAGGCCTCCGCAACCTCTGTGTATGGACTGATAAGCGTAACAGCCTTGAACCTCTGGGCTATTAGTCCTCGTAGACGCCTTGGTGGCTCTCCTCCATGAACGACCTTTATGTTTTCGTAGGGGATTTGCTCTTCGAGCTTTTTGATGGTGCAAAAGTGTGAGCCTGTCCTCAGGTTCACGGCTACTGGCACATTGGCTAGATCCTTTATCCCTGTAATCCCGCTCCTTGTATCAGCCACGATTGAAAAGGCCTGACCAGTTGAGGTCGAGGCTCCCACTATCTTTTCTTGGCCGCTTGACGCAAGTCTGTCGATGGCCCCAAACGGGCAGACCGAGTATACATCCAGCTTCCCACCCTTCACCAAGTCCGAGTACCAAAGAATCTTGTCTTCAGGTTCCCGCTCGTCCCGGTTATGCATGAAGAACTCTACATCGAGTCCATTGTTAGCGAAGATGGCATCCTCCTTGGCTACGATATCCAAGAAGGACCACGGGATAAACGAATTCTTTATCTTGAGCCTCAATTTGTGGGTGTCCTCTTTTTTGCTGATTTGAACGTGCCGTTAGCATGATCCTAACGCACCTTGGTGCACCGCTTCCAAGCGAGCGGTGTCTGATAGACAACCTGGAGCTAATGAAACATATATTCACCTTTTCTTGAATACGCTCAACACCAGTGTCCAAGTGATTTGAGCCTAATCGCGTCTAAGATCCGAAGAACGCACAAATCATATTCTATTCTACATGATAGGCGGGATCTACCTTCCAACCAATCACGTCATGCCGAGTAAGGAGGACTTGAAACCGTTTGCATTCAAATCCCACCGGGCCCACACCATACAATTACCACATGTGGGAAAATAGGGGAAGGACAATGGGCAAGTCAACCTAAGCCTGCGCAGAATCCGATTAGGGAAAATGGTTTTCGGAAAACATAAATCTCTCAACACGGCTTGCTTCCTGTCATCTTTTTGAACAGAGAATGCTCTATGCCAACAATCTTGGCTATTCTCTTTGTGGAAAGTCTCATTTTCTTCCGTGTGGCAGAGACAGCCAAGAATGTGGTGACTGATAGATCTCACAACCTCTTAAACGGGAAACGTCGCTCCATAGAATTAGGAGGGGATATTGTACTTGGACGTAACTAGCACCCTGACGATGGGGAAGAAACTCGCAATACTGTCTGGAACAATGATAATTCTGACGGTACTGGCCATATACACAGGTGTCAGCTTGCTTCAGGAAAATAACCGCTGGGCCAATGTCAAAGGTTCGACATCCCAGCTTTACGGTCTGTTTTTTGAACAGAGCACCAATCTCAGAGGCTACCTTCTCAGCGGCGACCAGAGCTTCCTCAACGACCTTGAGGCGGACAGGAAAGCATTTCAAGCGAATCTGGAAGAAGCGAAATCGCTTACAAACGACCAAGACATCCAAAACATTCTAGCCAAATTCCAAGCCGATGAAAAGCGCTGGCATGAGCAGGTAGCCAACCCTGCCATTGAGATGAGAAAGAGAGTAAATTCAGGGCAAGCGAGCTTGGCGGAGCTTAATGAAAAATTCTTGGCGGTATATTACGGAAACTTCCTTCTGGCAGAGTTCTCCATTAGAAAGGACAGCCAAGACTTGGTGGCTGCACCAATCAAGAAAATTGAAGCGGTGACATCCCAAGCGAACCTAATCTTGCTCTCGATTTTGGCAGTCGAGGTGCTTGTTGGCACATCGCTTTCCGTAGCCATCTCCAGGTCAATAATCAGACCGGTGAAAAAACTCCAAGATGCGGCGTCCGTTATCAGCAGCGGGGATCTCACAGTGGATATCCAACCAGTGGGAGCGGATGAAGTGAGTAAACTTGCCGCTTCCTTCAGAAGCATGACCGCAAGCCTACGTACTCTAGGGAGTAAGGTTGTCGTCGCTGCAACTGATGTTTCATCGGCTTCGCGGCAGATCGCGTCCTCAACAGGGGAGATATCCCAGTCCAGCCAGCATGTTTCCTCGACTTTGCAGCAAATTGCAAGCGGAGCAGTCATTCAGGCCAAAAAGCTCGACGAAGCCAATCAGATAGTGAGCAGGCTCCGCACGACCATGAATGAGCTTGCATCAAAAGCAAAGGAAGCAGCAATCCTTTCAAACGTTGCCGTGGAAAGTGCCAAGACGGGCACCGCTGCCGCTGGAGAGGCTGGCCAGAAAATACTTAGGATAACCGATGTTGCTGAGGATTCTGCAGAAAGAGTGAGAGGCCTTTCGGCAAGGAGCAGTCAGATCACTTCAATCTTAGACGTTATTCGCCAGATAGCCGATCAAACGAACCTGTTGGCTCTTAACGCTACGATTGAGGCAGCAAAGGCAGGTTCTGCGGGTAGGGGTTTCGCAATAGTTGCTGATGAAGTGCGAAGGCTAGCGGAAGACTCTGCGAGAGCCACATCTGATGTTGCATCTCTAATACAACGAATCCAGGAAGATGCGAAGACAACTGCGCAGAGTATCGAAGAGAGCACTAGGGAAATCGCGGAGGGAAAACTGACGGTTGATAGGGCGTTGCACGCTTTGGAAGAGATTGCTGCCAAAGTGCAACAGGTAGCTGCGAATGTGACAATAGTTGTAGACTCCATCCAAGAGCAAGTGTCAGCTGTTTCAAGGCTGAGCAGAGCAACTGCCGATGTCGCATCAATTACAGAGGAGAACACGTCTGCAGTAAAGGGGGTTTCGTCGGACGCAGGGAGGATGGCTCATGAGATGGTGGAATTTACGGATGCAGCACAACGACTAGCAGAA
>CAZXXP010000127.1:0-1303 GCA_964644785.1 uncultured Nitrosopumilales archaeon | reverse complement strand
GCTGCCTGCACCAGAAGAGCTTCCCAAGGAAAAAGGCAAGACTCCCGAGAAAGGAGAGCCCACAGTGCAGATTGGACATGTGAAACAACAATGAGCTTAGGCACTCCCAATGTTGAGGAGATTCACATTGTCGTCTTTGGGCTTCGTGATGGAGAAAAACAAGACAGAACGTATTACGGCTTAAGTGTAGATGAGGTACGGGAGATTCGACCAGTGGAACACATCACTCGGATACCGACAGCCCCAAGCCATGTCCTGGGGGCAGTAAATTATCGGGGCAAGGTCATCGTATTGATTGATGTCAAGGCAAAGCTAGGCATTTCAACTACCCAAGGTAACGGTTCCAAGCCACGCATTATAGTAGTCGAGGTTGGGGATGTTCTGACAGGCCTGTTGGTTGATGAGGTAGACCAGGTACTAAGGATTCCGATCAAGGATTTACAGATTACCCAAGCCGAGTATCCCCCTTCAAGGAATTTCTTGAAAGGAACGGTCAGGAGTCAATCTAGACAAGTGCACCTTCTGGACGTCGAAAGGCTATTGGATGCAGATGTGACAGACGTGAGGATGGGTAGAAAATAGTATGTCCACAATTGCTTCTGCGAAGGCTTTGGTAGTTGACGACTCTAGCTTTGCGAGGACAATTCTAAAGGACATTCTCAGAGATACGGGTTTTTCAGTTATCTATGAAGCCAAGGATGGAAAAGAGGCGGTCGAGGTCTTCGTGCGGCACAAGCCTGATCTTGTAACCATGGATATCATCATGCCTCGCTCAGACGGATTGCAAGCTTTGAAGGAAATAATCCAGATTGAACCAAAAGCAAATGTGATTATGGTTTCAGCTGTTGGACAGGAGCATGTTGTAGAGGAAGCGATTAGGCTGGGCGCAAAGGGTTTCGTGGTGAAGCCTTTTGCAACTTCCAAGATAACCGAACTGGTAAAGAGGATCTTCGGCCTGCGATAGGGGGTTTGGTGACACGAAACTGTTGACCATTCTGATAAGGTCGCTCAGGTGATTGGTTGGAAACCGCCAAATATCGTGATGTGTTCGTCCAAGAGGCGAACGAACATATTCAGAAAATGAATGAATTACTTCTGAAACTAGAAGCGTCGCCTCAGAGTCACGAGTATCTCGACGGCTTGTTTAGATCCACACACACTTTGAAGGGGATGGCGGCCACGATGCGATATGATCATATCGCAAATATTTGTAAAGCTCTCGAGGAGGTCTTTGATAGATTGCGGAAGGAGGAGTTAGAGCTTTCTGGAAACCTCGCCAGTTCGTTGTTCAAGTCATTTGATC
>CAZXXP010000126.1:0-5718 GCA_964644785.1 uncultured Nitrosopumilales archaeon | reverse complement strand
ATCAAGAGCGGATTGAGCATCAGGTGCATTGCAGCACGCTCTGCAAAGCGCAAGCGCTTTGGTGTCGTTTGAAACATTTGAAGCATTTGAAGCCCAGCTGTGAAACATTTGAAGCCTGTGAAACTATAATAGACTAAAAGCTCTCCTTCCATCTGGGAACTTGCCCAAGGCCACACCTCAGTCAGTTAAGCAGGAAGTCGTCCAGCTCTACCTGGAGGGGCGCACAGGGGAATGGATTGTGAAGAAGCGTGTGGTCAAAAGCCCTGGCAACGTTTCAAACATATTGAGAGATTTTAGGAGTGAATGTGTAGTGCGCGCATTGATATACAATGCATTCATAGCGACGGTATAGGTATCAAGACGCTTCTTAGTTGAAGGAATCTGATATTATAGATTCGTGCAACAGAGCGTAAATAGCATTAGGCTTATTAAACCTCGGAAGTTTCGGTGCTTGGAAATGAAAATAGTTGCAGTTGGAGGGAGGAGCTTTGTTTCTGGCTTCATGCTTGCGGGAGTCGAAGGAGTCGAAGTTGTAGACTCCAAGCAGGTTCTTGAAGAGGTCAAGAGACTGATGACAAACAAGGAGATAGGCTTAATCCTCGTTAGCGACGCCCTTTCCAAGGGCGTAAGAAATGATCTAACCGATATTAGATCAAAGCAACCAGTCCCCCTGGTCTACGAAATTCCAGCACCTGGAAGCAAGCAGGAGAAAGTCGAGTACAGAGAACTTATCAAGAGGGTTCTGAAAGTAGGTTAGTACTTTTACCTGACACAATGAAATAGCATGTACACTAATGATTTCATTGTCCAGAGTATCTTCTAAGGCTCAAAGCCAGTCTTCTAGACCTCAGCGCGCTGAATCCGAGCAGGACAGTTGCAATGATTATTGCTCCAACTACCATCAACGAAGACACAAGAATTTGCACTATCGCTTCGGAGACTATGTAACATGTCAGAGGGTCGTGAAACAGAGCATTATTGAAATGCGGATATGTTAGCACTATCGAATTGTTTCCAAGAGTCGCGCCAACAACAATGTTCACGCCATCAGCAGTCGTACTCCCTCCCCGTTGAAGAATGGAGTAATTCCATCTGCCTTCTTGAACTCTACAGTATCTTCTCTAGGAATGTGCGCCTCAAACTCCGCGTTGACCGCTGCTGTCAATGCTAGCATGGTGTCACTGGTCTTCCACTCGAACCCTCCAAATGAACATCGAACTTTACCTACCATATCCTTCTCATAGGCTCTGTCGCGTTCCCACTCCTATCTTCCTTTGACCCATGAGGGCTGTAAAGCCTAAAGGACCTTTGGTTCCCACCAATTCTATGATTTTAGGGCGAAAGGGGTGAGCGAAGACGCCGTAGATTCGGTCCTCGTGACTCATCTTGCTACCATTTTTCTAATCGCTCTGCTGTTGTCCATCCTCCAGAATTGACAGTTCGTGGAGAGAAAGGCACCTCTACACTAACAAAAATAGAAGAATCTTCTATACAAGTTCTGCAGAGCGTATTAAAATGGTTCTTTATTCTTCAAGCAACATGCGGAAGATGTTATTTTCGGTTCTGCTTGTCTCGCTTCTCATAATGTCACCCATAGCCGTGGCAACCGCTAGTGAACTCGGCTTTCAAAATCATAAGGTTAAGTCTTTTGATGCTGACTCAGCCGAAAAGCAGTCCAAGAAAGACCACAAAGATAATGTGATCAAGGTTAATGACCGCGATGATGACGACGATGATGACGGGGATGATGATGAAAACGATGGAACACCAGCACTAGGAACCGTTTACAACGTCAATGCAACAGGTGATGCTGCAAGGAAGGCCAAAGGCGATGGTCAAGGCGACAAGAAAGATGACGACGACAGCAAGGGCAAAGACAAGGACAAAAACAAAGGAAAAGATAATGGAAAAACATCTGAAGTAAAGTCTGCAAGTCTATCTCTTAAGAGCGAAGTTCAGGAAAGCTCTGAGGGAAGAATTAGGCTGAAGATCCTTTCCGGGACTTTGAAAATTGGAGATACGATGTACAATATTGAAAGGGGAAACGGCAAGATCAACAAGAAGAACGACAATATTGAGTTCAAAGCTAAGGCATTTTCAGGAGGAGACGATTTTGAACTAGTGCTTAAAGGTAATCATGGTGCAAGCATTCCTGAAAACACCGGCGATACTTCTACCTCTGTAGAGTTCACAAGTCCTCAAAGCAAGCTTGCAAGCAAATGGTTCCTTCACCTTTCAGGAAAGATCGCCATAGGGGGAACAACACCTTCACCGCCACTTCCTCCGGCAGCCGTAAACAAGACCACATTAGCAATTGCAAAATCTGTAAACGCAAGTACAGTGCTTGGAAAGGCAAATCTTCGCTATCTAATAACTTTCGCTAACACAGGGAATTTCACTGCTACAAAAATCAACGTAACCGATACGTTACCAAAGCCCGTAAGCTTCGTATCAAGCAATGGGAGCATAGTCTCAATGTCAGGTTCAACGATAAAGTTTGCAGCAGGAAATCTTAGCAAAGGAGCAAGCAAGAGCATAATCATTGTCGTCAATGTGAATGGGACGACTCCCAATGGGACGGCATTGAAGAACAATGCAAGCGTCGTCTGGAAGAATGTTGATGACTCAATTGGAGGGCAGGTAAATGCTATGACTACAACGACCATCTTGGCGCCATTACTGCAAATTGGAAAGAGGGCCAATGCAACTCTGGTGAATCCAGGAGCTACCCTGCTCTACACAATAAGGGTCAACAATACAGGAGGAGCAAACGCAAGAGTCAATCTTACGGACGCAGTACCAGCAAACACAACACTGCTTGCGACTTCGCTGACGCCAAATTCGACTTCTGGAAGGACTCTCATCTGGTTGATTTCTCTGGCATCTGGAGGCAAACTTGCGATCAACATGACGGTCAAGGTCAACAGCAGCATCGGATCTCAAACAATTACCAATACAGCAGTTGCCAATTACCAGAATGACAGAGGCGCAATATTCCCAGCAGTAATGGCCCAAGCCTCAGCAGGCATCACTGCAGTGGCTTTGATGAGCCTCCAAAAGACGGTAAATGCAACGACAGCAATAGGAGGAGCTGGACTAAAATACACATTGATCTTCGCAAACTCTGGAAATGGAACGGCTCGCAGGGTCAACATTACTGACACCCTTCCAAGCTATGTGACATTCGTGTCAACAAATGGCACTGTAATCTCGATGGCAGGGAAGACGATAAAGTTCACCGTAGGGAACGTAAGCAGCTCTGCTGGAGGTAGGATAGTAATCGTAGTTAAAGTCAATGGAATAGCTCCAGATCAAACAATGCTAAGAAACAACGCAACTCTAGAGTGGAAGAATCATAATGGCTCTATGGGATCTACAAATGCCAGCGCCTCAACGACAGTCAATGCGCCAGTACTGACGATCATCAAGAACGTCAACGCTACAGCGGCGAAAGTAGGAAACCACCTCTTCTACAACATCACCATAGTTAACAGTGGGCATGCGGATGCGATGATATCGCTCAACGACAGTCTCCCCTCTGGAGTCGCTCTAACATCAACATCTTTAGCGCCAAACATAATTTCCGGAAACTCGCTCGTCTGGAACACCCTGATGCTGGCACCCGGAGGCAAAGCAACAATAACGATTTTGGTGCAGGTCAATATTGGAACGTTAGGGACTATAACAAACAAGGCGACTGTAACCTACAAGAATACTAACGATATAGAATTCCTACAGATATCAGACCAAAAGTCAACCCTAATAACAGCCCCGTAAGCCACTTGGGAAGGAGTTCGAGAAAATTCGAACTTCCGTTCCAGTCTTTCAGTAACGGGTTCCTAATCTAGGGCTCAATATTCTATTTTGCCGATATCTGCAATGGGTCGTGATCCTTGGAAAAACAGAAGTCGAATAGAAATCATGGGAGACTTGCTTTCTAAATGCATGAGGGGTCTAAAAAGGACTCACATAATGTATAAAGTGAATCTTTCCTACCAGCAGCTCTGCGAGTATCTGGAAGTACTAGAACGGGCTGCTTTAATCGAACTTGAACATACTGGTGAAGGTCAGAAGATCTTCAGGACGACACAAAAAGGTTCTGAATTTTTGGAATACTATCAGCGCCTCAATCGGCTTACAACCATAACTGCAGAATACGAGTCAGATGTGGAAGCAGAGAGGGGAACATCGTCTATCTATATGGAGGAATTACGTTAGCAATCAAGGTTCCAATCAGTCAATTTCGGAGAATGTGAAATTATCAGCTATTAATCGTGTGTTGCAAGCATAAAGTGACCGAAGATTTAGTCTACGTACGAAAGGTAAATATCTGACATAATTATTCCGTAAACCGTGTCCTAAATGGGAGAAAGCGCAAAGCAGTCTCCAGCTAAGAAGTCAAGAAGGAACTTTATGGTAGCAGGCATACTCGCACTCGGCGCAGCAGTTGCAGGTCTAGTGCTAGGAAGGGACTACATCTCACCTCCTCAACAACAGGCTCAGCAAGGCCCTCCGCCTCCTCAGGAGCAACAACCTGCTCCTCAACCACAACCCCAACCGGCTCCTGCACCAGTACCACAACCCGCTCAACCAGCTCCCGCTCCTCCAAAACCTGAGGTGCCAAAGAAGTTCACTCTTGACCAGACTGTTGGAGAGGCAATAAAGTATCCCGGCGAGGGCGGTGACGTTCTAGCATACGAGGTAAGGCCAAAATTCGATGCAGAGTTCCCTGTCATAATAATAATACATGAAAACTCCGGTCTGCTAGAGCATTTCAAAGACGTTGCAAGAAGGTACGCAATGGAAGGCTTTGTTGCCGTAGCAGTTGACTTCCTCTCACGCGTGGGCGGTTCGAGCGACAACGAAAGAGACAATGCAATGAAGCAATCAAGGATGAGTGATACAATGGTACAAAGCGATGTAGATTCAACGATAAAGTACCTGAAGAGCAAACAGTATGTCAAAGGAAACAAAATAGGTATTACAGGTTTCTGTTGGGGCGGTAGACAGTCAGTGATAGCTTCTCTGCGAAGCAGGGAAATAGCAGCAGGAATTCCATATTATGGATTTCCAGTCAATGCCAGACCGAGCGAAATCCAGTCAATAAACCCGATAGAACTTGTCCCCTCTTCAACAGCAGCTGTACTAGCACATTTTGGAGCCGCCGACAGGGGAATACCGCTAGAGCAGGTAGAGCAGTTCAGGAAAGCTCTGCAGGACAACAACAAGACCTTCGAGCTTTACATCTATGACGGTGCGGGGCACGCATTCTTCAACGATTCAAGGCCCCAAGTGTACAACGAAGCCGCCGCAAAGCTTTCGTGGGAAAGAAACTTAGCCTTTTTGGAAAAGTACCTAAAGTCCTAGCTCTGGCTCGATGAAACGATGGCTGGCAAGTTTAGCGTATATGCTCTAAAAGTAGGCGAGAGTTCACCAGATTATTATCGAAAGAATGGTATCCAGCCATTGTATATGAGTGACGAAGAAAGGGACAAACCCTTGGTCTATTACTTATGGTGCATAAAGGGAGAGAAAGAGTCCATAGTCGTAGATACTGGCATAGCACCGGAGCACAAAGAGGGAATAATAGGATACGAATCTCCTGTCACTTTGCTGGAGCAGATTGGAGTTAACGCGAAGAAGGTTGAAAAGGTCATCATAACTCATCTACATCGAAACCATTTTTCAGGAATTTACCTTTTCGATAGTGCCGACTTT
>CAZXXP010000125.1:0-5735 GCA_964644785.1 uncultured Nitrosopumilales archaeon | reverse complement strand
ATAACAAAAAGTACCCAGGGACCCCGGTCCAACTGCCGCAAGAAACCCCTATCATGATACGTTTCTACAGAAAAGACCTCTATCAAGCGGACAAAAGATCTCTCCCAGTTACCTGGGACGAATATTTTGAGGACGCCAAGTACTTCAACAAACCCGAGAGGGCGCAGTTTGGAACCGTCCATATGTCTGCAAGGTTCCAGTCTATAATTATGGAGTGGCACAACATGCTATATTCATTCGGCGGGAAGCTCTGGAACTTCAACAACGATGGCACTATCACGAGCGATGTAGATAGCGATCAGGCCATCGCTTCCTTGGAATATTACACAAAACTTCATCAGTATGCCGAACCTACATCAAAGTTCTACGGCTGGGCGCCAGCTGCAGACGCCATGAAACTTGGGCGAGCTGCCAACATGATAAACTTCACCGAGTATGGCGCTGATATGGATGTGCAGGGAGAATCAATCGTGGTTAGAAAGATAGGGTTTGACAAGAATCCTAAGGGTGAAGCTGGACAATCTCACCATTACTCGGGTGCGGGACTTGGGGTACCAAAGTATTCTAAAAACCCAGAAGCGGCTTGGCTTTTTATTCAATGGGCTACTGTCGCAGGCATGCAGATCGTCAGTGCCCTCGACCCTCTGGCATTAGCAACCCCTACCAGGAGAAGTGTATTCTCGCATCCACAGGTACAAAAGCTGATCAGCGAAGGAACAATAAGGCATTTCAGCGTTGCCAGAGAGATTCTTGACCAGGGCACGATCAACTTCAAGCCCGGCTTTCCGAACTGGAATGAGGCTGAAGGGATACTTATGACCAACCTTAACAACTCGATTACAGGAGAGATGACCCCGCGTCAGGCGCTGAAGGATGCCAAAGCATACATCGATACTAGAGGGCAGTTCGGCTTCTAACTTCATTAACAATATTCGAATTGCTTATCTACCATATCCTTATCTGGTGAAGTGATGTCCCGTACAGGCCCCTACAAGCCCCCTCCAATCGGAAGGAAAGGACTGCTTGGTATGACGGTAGGAGTAATCATCATCGGTCTTGCCATGTTTGCAACGCCAATACCCGTTGGCTCTGGATTTCCAATAATGGAAACAATAGGCATACTTTTACTAATCGGCGCAGTCGGAATCTATGTTTATTCAAGAAAATGGTCCGAATGCCCTCACTGCGGAAAAGATGTGAGGCGCTCGGAACCTGTATGCCCCAACTGCGGCAAGAGAATATTCGGAGAGACTACCTAAGCTACCTTCTGACGAAGAGATTAATCCTAGAGCCCCCAGCGATCTCCTCAAATATCCTCTTAGCGACGGCTTTGGCGGGTTCCCTTATACCTACTCTCTTCTGCAAATCGTCGAAACTTGTAAAAGGCTGCATGTCTCTCTGCTTGATGATCTCCAACATGAACGTCTTTCCTATCCCCGGTATGAGCTCTAATGCGTGCAATCTTGGAGTGACCGCCTGCAATTCATTAAAATATGCGATATATTTGACTTCATTCGATTTTACTATAGTTTCAATTACATCCGCGAGTTCGTTTTTGGCTTCCTGTGTCAGTTCCTCATAGCTAAGTTTGCCCAACACGCTGATTATCTTAGATCGTCCTTCTTTTCCTATCGCTATACGCTCTTCTGACTGGAATGAAGAATCCTCAGTTGCTAGAATTTCCAGCAATGTCAGGCGCTCTTCCCCTATTGCTTGGACTATAGGGCCTTCTCTACCCCTGATTATTGTGGACCGTCCATGAGGAATGAAGTCAATGACATAGGCGAACTCCTCGTACTTCTTGGGCACTAATATACTGCTCACTTTTTGCACCTTCGCTTCGCTAAGATCAGAGTTCCGAGATCATTGCCTGAACATAACAGGAAAGAGAGTAAATGCTGTACATGTACCCGATTCTAATTTGTGATTGAACAATTCTAAAGTTTAAACATTACTGTTAGTGTAATTTCATGTACACTGTCATCTTTAGATGGTATCCGGTACAGGTATCCGGTTTTGGGTGGTAAATGCCAAAATAAATCATTCTGCAAAATCACCCTCGTGATAACTGTTCTATGACAAGCAAAGCGGCAAGAAACTGGGGCCCAAAAGGACTCTCCCTGAAATTGATAAAGTTGCAAAGAGGCTCAAGGTAAACGTGGAAGCGAATTTGCATCTAGATACTACACATAAGGCTATGCTCATGCTCGATGCACCAACCGCAGAATCTGCTAGAGATTTCGTTATACAAGCGGGTCTTATGCATTTCACAGATATGGACTTCTATATAGTCACTCCCGTAGTTGAACTCCTTAAGCAAGTAGAAAAGATTCCAACAATATTTGACTAGACCGTTCGAATTAGCAGATTGGAACTGGCCTCCTGATCTGCCAACTCTTCTAAATTTCAGTTTCAATTAGTGGAAAGAGCCTTCCTTAACCTCTTTTGCACTTGCACAGTCCAGCAAATACTAGGCTCGTCATTTAGGCGGGTGTTTATCAGTACGTAAAAACTAACTCATTTCTTTGAGTATGGCCTGAATCTTCTCCATCGTATCTGCCGGGAGAAGCTTCTTCCATCCGGCGGTAAATACCCGTATCTCTACAGCAGTCTTTGGAAGAACGTTTACAAGTTCCGCGGCCTCTTCTTCAGTCAATTTGCACTCCTTGACAAGCTTGCTCATCGCAGCCTGTGCAGATTTCGAGCCTGACTTTTCGAATTTCTCCGCGTAATCTTTAGTCCTCTTCTGTAATTGATCGATTTTTTCAGGATCGAGGCTGCCAAGTATATCCCTGACTTCAGCCACTGAAACTGTCTTCTTGGATCTTATTTCCTTCATGATGAACTCACCAGAGGCTTTATGTGCTCTATCCTTGCGATTACAGTCTTTTCCTTGTTACCAACCATCACCTTGATTTCCAAAGACCTCCTCATTACTTTTGCAACATTCCCGACCAAGCCTTGAAAGCGCCTGTGCGGCATCCCCTTCACCTGAGCAGGATCGATAACTATTGTTACTTTATCGCTAACATTGTACACTCTAAGGTATGCGGAGAGACCCTTCAGTCCCTCGCGTTTTCTGAGCAACTTTCTAGTCTTTCTTCTGTAGCCCTTACTGACTGGCACCCGCTATCACTGAGCTATCTGCAGAATCTACCCACATAATATAGATATTGTGGTTCTAGGTGTATATCGATTCCCTTACGGTGGTCTTGAACTTAGTTTCTAGTGCCGCCATCTCTGATTCGATGACTTCTGCCCCTTTGATCAAAGATTCAATAGTAACGTCAAATTTGAAATAACTTCCCAGAATCCTTGTCGCTTCCGCTGCTGCTCTGGGGTCTATCCTTTCCACAGAAGCATAGGGAAGTATCGCAAATGCGGGGAAGTTTCTGATTTCAAATTGGTTGAGCATCAAAGCTACAGGGCCTACGATTATCTTGTCGTCTTCGAGGAACTTTCCCTCCGCTATAATGCCTTTAGGCTTGTAAGCGCTTGTTCGTACGTACTTGAAAATTAACTTTGGGTCTGTTCGGAGTGATGCGTCCAACCCTCCAACGAGGGCAACTTCGGAAAACTTCTTGCTCATTATCAGATTACAAAGCTCTCTGAAGAACTTTGTTTCTAATCCTCTGGACGGGACTGCTTCCGCCTTCATGAACACCAGGTCATCTTTCTGGTACAATTCATAGGGAGTGACGACTTTCCCTCCCGAAGTAGATGATATCGGTGCTGTAGCGTCGGTGTCTATGAAAGCTATGCGCTCAGGCTTTAGCTGCTGCACAAGGAACTTTATCGTCCAGTACCCAGTTGCGCCTATGCCGTGGAAGCCTGTGATAAGTTTCTTGCCTTTGAAATCAACGTCAGGTATTAGTTCTACTCTTACCATCCTCAAATTCAGCTTTCTGCTGGTTCAAAAGCTTTCTTGCCAATAATTGTACACTGTCCCCTTTAGATGGTGTCCTGTTTGGTTGTCCCTATTTGGTTCGTGAACTCGGTAAAGTGTGCCATCGGTTCCTTAGAATTAACCACCTTCCATCTTCCATTTCAGCTTCAGCCCAATACTCAGCGTCGATATTGACAATATTTGTTATTCGTTTTGATGGATTATTTGTTATTCGTTTTGATGGATTATTTGTTATTCGTTTTTGAACTCATCTGGAAACCCTTTTGACGTAAAGGTCTAGCGCGCCTTACCATCTCTCTTTCACGGCGTGATGTTCTTCGCCCTCGCATGAAATTCACTGAGCTGACCGACAGACAATGCATTATAGTACACCAAACCTTAAATATGTACATTATTCACCAAATTAGAACATAGTGGTAGCATTGGGCGAGGGATTTTGGCACCGAACAGCAATCAAAGCTTACAAAGAGCATACTTCACTTTAAGCAAGTCGATCTAGAGCAGAATCCGTTCCAGGTATTCAGCAGGATTTCAAACAAATTCGAGCATGCCTACATCCTTGAATCTGCAGTAGGCCCTCAAAAATTATCAGAATTTTCGTTCATAGGCTTCAACGCATCAATGGCAGTTTCACTAGAAAACAGCAAGTTAGAGATCAAAGAAGGAAACAATACAAGAAGAAAGAACATAAACACAGTAGATATCTTTAGTGAAATAAGGAAAACGACAAGAAAGGCATCGGTAGAAAACTATCTTTCAAGATTAGTAGGAGGGTTCGTAGGCTATGTTTCTTATGATGCAATAAGGCACTGGGAAAAACTTCCAAGAAGGAAATCTGACAAGCAGAGATTCCCGGACTATGAACTTGCATTATTCGACGAGGGCCTGGTATTTGATCATATAAGCCAGAAGACGTACTATTACCATTCAAACAAAGACAACCTTGGGGAACTGAAAAAAATCATGAAGGAAAAAGAGAGCATTGAATCTCTAACTACATCGAAGCCAAAATCAAATGTCACCAAAGACGAATTCGAAACAATGGTCAAAAAGGCAAAGGACTACATCGAAGCAGGAGACATACTGCAAGTTGTTCTAGCAAGAAAATACGATTTTGAAGTAAAGGGAGATTTATTGCGCTTTTACAAATCGTTAAGGAAGATCAACCCCTCACCGTACATGTACTTTCTCAAAATGGGAAGACGAAAGATAATAGGCTCCAGCCCAGAAATGCTACTCAGGATAACGGGAAGGCAAGTAGAAACCTACCCAATTGCAGGCACAAGGCCTAGACTAGCCAACAAAAAAGAGAATGAAAAACTGACAAAAGAATTGCTAGCCGATAAAAAGGAGAACGCGGAGCACGTCATGTTAGTTGATCTAGCAAGGAATGATGTAGGGAGAGTCTCTATGTACGGAAGCGTAGGTGTACCCGAATTGATGAGAGTCCACCAATTCAGCCATGTCCAGCACATAGTTTCGAGAGTTGTAGGAGTCTTGAGGCCAGAGCTTGACGCTTTCGATGCTGTAAGGGCACTGTTCCCTGCAGGAACGGTTTCTGGAGCGCCAAAGGTAAGGGCCATGGAAATAATAGATGAACTGGAAAAATCTCCTAGAGGGCCTTATGCGGGTGCAGTGGGCTATTTCTCCAAAAATGGCAGCGCAGACTTTGCGATAACGATAAGGACTCTGGTTGCAGATGGAAATATGGCATCGATACACGCGGGAGCAGGAATAGTTGCAGACTCCAAGGCAGAAAGGGAATACCACGAAACAGAAGCAAAGGCGGGAGCATTGCTGACAGCATTAAAGGATGCGGCAGGAGGGT
>CAZXXP010000124.1:4117-5785 GCA_964644785.1 uncultured Nitrosopumilales archaeon | reverse complement strand
CTCCATTGCAATTAGAAGGGGCTCTGAACTCTTGATTTTTGATGCAGGGGAAGGTGTCCAGAGAAACCTGCTGAATGCGAAAGTAGGCCTGAATAGGGAGACGAAGATATTCATAACGCACATGCACGGCGACCATTCGATAGGACTACTCGGAATTCTGCAGAGTATGGCGATGTACGACAGGAGCAGGCCCGTCCATGTCTTCGGGCCCAAAGGCATAGTCGAATTCGTAAAGAAGAACAGGGAGATGCTGGGCTTCGGCCTTACTTATGATCTAACCGTTAAGGAAGTGAAGGGGGGAACCGTCGTCAAGAACCGCGAATACGTTGTTAAAGCTTGCCAAGGAAAGCACACTGCAACAAACTACGCATATCTGCTGGAAGAGTTTCCTAGAAGCGGCATATTCCACCCGTACAAGGCCGAGAAACTCGGCATCCCAAAGGAGAAATGGGGCATCCTCCAGCACGGAAAGAACGTCAAGATCAAAGGCAAGACCTTCAAGCCAAGCGACGTGATGGGTTCTCAAAGGCCTGGCAGGAAGATAGGAATATCTGGCGACACAAGGCCGACCGAGAAACTCGTCAAATTCTTCAAAGGCTCAGACTTGCTGGTATTCGACTCCACATTTGGCGAAAAACACTCAGAACTTGCCATCGAGAGATACCATTCGACTGCAAAAGAAGCCGCTCTTCTTGCAAAGAAGGCACGCGTCAAGAAACTTATTTTGACGCATTTCAGCTCAAGGTACAAGGACGTTTCTCCTCTTGTCAAGGAAGCGCGAAAAGTTCATCCAGATACAATAGCTGCAGTGGATATGTTGAGGATTAACGTGCCTTATCCAGACGAGGCGCGAGCCAGTCAATAACCTTTGAAATATCAGGAGATCTTAAGGTGAGCCTGATAGCCCCCAAAGGTGATTCTGCATCGCTATCGCATATTACTATAGATCCGGCAAAAGCTGCCTGCCTGTTCAAGAGCAGAAAAGTTTCATCTCCATTCAGATTTGTCAGCAGCCTCCTGCGGGCTACGCTTATCGTCTGTTTGGATCTGATATATTCATGGATTCGAAAGAGATCCCCAGTACTATTTGATTTGAATCCAACGCTTTCTTTCTGCCGTACTGGGCTGCTTCTAACAAAAATGTTCTTGATAGCTAGAGAAACTTTCTCAAAGCTTTCCGAGATGTTCAGGTTAGCAGAGACGTCTATCTGAACTTCTGCATCTATGCTTTCCACTGCTTTTCCACTTTGGCGCGGTTCAGGAAATCCTCTGCTTTCTTCTTTAGTTTTTCAACGGTGATCCCATTATTTACTATTACGAAATCTGCCAAGGCTATGGCTTCTCCAATTCCAACCTTCAGCTCTCTTGAATCTCTTTCATCAAACAATTTTTCGTCCATGGGCGCATCCTTCCTCTTCCTTGAGGTCAGAAAGCTGAAGCGGGTAGATGGGGAGGCCTGTATGGAAAGGACAACAACGTTGCCAAGCGTTCTGAATACATCTATCTCATGGGTACTCCTTATCCCGTCTATGACGAAATAGCTGCTACTGGAGTTCCTTATTTTGTCGGCACATAGTTCAGCAACTGCGGACTGGCCGTACTTTTTCCTTAGTCCCACCATCATATTGCCAAGGTTTACATCTGATAATTCTAGATTCTGCCTTTCGA
>CAZXXP010000124.1:0-4107 GCA_964644785.1 uncultured Nitrosopumilales archaeon | reverse complement strand
CTTCCTCTCTTACGGCATCGCCCATGTTTATGATTTCAAAACCCATTGACTGGGCTATGTTGGCTACGGTAGATTTCCCAGCTCCGGGCATACCAGTGATGCAGACGATCTTGCTCTGAACCAAGAGGAACCAAGCCCCCTACAGCATTCTTAATACCATTTCCCTTCGGGCTTCACCGATAAATACTCCCCATCTTTTTGAATTGTCGATGCGGGCCTTCATAGCGATGGATGTTGACAACCCTGAAGTCCTTACAGAGATACAAAGGTTTCAGGAACAGATAAAGCAGACAGAGGGAGATGTAAAAATAGTTGCGCCGCAGAACGTGCACTTTACTCTTATGTTCCTTGGAGAGATCTCCGACGAGGAAGTTTCTTTATTGAAAGAGAAATTATCTGCGATCAAACATTCAGCTTTTGAAGCAGAGCTTAAAGGTTCCGGAGTATTTCCAAATCCCAGCAGGATAAACGTTGTATGGGTCGGGGTTGATATCAGTGCGGAAAATAATCTGAGGAACATTGCCGACGGCATCGTAAAATCGATTTCAGGTTCCAAGTTCGAGCCAGACAAACCATTTGAACCTCATCTAACAGTTGCAAGAATAAAGAGCAGGAGGGCGAGGGAAAAAATTCTGGAAGTTGTCACGAACAATTCTTCTACGGATTTTGGCAGACAGCAGTTTAATGAGTTCAGGTTGAAGAAGAGCGAGCTTGCACCCGCAGGTCCGATTTACACAGACCTCTATTGCTTCAAGCTGGGGTGATCTTGTGGCAAAAGCCGCTCTTGAGAAGATAATTGCCGCTGAGAGAAAGCGGTCAGAGCCATCTCTAAAGGAAGAGGAAAGAGTAGCCAAGATAACAAAATACGTCATGCACAGAGTTCAGAACGCCTGCAAGGGCAGAAAGATTCAGCTCACGCCTTTGCTTGCAGGCTCTTTTGCAAAGGGAACATGGGTTGCTGGAGAGGCTGACATAGACATCTTTGTGAAAGTTCCTGCAAATCTGACAAAGGACGAGCTTGAGAAACTTGGCATCGAGATAGGGAAGCAGGCGCTGCGAGGGCATTCTCCGTACCTACGCTATTCTGAACATCCATACGTTGAGGCTCGGGTTAGAAAGATCAAGGTAAACGTTGTAGCTTGTTACGATGTTCCAAAGGGAGAATGGAAGAGCGCTGCGGACAGGTCACCATACCACACCGAGATGATAAAACAGAAATTCAATGATAAAATGAAAAGCGAAACTAGGTTGCTCAAGCGTTTTCTAAAAGGCCTGGGAATCTACGGAGCTGAAATCAAGACCAGAGGCTTCAGCGGCTACGTTGCAGAAGTTTTGGTTCTCAAATTTGGAAGCTTTCTAGAGGTTTTACAAAAGATAGGCAAAATCAAGTTCGGCGACAGCATAGTGTCTGTAGAAAATGACAAGGTCTACGCAGGATTGCACAATACACCACTGATAATTCTCGACCCTGTAGACCCAAGAAGAAACCTCGGGGCCGCAATATCAAAACAGAGAGTGGCTGAGTTCATATTTGGTGCAAACCTCTTCCTTGAAAAGCCCAACGCAAGTTTCTTCGATGCAACATATTCTCCCCCGCTAAAGAAACAAACTCTCGACACTGTTGTGGTAGTCGCCTTCGAGCACCAGGAAAGAACGGTTGATAAACTCTGGGGGCAGCTAAACAAAAGCCTCTACCATCTGGAAACGCATCTAATCGGGAAAGGCTTCCATGTTCTCCGCAGCGTCTCTGCAAGCGACGACGAGAAGGAAAGCGCTTTCATCTTCCTTTTGGAGGATACTACACTTTCGGAGAAAAAGGATAGAGCCGGGCCTGAAACCACATTCTCTGGCGACAGCATAAAGTTTGTTACAGCAAACAAGGACAAGTCGGAGCTTCTATGGATTGGCAGCGATGGGAAGATACATTCGTTGACCAAGCGGGATTTTCGCAACATTATTGATACTTTGATTTTCATTCTTGGATCCAGTATCGCATCATCAGGTATTTCTGCAGGGCTGCGCGAGGAGGTCAGAGCGACCCAGCGGATGCTCGTCGGTAGGGACATTCCACAGTTTGCAAATAGTAGAAAATGGTTGAAGGAGGCCGTTGCAGAAATTGCTTCGACAAGCAGAATCATCGCTCGTTCTGATTGAAGACCTTGCGGGGAAGCCCTGGAATACCATTCTGGCGTATCCAAGAGGAGATTCTCGGACATGCAAAAGCAGGATAAAGGAGCTCGAAAAAATTGGAATTAGGCAAGTAGAATTTTCTGGCAATGTTCAGATCGGCAAAGTGCAGGTGCTGGGAAAGGGATCCACCAGCATAGTCATCAAGGCCCTGCTAAATGGCAAGAAAACTGCATTGAAGATTCGGAGAACTGATTCGAATAGACCCAGCGTTGTCAGAGAAGTGGAACTGCAGAAACTGGCAAACAAAGCTGGCGTAGGGCCGAAGATCTTTGCATCGTCAAGAAATATCGTAGCAATGGAGCTTGCGAATGGAACTGATATTCTACAATGGGTCAAAGACCTGAAAGGGAGGGGATCAGCTGCAATGCTGCGAAGCCGCATCGTCGAAATATTGCGGCAGTGTTTCTTGCTGGATTCGATTGGCTTGGATCATGGCGAATTGAGCAACCTTCGGAAGCATATCATCGTTGGAAATAAGGCGACCATACTTGATTTCGAGACTGCAAGCCTTAGTCGCAGAGTTTCCAATGTCACAGCCACTACTCAGTACCTTTTCATCGGAGGGCCTGTCGCATCAGCAGTACGGAAAAGGCTCGGGTTGACCGATATTTCTGGCATTATCGCGTTCTTGAGGGACTACAAAAACGATAGGTCGAAAAAATCGTTCGACAGAATACTAGTGAAACTCAGACTACTTTAGCTCTTCCATACGCGCCGAAATACGAGCAAGAATAATATTATTGCTACAACTACTATTCCAGCAATACCGACTGAAGCATACAGGAGTACGTCCTGATTAGATCTTGACGCTTCGACATTGATGGTTATGGTTCTGGTCTGGAGCACTTTCCCATCGCTTGCACTAATTGCAAACCCGTATTTTCCCACGTCTACTTCATGTCTGATGCTGACTTGGAAATCAACCTTCTGCGAACCTATACTTTGAACTGCAAATTCCTTGGTCTTTGCGGTTACATTTAGCGCAGTTGGAAAACCATAGCTCAGCATGGAGATCTTTGCGATGCTTTGGGCGGATTCTACGCTTGCAGAGAAAGCCGATTCTCGGTCTTTGGCTACAGACACGGTATCAGCAGAAAGGGTTAGTGTAAACGGCACGGGCTTTTTCGTGTCAAGCCTACCTATCTTACCCGCGTCAGCCTCGGCAAACCACACATTTTCAGCATCGTCCATCGTAAGCCAAAGCGTTATTGCAGGGGTGCTGGGAATGACGTATTCTGTAAGAAGGCTTGTTTTGGGGTCGAATTTGGCTATCTTATTTCCTCCATGTTCTGTTATCCAGATATTGCCTTGTTTGTCCAGTGCAAGGTCGTTTGGAAGCGATATCGGAAATATCTCTGGAGGAGGCCTTGAAGTAACGAACTTACCCCAAGTGTTGCTCTTTGGATCGAAGCGTACTATTATGGCGCCTCCGTGGTCTGCAACCCAGACCACACCGTTGTCATCGACGACAATACCCACAGGAGAATTGACAAAGTCTCGCGGCAGCGGAAACTCTGTTATCGTGTTGGTCTGAGGATCTATGACCCCCACTTTTTTTGCGAAAGTTTCAGTAAACCATAGCTTTCCAAATGAGTCAAAGAAGAGCCCCGCGGGGCCCGACTTTGCAGTTGGTAGATCGAATTCCTTAGCCGTACCATCGGGGGAAATGAAGCCTATTTTGTTATTCTGGATGTCGGTGTACCAAACATCCCCAGTTTTGTCAGGAAGCAGCCTAAATATCGATGCGTTGGGCCTTACCAAAATCCCCGAAAACGTTTGGGATTGTGGATTGAACCTGCCGATCCTGGACGTGCTGGAATGGGTGAACCACACCATGCCATCTTTATCAACAGCAATTCCCTCCATGCCAAACTGCTTTACCTGACTCGGTGGTTGCCAAGGTAGAGCGTACATCCT
>CAZXXP010000123.1:670-5813 GCA_964644785.1 uncultured Nitrosopumilales archaeon | reverse complement strand
AGGACTATGAAGGTCTCATTCCAACAATGCAGGGTGCAAAGATGAAATATGGTGCTCAATTCAAGGATGGCCTGACATACTTCCCAACCGAACGACATGTGAGGGAAGCTGCCTCATACTTGGAGAAGTTCAAACAAGTCGGTCTCCCCTAGTCTTCAGGAATCAGGTTCATTCAGCCATAAGTGGTCTCTAGTAACTAGCATTTTCTGGATTTCATAAGTGCCCTCGTCAATTTCGGCTATGAATGAATCTCTATGCCATTACCCTCTGCTAGGCCAGCTTCTCCTTGAATCTGTATGCATCTGTCAATAACTCTAGAAGGTCCAACACAAAAATGGTTCAAGAATTTGATTTGGTAATAGAAAGGCTCTTTCTCACAAGCTCTTTCTCACAAAAAAAAACTTACCGCATAAAGAGGCCTTCAATACGAACGGGTCATTTTGACCTGATTATTTGGGTTCGAATATGCATGCAGGATCTTCTTGTAACGCATCCCTGCTGAAGGAGTATGCACGTGACCTAGACCATCCACAGTATCCCGTTAGTCGCACCGCATATGGAAGACGGTTCTGAAATTGTCCTGACATGTCTTGACATCAAATGACGTACGTAAAGGTGTCCCTTCTCCCATCTTTGATATACTTCCATCCAATCAGTGTAACATGTAGAACATGACGATTATTGTTGTCCCCTTACGGAAGCGGGACTGAACTGGTAGCCTTCATTTCTTCCATAAAGGGAAATCAGTGCTTTCTTCTCTGCACGCCTTAGGATTTCTAACAGTGTAGACTTCGAGATATTTAGTTCCTTAGCTAGTGTCGATAAATCAGTCTTTCTTGGGTAGTCAAAGTATCCTCTGTCCATTGCGCGAAGAATAATCTGTAGCTGCCTAGGCGTTAAACCTCGCTGATCTATGACATTTGACAATTTCCTTATCTCAACCTTAATCCGTTCGCTTTCGAGTTCGCTGAGAAATTGAGAAAGCGAACTGCCATCTGAGAATGCTAAAGCCCACTCCACATTGCCGTCGGCATCAGGTTTGGATGTAAAAAGGCAGCTTCTGCAGAAGAGGTTTGATTCCATAGCTGTTCTGCACGCCAATGCCTGCTTAGAAAGAATTCTTCCGATGGACTTGCCCATTCTTGTCCTGGCCATATATATGTCCATGACCATAGGATTCTTCCTAATCCTTTCTACGACCTCGTCAAGCTGACCGTCAGGTGTGTTAAGCTCCACCAGTTGTTGGATACTGCCATCTCTTCCTGGCTTGCAATCCAAAATCCTTAGTGTGGTAGGAAATTCTTTGTCTAGCTCGGATACCCAGTTGGAAGCATTCTTCAGCCTGATGACTATCTCCCTCAATGGAACTCCGAAGGCTATGAACCATGGTTAGTATTTGTAGGTTTGGTTCGTGACAGCCGCTCTAGTGTAAGTTGATAGGCTAACGCGCGGATGACTTGGAGATTCAGACTATCTGAAGCATTGACTATGTGACTATCGTCAACACAATCCCTAGCTTATTCGGCAGAAACCTTCTTACAAATTGCCGCCTTTAGGGTTCAACTGTTATCTGTCCGACCATTCCCTTGTGAGCATGAGTCAGAGGGAATGTGGCATCCAACTCTCCACACAGGTACCAGTAGGTTCCTGGCTTGTCGATGACAAATTCAACTGTCTTGGTCTCCCCTACTCCGACATCAATGTCCCAATCAAGTTCCTTGCCTGTATTTACGATTTTCATCCCTGTCAATCTCCTCGACTCCTTGAACTCTGTTGCGTTATCTACAGCTTCTGCTCCTTTGAGACCTCGAGCCTGCAGTTTTTCAACCGCGTTCTTCACATTTGAGAGGAAGGCGTCCTTGTCGTTCGCAAGCCTGAACTCGTGACCAACGCCTCCTTTAGCTACCAGATTTACTCTGACTGTTTCGCCAGCTTTCACCGTTAGGGTAGGTCCTCCTGACGGACCGTTGTAACCGAAGTCCCACAGCTCTAATTTGAACTCTTTTACCTTCGGCTGAGAAGATATGAGATATGCGCCTGCACCTCCTACTAAAACTACCACTAGAGCAGCAGCTACGATAAATGTACGACTATTCATTTTGAACTTTTGCATGATACTTCTGCACCTTTGGTTAGATTTCTCCGTTTAGCCTAACCTGTTAGGGACTAACGCCGCGCTCATCACGGCAACCAATGTCTTACGTGTCATAGCATTTTGAAAAACCCTGCTCTATTTAGTGTTATGCCGAACAAGCACAGGACTTTTGAAGTAATTTGTCAATATGCCAAACTAGACCTGAAATGTCAGCTGATCTTCCATATTCCACTTCCACCAAACGCCCTTAAGACTTAGGCATCTTCCTACATATCAAGCGTGCTCTTATCGTGTAAGCTTTGCTGATTTTCTCTTCTTCCTGTACGAGCGTACAATAGACCTTAGGCGTAATTACAGGATTAGCTGATTTGCGACAAAATGCGAAGTTTTCCGTCAATTTTGAGCTTGGAGCGAGCGACTATTTTGAGGAATGGGGACTAGGTTGCGTCTTTCGTTGCACCACCTAATTACGCCTAAGGTCTAATGAGTTCGGGCATTATGTATTCGAACAGGTAAGCAGGAATTAAGGTGCACATCTCAGATATTCCTGCCAGGCTGTGAAGACCGTTACTTGGATGGACATCGTCAACATAATCCCCAACAGGTTCGGCGATTGCTTAAAGTGTCGAATGGTGAATAAATCTGCGTGTAAGATTTGGCTGCAAGAGGGCTTGGTCAACAGCCTGATAGACCAGAATCGATGGATGGAATTACTCCAGTGCCGACACTGCAGGACATCATGACTCCCAAGTTGATAACTGCGAGGGAAATCGACACTTTGGCTCAGGCTCAGAAGCTCATGATAAGGTTCGACATCACAAGGCTTGTCATAATCGACCAAGAAAACACTCCATTAGGCATCCTGACACAGAGGGACATGGTAAGAGCTCTTATCGAAAATCCAGGAGGAACTCCCATGGATCAAATTCCCATAGGTTATGCAATGACGAAGGATCCAATAACTATGGATCCCTCTGCAAGCATCAAGGACGCCTGCCGGCTCATGATGTCAAAGGGTATTGGCTCAATAATAGTTGTCGACTTAGCAGGGAAAGCTGCTGGAATCGTCACTAAGACCAATATCTGTAGATATCTATCAGGCTTCTCTGAAACAAACATCGGAGTAAGTGCATATATGTCTGCCAAACCGGTAACGATAGGTCCTAACCAGTCCTTATACACGGCCGCCAACATCTTGTCTACACTAGGATTTACAAGATCGGTGGTAGTAGATGAAGACAAGAGACCAATCGGTGTTGTTACACTTTCAGACATTACGTCAGTTAGCCCGACGTTAGTACCAACAAGCAGGCCAATGGGCAAGTCTACGGTAGTTAAAGACTCACTCATACCTTCCGGGATACTTCCGATTGTCTTGATTCAGAATGTCATGACTTCTGATCCGATCGTAGTCAAGGAAGAGGACGACATTGCAGACGCGGCAAGGTTGATGATAAGACATGGGATAAGCGGGCTCCCCGTTGTTAATGGGCAAGGTAGGCTCAAAGGGATAATCACCAAGAGCGATCTCGTGAGAGTGGTATCCTGGATGAAATGGGAGCCATGAGTCATCTACTTGTGCATTCTGGCGCTTCAAATACAAGGCGTACAAGACGGTTCGCGAGCTTATACTAGGCTCGAATTTCGCCTAACGTGTCTTGGGATCCAATAGCGAACCGTGGAACTCGGTACCAGAATCTGATGGACTCTTATTTATCAGGTTCGTCGCATTGGCGAAGCGAAGAGGCTGAGATTGAGCTCTTTTGCAAGGCAGTACACCTAGAAGCGAGTCGCGAATAGGAGACTGGCCACAGCAGGCAAAAAGTGGACGACGTAATAATTGATAATTCGTTAGCCCATTATCATGTCTAATGATTACGATCAATTTACCGAAACCTAGAGTGAGCGATTGTCAAATTACGGGTGAGTTTCCTTGGTAATCACCCATACAAATCTTGGAGCTTGATGAGCGAGGAAGCGCTCATCAAATTCACAATTCGAGAGTATCAAATCGCCACAAGATAATCCTATCCCGAACCATGTCTGGGGTGATTTTGGCTAACATCATTAGTACCACAGGGGCCTCTTCATGTGTGATACCTCCTTCCTCGTCGTACCCAAACAATTCCCACGAGCACGGCTGCTGCTCCTACGATCGCGATGGACTGCCACTGTAGGTTATCTAAGGGCACTCCAAGTGCAAGACCTTTTACATCTACGTTCTGCTGAGATGCTACTGGTTTGATTGCCTGACTTGCCACACTTGCTTCCTGCAATAATAGTCTCACACTTCGCGCAGTCTCTTCATCTGAAAAGGCGTAAACAGTATTATCAGCTGATGTCATGTAAAGAAATCCATTGCTTACCAAAGGAGTTGAGCTGATAGATTCGTCAGCCTTGAAACTCCAGATAAGTTTGCCCGAAGACTTCTCAAATGCGTACATCTTCTTGTCCTCGGCGCCTATGTAAACCGTCTCTCCGCTTACAGTAGCAGAAGAGCCAGAAATACTGCCTGTAAGGTTATACTTCCAGACAAGAGCTCCTGTTTTGGCATCCAAAGCATAAATCCTTGCGTCTGTAGAGCCGATGAATACCAGCGAACCGCTCACGGCTGGAGAGGAAATCACCTTGTATCCTGTAGCGTATTCCCACAGCTCCTTACCTGTGTAAGCATCTAGTGCCATGATCCTGTCAGTGTAAGATGCCCCAATGAACACTATGCCATCAGAAATAGCAGGCGAGGATTCTATCCCATGATTAGTGTAGAATTTCCACTTGAGTTGCCCATTTTCAGGATCGAGGGCGTAGACATAACCATCCCACGAGCCAACATAGAGAGTCCCGTAGGCCAGTGCCGGTGAAGATGTTACTTGTGTGTCTGTCTTAAACTTCCACTTTAGAACGCCAGTTTTTGCGTCTATAGCGCGCAACACTCCATCTTCGGATCCTACATACACTACACCCCCAGCTATAAGGGGAGAAGAAATGACAGGTCCTTCTGTCTTGAAAGACCATAGCTTCGCTCCATTGGCTACTGCAATCGCGTAC
>CAZXXP010000123.1:0-660 GCA_964644785.1 uncultured Nitrosopumilales archaeon | reverse complement strand
ATAGAGAGTTTCCCCGGATATTGATGGCGACGATTTTACAGGTTTCTCTGTTTTAAATACCCAGACCACATCCCCTGTCTTGGCATTGAGTGCGTATACTCCATCACTGGCACCGACAAACAATCGTCCTCCCATCACAACTGGTGATGATGAAAAGTAGCCGAATGCGCTTGTCCCCCCAAGTGCTTTCTTCCATACCAATACAAGAGGCTGTTTCAGCTCCAAAGAAGCCTCTCCAACCCTAGAAGGCCCATAACGAAAAACCGAAGGAGAAATTCCAGAATCCTGAGCATAAATCGAGGGAATAACGCCTACAAATAACAAAACAAAAAGTGCAAAAGCAATACCATGCTTAATATGCGAACGATTTAAAAAGAAAAAAGAAGGGAGGGTCAAGGCTTTCTCCTCCTTAACCCCATTACGACTGACACGACGATGGCGACAATCGCTATGCCTACTGTTCCATAAGCCAAGTTAGTAGTGGCTTCAGCAGTCTTCATCACATCCCCTGCAGCCCTCACCGCTTGTTCCGCAGCTGAAAGTGCGTCTTGAGAGACTTTCTGGGCGTCGATTATTTTGCCGAAGTAATTCACGTCAACGTCAGCGGGCCACAAGTTAGCGACGAAACAATGGCACGTCTGTCGAGTCTGCCCCATCTAC
>CAZXXP010000122.1:0-5826 GCA_964644785.1 uncultured Nitrosopumilales archaeon | reverse complement strand
TCCTATGCTCCAGAGGAATGTCTTTACATCTCCATCGTGATCTGAAGACAGGTACTGGGGCTTGTAAGATATCTTGGCTGCGCTGAATATCTCCCCATTATCAGGCTTTTCGACCCCTGCTATCATCTTCAGATATGTTGTCTTGCCGAGGGCGTTCGCACCTATGACTCCTATGACCTGCCCCTGCCTTATCGAGCCAGCGTGAACTTTCAGTGTGAAGCCCGGGTATTTCTTCGTCATTTCTTCGTATCTGACGATTTCAGGAGGGACTATTTCTTCTCCTGGTGGGGCAAAAACATTAAAGTTGACTTTATGATCTCTAAACCTCATATTTTCAGCAGGTAGATAACCGTCGAGTAAGACATTGATGCCTGTTCTTGCATGGAGCACCCTAGAAACTATGCCGTAGACCCCCGCCTCTCCATAAAGTATGTGTATGCTTTCGCTGAGGTAATCGAGGAATGTCAAATCGTGTTCTACAAGGATTACGGCTTTGCCAGAGTCTGCCAAACCTTGGATGACTTTCGCTACTGCAAGCCTCTGGAACACGTCGTTGTAAGATGACGGTTCGTCAAAAAGGTACAAATCAGCTTCTTTTGAGGCTGCTATTGCTACTCCAAGCCTCTGCAGCTCTCCTCCGCTCAGATCTGAGACGTTTTTGCCAATACATTCTTTCAGGTTCAGGTCCTGGACAAGGTCTGAATACGCTCCTTTCTCGTCCATTTTTTTCAACAGTGATGATGCATCATCATTCCAGAACTCTCTAATTCGATAGACTGCCTGCGGCTTTAGAGAAACTCGGAGCTGGTTTTGCGAGATTTTTTCAAAATGTGTCTTTAACTCGGTGCCGCCGAAAGTATCGAGTATTGCATCCCAGTCTGGCGGAGTTTCATAGTACCCAAGATTCGGTCTCTGCATGCCAGAAAGTATGTTCAGCGTCGTTGTCTTGCCTACACCGTTTTTTCCTACTAGGCCAACTACGGAGCCTTTCCTTGGCGTCGGAAGTCGATACAGCCTGAAGGTGTTTATGCCATATTGGTGGATTTTGTCTTCCCCAATTTCTTCTGCAATGTTTAGTATCGTTATGGCGTCAAAGGGACACTTTTTGATGCAGATTCCGCATCCAGTGCATAGATCTTCGCTGATTATCGCCTTGGCGTCAGCCCCAAGTATTATACATTCGCTACCGTCAAGGTTGACTGGGCAGTACCTTATGCACTCCTGCTGGCATTTTCTAGACTGGCAGCTATCTATGTCTAAAACGGCGATGCGGTGAACCATTACTATCACTACTAATGTAATTTAGCCTAGCCGCTAGTGTAGGGAGAAGAAAGGAAGTGACACTAATTGGAAGCGCATTTCTGGGCAGATGAATTACTATTGTGAACTATATATCCATGACTGGATGACTCGAGCCTTCGCCGCTAGAACAAAAATGTCGACGGGGGACTAAAGAAAGAGACCAACTGTGAAAAGCGCGCGCGAGTTGTATTAGTTTAACCTCTCGTAGATTGTAAATGTATGTAATGCAAATAGTGCGCTAATATAGTGCTTTGTCCCTGTGATATACAATGGAGCTAAAGGTCTACGAGAAACCGGCATTCGATGAAATCACTCTGGTAGCTTCACTGCCAGACATGGGCAGGGTCGGAGGCTTAGTTCCAAAGTTCCTTATTGAGCATCTTAATGCGAAGATGTTCGCCGAGATTTATAGCTTCGACAAACCCTACGTTCTCTGCAAAGATGGGCTGATATCTCATTATCCCAGCGTATATAGATTCTACTACAGCAAGAAAGCTTCTCTGCTGATATTCACTGGCGAGGAGCAGCCTCAGGACGTTCCTTCGTTGTACGAATTATGCAATATCGTAATTGATGTTGCTGAAAAGTCTGGGAGGGTGAAGAGGGTATATACTGCTGGAGGCCATTTTAGAGAAAGTTTAGAGCGTGAACCCAAGGTGGTTGGAGTTTCCAATATGCCTTATCTTTTGGACGAACTGGATAGGATTGGGATAAGGGAGATTGGGAGTGAAATTAGCAGTATAACTTGGTTTAATGGTTTGATACTTGGAGTTTCTCTGACGAGGAAGATTGAAGGAATTGGTTTGTATGGAGAACTTGATAATCCGCAAGTTGAGCAGCCTAAAGCGGCTAAAGCTGTTTTGAAGGCGATTTTCACTCTATTGAGCTTGCCTCAAATCGACGCTCTGAAGGAAGATGCGTCTGCAGACTATGTGACTTGATTATCCGTCACTCAGATATTCTGCTTAGGAACATTCTCCATAAAATATGCCTTCATTTACAGGCATAAACATACGAGCCCGCTTTATGCTCCTCGCGTACAGGCAGCACATTCCTAACTTCATCGTTGTACCAATACTGAATAATACCAGTTAATAATTTGGCGCGCTTGAAGCACTTGAGCTCTCTTTCCATTTTGCCAGATAATTCTAATTCATCCTATCTATCTGGTCATAGCGGAAGCAACCTACTGTATGATCATTGACCATGCGAGCAGCCTGCATGAACGCATAGCATACTGTTGAACCTACAAACTTGAAGCCCCTTTTCTGCAGGCGCACGCGAGCTCTATCTTGTATTGTTCCACTTTGATCGCGCAGCGCACGATAGGTTTTCCTTTTGCATCTTCTAGATGCCAATCAACCAGCTTCTTTTGCACCCGAGCCAACATGGGTTTAGGGCACACCTCCTCTACTCCACGCCACATCGTTACCACCAAACTAGCACTCTCGATCATCTCTGTCGTAAGCATCTTGGGATTATTGGACAAGATATCAATACCCTTTTCCTTCATCACTTGCACGATTGTTGGATTGACTCTAGGAGATGGAACCGTTCCAGCACTAGATGGGGGGGTGGGATTTCAGCATTAATTTACCGGTAAAGACCCATGAATCGTAACTCGGTTCGCATCAGGTGGGTTCCATAACAAAAATGGTTCTAGAACTGGATTTGAATGATAGGTTCATGGCCTAGATTTTTGCCACGGCTCTTCGTACTAACAAAGGTCACTAAGAGCGTTAGACTATGTCGAACGAAAACTTCAGTCGTTGGGGCTGTTCTTTAACTATCTTCTGATCGATGCTATCGTCTTGCCGTTCGACCTGTCCATGACATTGATTTGCTGTGGGTGCATGGTCATTACGATATTACCTAGAGTGGCAATCAGTTCCAAGCCTTTCACGCTGTCCAATTTTATAGAAGTTCCTGAAGCTACCATATCCCTGAAAGCATGCCTACTCCTTGGTATACCGTTAGCCAAAATGTATTTGATAAATGATGCACTATTGTAGAACTTGCCTCTTATCTCTTGCTCTTTTCCCTCGTTTGCCATATTATTACCTTGGTTAATGACATTAACGTACTATAAAAAAGCGGTGCAGGGCATATTTGCCTAAGTGCAAAGCAGTGGCAAACGTATAACACTTGAGTAGAATGGCGAGATTCTGTGCGTCGTTGTCGAGGATTGAGATCGTGGCTACTTCCTGAACAAGGCTCTCACGCGGAAAGACAATGCTAACCTACGAGAAGTGACAATTGACATCGAAGCTTGGACAGAGAGACAGGGCTGGCGGTTTATCACAGCTAGCCCCAGCTGAGCAGCATATCGATGTCCTTGAACGAACGTTGCATCATGTCGTCCAGGTAGAACATATTTGGAATCATGACGTTCCTGACCGACTGATACGTCGCGTTTATCGCTTCCTGCATCGACGCCCTGACCTTGTGATGACGAGCGTATAGCCTGACCTTCCTGCGATGTGCCAGTCACCCTCTACCAGCTTCACCTCGCCGGTATGCACGCCGTTCAGGTTGGGTTTCTTGAAGAGTATCGTGGCGTCTTCAGAATACTTTAATATTATCTGAGTATGCCAGATGCCTAACAAACGGGGGTCCTCTCGTGTTGACTGATTATGGCGGTGCTTGCCTACAGCGCAAGATATCCTCTCCATAGAGGCCGTGATCTCGGAATAGATTGCACCAGCTCAAGGATCGTAGAATAGAACACGATAGCAACGACCTAGGAAAATACGCTCTTCAATCAAGACCTGTCTCAATGGTAATCAACATGCCATTTTGAATCTCCGCTATGTGAGTTGATTGTGGCTCAAGGTTTGTAGATGAGATTTTCCTAGGAATCACATGTTGGTATATAGTACTACAACGATTAGAACAGCATGTACATACAGGATTACACAAGCACGAAGATATCGAACGAGGAAATGGTCCACGAAAAGCCTCGAATGACTGTGCAGAACTAGAGCGCGCAGCCTCATTAGTGAGGGGTGGGAAGCACAAGAGCTATGAAGGGTAGAATAGCAACCAAAGAGATCAATATTATGGAGAGCGGGTCGGGGGAAGTTCGAAAGAAATTGCACCGACTTCGAGGATGCCGGCTTGATAAAATACTCTCGTCATAAGTAGGAAAGGTAGCACAGATACCACGTTGGCAGCTAATAGAGGAAAGTACGCCCAACGCCTGACGCGCGCTAATTGTTTCGATTTCACAAAGGAGACTTGGGATTTTATGAATGTAAGATCAGCGTGTGTAAGACACCTCTTGGACAATTGGCGAGCTGGCACATGACAGTCTTCCGAGTAATGGCTTCTAGTGATTTAGATAGATTTTAGATCCTCAAGAGCCACAATACGGAATCAACCTCTCTAAGAGTGAAGAAGGACAATCCATTAAGAACTTAGAGCAAGCTCAGCGTGGAGTTTCGTAAAGCGGTTGCAAATTCCTCGATTGACCTGAAAAAAAGAGCTGGCCTCGTAATTGAGATAATCCACGGGGAGGGTTTGTTCATAAGACATATGATGACTATTTTCTTCCCCACTTCAACTGCTCTTGTAAGCTCGGTGGCCGTTCCAAAACTTTCCTTAGGAACGAAGGCTACGATTAGGTCCGATTTGTCTACCTGAGCAAGCCTCTTTTGCCTCAAAATTAGAGAGTCCGCATAATATCTCTCATCCTGCCAATTACGAACCGCAAATTCATTCCGACGCCCTTCTTCTTCCCAAGCATCATAAAAGGCGACATTGTACTTGTTAAGAATTCTTCGTATCTTGGTGCGGTAATCCTGTTTGTCCTCGTAACCGTGAATGGGCCCTGCGAGAAAAACCTTTAGTTTCCTGCCTGAGTCTTTCTCTGAAGTTCTATTTGAAGGATTCAATTTATATTACTCCTTCTTAACAACAGCAATGAAGTAGCCGGGAGAATCGTGAGACTTTGGCAAGAATTTCAAAGCCATTTTTTCACATGGTCCTTCGGTTCTACAGAGATACGGCTCCAAGTTTACTCCAGTCAATTTGGGTTTTTCTAGTGTAAATTCTCCCTCTCTTACTTTGAGGAAACGTTCTATCTGTATCTCGTTTTCCTCACGATTCAAGGTGCAAGTCGAATAGACGAGTCTGCCACCTTTCTTTACGAACCTCGACATCGTCCCGAGTATGTTTCTCTGTGTGTCTATGGCTCTGAAGTATTGCCACCTGTCCATGATGGCTGTTTCATAGATCTTCGGTCGGGTCCCAAGTGACGAACAGGGAGGGTCAATAAGCACGGAATCCACCTTGCGGCCGTTGAGCATTCTTTGAACCGTCAATTCCTTTGTTGAATCAAGTGCGACCGCAAACATGAAATCATTGATGTTGATTCCATAACGCTGCGCCCGTTCTCGAATTAGAGATTTTCTCCGATAATCAATCTCAAAAGCGTAAAGCTTCCCGCGTCGCTCCATTAACTCTGCTATGTGAATTGATTTCCTCCCAGGTCCTGCGCAGGCGTCAATAATGGTTTGGCCAGGT
>CAZXXP010000121.1:0-5829 GCA_964644785.1 uncultured Nitrosopumilales archaeon | reverse complement strand
AAAAAACAGTAACAGAAGCCGTCTGAACCTCATTGAAGTTCAGATACTGCAGAAGTACAGCCGAGGCTATCGCTGACACTATGAGTACTAAGAAGTTCCTTGTCTCGCTGCTGGGCATGAGCCTAGAGTGCCTTGCTTCCCCTTTCCTTGGTCCTTATTCTGATTACATCCTCTAATGGTAAGATTACAATCTTTCCGTCTCCGACCTGCCCAGTGATTGCAGCTTCCTGTATTGCATCAACGGCCTTTGCAACATCCTTGTCGTCAACATAGACTTCAATCTTGACCTTTGATAGGAAATCAACACGGAATTCTTTGCCTTTGTACTTCTGCACCAGTCCTTTCTGCCTTCCCCTCCCCTCTACCCTCGTTATGGTCATCCCCGAAAATCCATTCTCTTCGAGCGCAGTTTTTACAATTCCTAGACTCTCTGGTCTTACGACAGCTTCGATTTTCTTCATCTAGAACACCTAAACCGCCTTCAATGGCTCCTCGAACAGGGATATTGCTGTTTCTGTATGTATGATATTTGGGTTCTTCTCAAGGACTTGGTATGTAGCTTCTGCAAGTGACTTCAGGTTTGGAACTTCCAGCACGATTATAGCATCGAATCTACCAAAGACAGAATCTACCATGACTACACCTTCAATCTGTCTTGTAGCTCTCAATACACGTATGACCTCTTCAGAAGTTCCGGGCTTTTTGCAGCAACACATACACCCTCATGGTTGATCTTCCTAAAAAATAAAGGCTGTGGAGCCCTACTTGGACTCCTTCTTTCTTTCCTTTACTATCTCAGCGGTTTCGTGGCTCCAGACATTCTTCGGCATCTCTAAGTTGTGCATGCTCCTTGCTTCGAGTTCGTCTCCAGTAGGTATATCGAAGAGATGAGTTTCTGGGTATGCCACATATTCATGTTCGTGGATGTCTAGTCCTGCGAGCTCAACTTCTGGCGCTACTCTTAATCCCATAGTCACCTTGATAGCTCCGAATATTACTAGACCCATTCCGAATGAAAACCCTGCAACTACCACCATGTCGATGAGTTGTGCTATGAGCTGACCTCCGCCTAATGGTCCGTAGAGTATACCTGTCACTCCGCTATATGTTACGCCATTATAGGTACCACCTCCGTAAGTGCCATCGCTAAATATGCCCACAGACAGAAGTCCAAAGAGGCCGCTGGCACCGTGGACTCCCCATGCACCAACAGCGTCATCTATCTTTAGCCTTCTCTCAACGAACCTGTTGCCGTATACCGCGAGAGGTCCGGCAATCGCACCTATAACTATCGCAGCCCAAGGAGCTACATAGGCACAGGGCGCGGTTATTGCGACTAGTCCGCCCAACGCTCCAATGGCTATGGCAGTAGGATCACTCTTTTTCTTGATGATATAAGTTAGATATGCCATCACGGCTGCCCCCATACCTCCTGCAAGGTAGGTGTTTACTGCGATGACTGATATGCGGTAGTCCGTTGCTGCCAGTGTGCTACCAGGATTAAATCCGAACCAACCGAAGAAGAGAACGAATGTGCCAGCGAACATGTAAGGTATGTTGTGAGCAGGGAAGCTGTTCGGAGTGCCGTCCTTGTTGTACTTTCCTATTCTAGGCCCCAACAGCCAAGCTCCTGCAAGACCCGTAAAGGCTCCTACAGCATGAACCACACCTGAACCTGCAAAGTCTCTTGCTCCGACACCGAACGGAAGAGTAGCGAGCCAGCCGTTACCCCATATCCAGTGACCGTAAACTGGATAGATGAAGATGTTGATCAGTATCGTGTAGATCAAATAGGCTTGGAATTTTAGACGCTCAGCCACCATTCCTGCAACTATGGTTACCGAAGTGGCTGCGAAGACCGCTTGGAAGAAAAAGTAGGTTATAGTCACAACATCATAGGCTTCTCCAGCAAGTCCAAAGCCACTCCACCCGATGAACGTGTTACCTCCTTCAAGGCCAGGCATTGGAATTGAATTACCCTTATCATCAACATACCCTGGAAATGTGTTCCCTGATCCTCCGAACATCATTGCAAAGCCGATAAGGGCGAATACTACTACACCGATTGAAAAGTCAATATAGCTCTTTGACCAGTAATTTGTCTGTGTTTTTGATCTTAAAACGCCTGCGCCCAAAAATGCGAAGCCGAGCTGCATAAACCAGACCAGAGCACCCATTATTATCGTCCATGCCATGTTGACAGCCAATGTTGCCTTTGCAGTTGGATCATTGGCGAATATTCCTGCACCGGAAGGATCTGCGGCAAGAGCCCTCCCGAATGTCATTACTAATGAAGTAGCAATAATTGCTACGAACAGCTTACGCCTGTTAGACAGCACAACATTGCTATACTTTGATATAGCTTTTCGCAACTTATCGTTCATAGTATTTTCCTCTTTACTTCTAGATGAGTTTCTAGTTCCGTGCCTTGAAATATCGCATCTGTCTTTGAGTTATGAATACTGTTGGACATATTGTACCGACTTTATCCACCTTGGACAATGTATATAAAATGCTTGGCGTAATTATGGGTAATTACCGATGCTGGTGGCGTATTCTGGACATACAAAAGTAAAAATAGTCCAATTGTGGCTACATGGTGGAATGCGTTAATGAAGACTGCGAATACTGAAGGGAGATTACAGTAAGTTGAAAGACAGCAAAGTCTCAAATTTGAAATTGTGGTGCAGACCCGAACCACAGGTTAGCAGGAATCTTGGAAGTGAAATCAGTGTTGCGAAGAATGGTTACATCGCAATAGGTTCTGTATTTGCAGGCAAGATCGGCAAACATGCCAATTTCATGTATGGCGACGACGGAATAATAGGTATAAAGCCAGTCAAGGAGAAGAACAGGAATTCTTACACGGTGTCACACTTAACAGGGAGGGCCAGCTGCATAATCAACGCTTCGTCATTAGTGGTAGGGCTCCACATAAAGCCCGGGAGGTACAAAGCGACATGGGAGAACGGAGCAAACTTGCTTTCGTTCAGGGTCAAGCTTGACAAAAGCTGAAGCTTCATCTCTGCACTCTTATTGCAAAAGTCCATGAATAGCTATTAATGCCACTGCTCTCCGGAACTATAGCAGAACTTGTCGGACGATAGAAAGAGAATCATGGGTAGTAAGGGCACGGAACTGAAAGGGAAGAGGATAGCCCTCTGCATAACTGCAAGCGTAGCAGCGATGGAATCACCTAGAATTGCTAGGGAGCTTATGAGACATGGTGCGGATGTTGTAGCCGTATTTTCTGATTATGCTGCAAAACTGGTTAGCCCAGAGCTCATGGAATGGGCCACTGGTAATCCAGTCGTAAAAGAGATTACGGGCAAGATAGAACACGTTCAACTTGGGGGAAGGGGCGAAGACGCCGCTGACATCATTCTGATTGCCCCATGTACAGCAAATACGATAAGCAAAATTGCAAAAGGGATAAGTGATTCTGCAGTCACAAGTTTGGTTTCCTGTGCCATAGGCTCGAAGATTCCTATTCTGATTGCCCCGGGCATGCACGAACCCATGTACGAAAACACGATAATCAAGCAGAATATCGCAGAGCTCAAAGCGTTGGGAATTCGATTTGTCGAGCCAGTTATGGAAGAGGACAAGGCTAAGGTAGCGAGCGCAGAAACTATAACCAAAGCGGCAATACAAATTCTGTCAGCCAAAAGGACACTTGCAGGTACGAAATTCGTCATTACAGCAGGACCAACATTTGAGCGAATAGACCCCGTCAGGATCATCACGAACAGGAGCTCCGGAAAGATGGGCGTTGCACTTGCCGAAGTGGCTCTTCAGAGAGGGGCTGATGTGTCACTTGTCTATGGGCCCGGAACCGCTGAGCCTCCGCCAGGGGTCAAAGTAGTACGAGTAGAGACTACTGAGCAAATGCTCTACGCAGCAAAGAATGAACTGAAAGACGCAGACGTCTTCATTGCAGCTGGAGCACCTGCAGATTTTGCGCCGGAGAAACCATCTTCAAAGAAACTGGCTTCAAAAGAGATTCTGAATTTAAGACTCAAGCCAACACAGAAGATAATCAATCAAGTCAAGAAACTGAACAAAAATGTCAAGTTAGTTGCCTTCAAGGCAGAATATGGGGGAAGTTCAATAGAGGTCAGGAAAAAGGTACAGGAACTTTTCAGAAACTCAAAGGCAGACTTGATCGTTGCAAACGACGTTTCAAAAAAAGGGGCAGGATTCGGAACCGAAACGAATGAAGTAGTTATCTACAATACTGCGATGAAGAACAAGAGACTTGGCTTGGCATCTAAGAGAGACATAGCAGAAGGAATTATCGATGAGATAGTTTCGCTGTTGAAGGTTCGTTAATGTGCACCATTATAGCTATTGTAAAGCCTAACCCAGATCACAGGTTCTTCTTCTTTGCCAGCAGGGACAGGCCTCTAGACCCCTTCTTTGGCAACTACCTGAAGCTCATTCCCAATAACAGAGTGTTGGGAATCTACGACAAAAGGTCAGAAGGTTTTGAAAGTGGATATTCTCTGAAGACAGGAATCTATGCTGCAGTGGCCAACGTAGGAAACTACAAGGGCAGAAAATCCCGAGGATCAGTGGTAATGAACGTTCTGACTAAAACCAATCTTGTTACTGAAGCAGTGCTGATGATGGAGAGGGAATTAATCCAAGGAGAGTACAGTTCTGGCGGTTACATAGTCGGCAAAGACGGGGAGAATTGGCTAATCGAGAATCATCAGAATTCTGTATTTACAGAGAGGCTCGGGAGGGTGCATGTGCTGACAAATTTCTTTACAGGTCTCAAAGGAGAGATTCCAGAAGAGGCCAAGCAGAGAAGCACCTTTGTTAGTAAAAAACTGCTGAACTTATCCAGAATAAATATTGAAGACGTTCTACGAACCGTTACTCATCATTCAAGCAGAGACGGCGTGTGCAAGCACGGTGTGACACTTGCAAGCTTCTTCGTTGTTGGAAACGTAAATGGGAAATCTAAAGTTCTATATCAGATAGGTGAGACGTGTCAGAACCTACACAGCGTCCTCAACCTATTTCCAGAATTGCAGAACAGTGTAGAGTTTTAAGCGAGAACCTTTTACACAACAAAACCAGGCTTGAAGCCTATATATGCTCCAGTGATGGTAAGAAAATGAGTTTGCATGCGGTACCAATACTTGAAAAAGTCGCCGAAGAAACAACAATGGGGCCGTCGCCAACATTCTCTAAACTGCATATTTACAAAGCAATAGCTCTTCTTGGCACGAAAAGCCATGGCAGGAATGCGCTTTCTGAAGAGCTGGGAATAGGGCCTGGTGCGATAAGAACCCTGATTGCAAAACTGAAATCAGCAAATATCATAAAGGTTGAAAGCAGCGGTTGCAGGCTCACGAAAAAAGGTCAAACCATAAGTCAAGAGATGGTCAAACGAATTCCTGTCTCAAAGGCGGTAAAGGCGGGAAGGATGTCCTTCGGCAAATTTGATCATGCTGTAATGGTGAAAAACGCATCCGCAATGATTCGCTCGCCCATCGAGCAAAGGGACGCAGCCATAATTCAGGGTGCAAAAGGGGCAACTACAATCATGTTCAAAAGTGGAAAATTCGCTTTATCGGGAGATACTGTAGACTGCGAAAAGGACTTCCCCGACAAAGTCTGGAAAACACTGAGGCAAGAGTTGAAGCCTCATAATGGCGATGTCATTATTGTTGCAAGTGGCGAAAGTGCGCGGAAGGCGGAATATGGTGCTCTTGCAGCTGCTTGGACTCTTATATCATAGAGCCTCTGCGCTTCCCAAGTGAATACCCTGCTAAAAGACCTACGATCAAACCTCCAAAATGGGCAAAAAGGTTTACA
>CAZXXP010000120.1:0-5910 GCA_964644785.1 uncultured Nitrosopumilales archaeon | reverse complement strand
ATCTTCGGCCAGGAGTTCAGAAACAGGCTGAGGCACTACGATTTGATGACAGACAGTCTCCGGACTGATCAACTTCAGGATAATGGGAAGCAGAGGGCTACCACTCTAGCGATTGGGGAGTAAGACAGGTAAGCCAGAAGACAGGCTCCTTCGCCAGGATTGCTATCACGCAAGATGTCTTATGTATCATGCACTCTCAAAATAAGCATAAAGGAGCAGGGACAACGATCATACTCCAATGATACTAGCACGTACTTAGTACATGTTCAAAGATGCATGCTTGATGCTTGAGCATGATGCATGCTCTGTGTGCTGCCTGAGCACAAACATGCATGCATAGATGCTAGCATGACATAAGCACAACCCAAGCACAGAAGCATGCATTAATGCATACACTGACGCGAGCATGAACGCAAGCATTAAGCAAGGTTTGGAGCACGCAGTGACACTTGGCTGACCCTAGCAGTGACATGAGCATTGACGCAAGTACAAATGAAGCATTGATGCAAAATGGTCGACTTGGAGAACAATCAGATAGCGTGCACTAGTCTGCAGAGGAGCGCTCAAGTGGAAACCGAGCGCCCAGTCATTGATCTGCTCGGGATTGAGTTTAGCAATCCCGAGTTCTAGGTTATGGGGAGCTGCGATGCAAGATCTACTTTGATGATCACTTGACTGAGCATATTTTAGCAATGGTAACGTAGGTGGTACTCTTGGCTCATCGAAAGTGTCCTGTTGGCTCCTTCTGCGATATCTTCTACGAACTTTTTCCGGGTGATTTCAGAAAATCCTTGATAGCATTACACGTTAACAGAACCGTATATAGCAACAATAGTAAATGGGTAGAGTTACAAACAAACACCCCCTGTGCAAAAACTATGACTCAAGGTACGCAATGAAGTAAAAATATTTCACAGCTGATGAAGTAAGGTTAATCATGTGTTAATTCTGCCTTTCAAATTTTGAGTAGAGAATATAAGGCAAGTCATTTCTACAATGTTAGATGAACCAACGGGTTCTCCTCTTTCTTGCTATAATAGGCGTAGTTACTGTAGCAGTAGTCTACTGGCCTTCCCTGCAGACGGCCCAAAAAGAAAAAGGCACGATTGAGGGGCAGGTTACAATTGGCCCCATCTGCCCTGTAGAAAGGCCTGACATGCCGTGCAAGCCTTCGCCAGAAACTTACGCTGCAAGGAAGATACTTGTCTTCAAGCAGGGGAGCAGAATTGCTGCCGTGGATATCAATTCGGACGGCTTTTATCACATCGAGCTTGAGGAGGGAACCTATACAGTTGATATTAATAAAACAGGGATAGACAGGAGCTCTGAACTGCCGAAACAGGTTGAGATCAAGGCAGGTCAGACCACGAAGTTGGACATAAGCATAGACACGGGTATAAGGACATAGGATATTCTTAATAGGAATTAGAGTATTATTGGACTTATTTCGGTGTCGAGTTGGAGAAAATACGAGCACTCGCGTTTGTAGCAGCGCTATTTGCAGTATCTGGCGCTATATTCATGCTGGGGAATCCATCTGCTAAATCTGCAACAAATGAACAAACTTCAGGCCCTCCGATAGGGACAGAAATAGGCTGGCAGGCTCCCAACTTTAGACTTCAAAGCACCTCGGGAGCGCAAGTGGAACTCAAGCAGTTTAGAGGTAGAGTAGTTGTGATAAACTTCTGGGCCAGCTGGTGTCCTTATTGCGTTGATGAAATGCCAGAATTCGAAAAGCTGAGAAAAGAGATGGGTGACAAAATAGTAATTCTTGGAGTGAACCGAGCCGAGTCGTTGGAAAGGCAGAATGAGTTTCTAAACTTGTTGAGCGGAAAGATCACTTACACGCTGCTTTTAGACATGAATGATGATGTTTCCAAGTCTTACGATATACGCGTCATGCCTACAACATTTTTCCTTAACGAGAATGGAGTTATAGCGCAGAAGGACCTTGGTTCTCTGACGGTCGATCAGATGAAACAGTTAGTTTTGAAGTCCTATGTTGCGGCTGGAGGAGGAGAAAATGCTCCTTTGGAGCCTCCGAAAGGACAGAACATCAAGGCAGAGGCTGATTATCTTAGAATGAAATTTCTTTCATGAGCCGACCTGTAAGCCCGAACATGTTAGGTAAAACTTCTATTAGTTATCCAACAATACTGTATTTTATGTCAGATCACCCTGGGGCTGAAAATGTAAGGTTCTTTTCGTTGGAATTTTTCAAGAATATGGTTGGCCAACTCAACACTGACGAATCACTGGCCAAACTCACCAAAGGAATGAGTATGAATTTGTTGTTGTCCTGCGACGAAATTTCAGGATATTACCTGATAGATATTAAAGAGGGAAGACTTTCAGTAAAAGAGGCGTCTAGTAACCAAGTAGCAGAATTTGCATTTTCTGCGCCTTACGGTGAGTGGGAGAAGATAGCAAAAGGACGGGTGAAGATGGCAGGTGAGGTGGTTTCGGGGAAGATAAAATTCAGAGGCTCGATGCCAAAGATGCTGCTGTACCTTAACAAAATCATGGGCCTTGAGAGCAAGATAATGAAGACGATTGGTTCAATGAACCTGAATTTCAATCCCTAACATGTAAGGCAAAACATTATTCTGCATTAGTCTGCAATAGTAAGTATGAACAGGTTAACGATCTATACGTCGTTCTCGTTCCTCCTTGACAGTTTCGACCTAGCTCTTAGGCAGAAGTACAAGGACTACCATTTCCATATAGTGACGTTCAGAGATCATCCTGCTAGGCTTCTTGAGCAAATCACTAAGGAGGCAAAGGTAGGCGTTCCGACTGCTGATTTAGTAATAGCACCACACTGGATGACTCTAGATCTTCAAGTTAGAGGGCTTTTGCGGAAATACAATTCAAGAGAATTTGATGCTTACTCAAGTGAATTCTATGATCCTGAAGGCACTTGGGCAGCGATGGCACTTTCTCCTGTTGGCCTTGCCTATAATACCGAACTTGTTCGAGAGGAGGAGGCTCCAAAGACGATTGAACAAGTTTTGGATGATAAATGGCGCAACAAGTTGGCAGTCCATTCTATAATTCAGAATGTAGAGGGAAGGATGGGCCTTGCCTATCTGGTTACTTTGAAGAGAATTGTTGGGGACGAGAAGTGGAACGAGTTCATACAGAGGCTAAGCACTCTAAAACCCAAAGCGTATGAATGCATGCCTGAAATGGCACTAAGGGTTGGAATGGGCGAAAAACAAATTGGCTTCCCTGCAACATTGGCATGCATTTCATATTACCTTGACGTTCAGAACAGACCCTTGGCGTTCAGGCAGCCGCAGGATGTTGCGCCCCTAGTTACATTCTCACCCTCCATAGGACTGGTAAAGAACGGAGAAAGCCCAGAGATTGCAGAGATGGCCTTCGATTTTGCACTTTCAGAAGAATGGCAGACGATGATTGGAGGGTTTGGAGGAAAAATCTCTGCCAGAAAAGGTATCGCTGAAAAGGGAGGGATACCAGATGGGGCCGAATATTTCCCAACGTACGAGGATGTTAAACAACATCCAAAGTACCTTCAGATACTCCAAGGCAGGCTTGGAGAATAGAAAAGAAAGGTGCCGAGGGCCGGATTTGAACCGACGACAGCCCGGTCTTCAGCCGGGTGCTCTCCGTAGCCCATATGTCAGGCTGAGCTACCTCGGCACACAAGGTTGAAATTCGCATTTCAAGCTGATTAAAGCGTTTCTGAATACATCCACACTTCTAACGGAACGCTTCGAATCTTGTCCCAATTCTCTTAATTTCGTACCCACAATATCTTGCTTATGCGAAAGATCAGCATACCCTTCTTGCTAGCTTTACATGCAACGCTGTCAACAACTATGGCAATTTCTGCACACGCACACGAATATCGCGCGCGCTCATACGTAGCGCAGTTCATTCGCACTAAGGTTGGAGGGTACACCTTCAGAGTCTTTGGAACAATTGAAGGAGGTCAAGTGGATTAAAAATTCACTTCTGGTCCAAGTACTTTCGGCTAAGTGCAGCGGTCACAGACCTGCAGTTCCCTGAGACAGTTCCTGCCGCGGACGGGATCCAAAAGTCATGGCAAGCGGTTCAAAGTCAAGTTTCTTCAGTAAACGATCTTCAGAGATCGGTTCAAAATATTTAGGGTGTGCTTGACAGTCAGAACAGCAAGATAACCCAGCTGGAATAGTCAAAAACTGAGTTGCAGGACAATACTAACAGTGCACATCCAAGCTCTTAGCTGGCATATTTTGGGTAGCTTGTACAAATTATCATCTATCGCCCTCTTGGGCGAGGCTCGCGAAAGAAACATTCAGGGAAATAGCATATTCAGGCCTTCGAGAACTCCTTCGCCAATGTCGTTATTGCAGATGTATTTTGAAATTTCTTTAACCTCCTTCTCCGCATTGCCTACCGCTACGGGAAATCCAGAAGCTCTGAGCATTGGAAGGTCGTTAAGTGAGTCTCCAAAAGCGGCTATTTGGTCACACGATATGCCTATGATCTCTGTAGCCTTCTTCAGGGCAGCTCCTTTGTTTGTACCATCGGGAAGAATGTTGACCATCTGGTTCGACCTGCTTATGTTAAGGGCTAGATTATGGTGTGTCTTGATCTCCAACGTTTTTTCATACAATAGCTGAAGAGGAATGTTGGGGTTTGGCTCGAGCGTGAATATCAGCTCTTTGATATGTTGCGGCTTTTTTGTTTCTACACCCTCTGTGATTTGCTGTGATGCAATTTTCCTTATCGCTTCGAGTTGCTTTACATCGCCCATGACATATTTCTTTCCTGTTGTTTGATCAAAGACAATCATGCCGTCCTCAGCAATAAGAGGACCGTTGAGTCCAAGAATCTTGGCCACTCCTGTAAGATAGGGAAGCGCTCTGCCAGAACATAGCATGACCGTTATCCCTTTTGCTTGAACGCTGCGCAGTTTTGCTATTACATTTATAGGAGGAGGAAAATTATCATCAAATAACGTTCCGTCCAGATCTATAGCTACAGCCTTCAGGTTGTTGGGCAATTATTTCACTAATCTTTGCTCGCATCTAGGCTGACTACCTCCTCGTCGCCGAGAACTTCCGCATTATGCACCAGGTCTGCCGGTACATAGAGCATATCACCGGGGCCGAGGATGAATTTCTTTCCCAGAGCTTCTATCTTGAACTTTCCTTTTAGAACAGTGTCCATTTTGTCAAACACATGCTTATGATCTGAGAAGTAGGTGCCTGGGGGGTAGACGTATTTCACGACACTGTACCCTCTCGATTCTATGACCCTGCGCATGTTCCTTTCGTTCAGTTCTCCCCACTCTCTGTCCCAGCTTTCGATGTTGGTGTTCAAGCCATGCTCTGCTTTGAGGTGATGATAAAAAAATCTACGCCTTTTCGAACTTTAGTGATGTAGAGTTTATGCAATATCTTTTGTACGTTGGTGTGGGACCATCGTCGAATATATGTCCTAAATGGGCGTCACATTTGCCGCACACTACTTCCTCCCTGACCATCCCGTATGAGTAATCTCTTTCGCTCTTGACGTTCTCTTTGTTCATGGGCTGCCAGAAGCTAGGCCAACCCGTGCCAGAATCGAACTTTGTTTCAGAACTGAAGAGCTCACTCCCGCAGCATACACATCCATAGACTCCTTTATCGTGGTTGTTCCAGTACTTCCCAGTAAATGGTGTTTCCGTGCCTTTCTTGCGTGCAACTTCGAACTGCTGCTGCGTCAAAATTGTCTTCCATTCAGATTCACTCTTTGCGATCTTCTCTTCTTTCATGCAATAATGGTTTTAGAGGATGCATTTAGGTTATTGCCAGAATCTTACCAATCGGGATTAAGGTTCTTATGCATCTGTTGTGCACAGCCTAGGGATTGTCTTCTGTTCGTGAGGGCTCTGCACAGCTAATGGAAGAGAACACC
>CAZXXP010000119.1:0-5980 GCA_964644785.1 uncultured Nitrosopumilales archaeon | reverse complement strand
TACCCGGATGTTGTAATATAACCCCTTCTCTCCCTTTGAATTTCTCAAACTCAGATTTATCCCTCCTTGGATGTAGGCGAATGAGGAGTTGACAAGGTTCTGAGAATCTACCCTCCTGCATCGCTTCGTATACCGTCTCCACTATGTCAGGGTCAGCTTCCACGTTTGGAGTTCCCGTTGTGTAAGTGATGAGTTTCTTGCGCGGATCCGCTCCAATCAATTTGATGAAATGTTCTCTTGGAATAAACGTTAGAGTGTCTGCATACAAGTCAAACTGAGGGACTCCGCAGACCTTAACATCTTGCGGTCTGTAATCGAGAAACTCGACAGCTTCGTCTTTCATAACTTGATTCCAGACAAGTAATTGATCGTATTTGGCAGGGACCTCCCATTTAGACGTTAGGTTATCCCAACTTGAGACGTACGCGATTGTAGGAACTCTATGTTTTCTAGCCCTTCGAAGGATAGGGTAAGTTAGAAACGAGAAAGGGTAAGCTGTGAATACACAACTTGGTTTGTACTTCTCGAACAAATCTCTGTAAAGTCTATCTTCGAAGATTGTCTGGTCCAACCAGCTTAAGAATGATCTTATTTCTTTCGCTCTTGAAAGTCTTTTTCCCAAAGTTTCCCTTATGATCCTTGCTACTTTGTTCTGTCGTAGGTAGGCTTTGACCTTGAGATCTAATGTCTCAGAATATTTTCTAGAGGTATCTGCCAAGACATAATTTCTAAGAACACCTAAGGCAATTTCTAACTTGCCTCTTTGGTAATGCTTGAGTCTTTCGACAAAGACGTTAGGATGGTCCACGGATATCTCAGGTGATTCTGCTATGATGACAAGCGTAAAGTCCTTGTCAGTAAGGTAGGCAATTGATTTCTCATTAACGATTGTTCTCCATCCTATTCCGTAAGGCACGATAACGAAAAGAGTTTTCCGGTCTTTGACATCGTTCATTTCTGTTATCAAATTATATCAGCCACGCAGTCCATCGGGTCTTTTCCAACCAGGATTTCAATCCTTACTACCCGTGTTTCAGCATATAACATGACATCTGTTAGGTGATACCCATTCAGAATAAAAGTCATATGTTGATATAGAGCATGCATCCTATTGCAAGTTCGACCGACATCATTCATGATCGCGGGTTTGCTCTACTTGGCATCCCCTCCGAAGTACCTGTAGGAAAGAAGAATATACCCGCAGAATTCAACCCATTACCTGAGGAAAGGATTAGCGCGCTTGAAGACTCTGATATTGGAACCGGAGGCGTACTCCAAAAAAGCGGTAGAGATGCTCAAACAGGTTGGTGAGGTACTTATTCCTGAAAAGGATGGCTATCTTAGACAACTATCAGGAGCCGATGTTATCATGGTCGGAGTCCGATTGAAAATAGATAGAGAACTGGTTGATAGGGCCAAGAATCTCAAGGTCATTGGCAGCCCGACTACGGGGACAGACCACATGGATATACCATACCTAAGGCGAAAAGGTGTTACAATCATCACTTTGAAAGGGTCTCCAGTGGTCAACGAAGTTAAGGCCACAATCGAACACACGATCTGTTTGATGTTGTCTCTTTCGAGGAAGTTACCATGGTATTTTGATATGGTCAGATCTTATGAATGGAACAGGTATGGGTACGAAGCACATGACCTAAAAGGCAAGACCCTTGGCATTATTGGATTCGGTCGGATAGGCAGAAATGTATCAAGAATAGCTGGATGCTTAGAGATGAAAGTATTAGCATATGATCCTAATGTGGATAAGGGCAATTTTGACAATGCATCAAGATCGCGTCTGCAAAATTTGCTTTCAAAGTCAGATATTGTCACTGTCCATGCCGCCCTTAACAAGAAGACTCTGAATCTATTGGATAGAGAAAAGTTGTTTATGATGAAGAAGGGTGCTTACTTAATTAACACCGCAAGAGCAAAGATCTTGGATCAGGAGGCTCTGTTGGGAGCGCTCGAGTGTGGTCACCTTGCGGGTGCAGCCGTCGATGTTTTGGCCGACGAAGCTGGCAGAAACCCGACCACTAATAACCCGCTGGTTGAATATGCCCGAAAGCATACAAACCTAATTATTACTCCTCATATAGGAGGCGCTACCATAGAATCTATGCACAAAACAAGCCTTGATACGGCCTTGAGGGTTGTTAAGTTTGTACGGAACAACCTATCCTAATTCTACTTACAAAGGTCTACTTGATCCGTGTCTTACCGATCTATTTCAGTTCTAATTATTACTTAGCGCGCGCGACGATACGGCCGGTGGAAGAGGAGTCTTATGAAGTCCAATAGCCTCATGAAAGCTTCAGGATAATGGTAAGGCTCACCCACCTTACCATCATTCGTCTTTCCAAGTTCAACTTTCCATTCATCCATCACCGAGAAGTCAAGGAAGATCTCCCCTCTTCTAACCAACTCTTCGTTATACCTACCCCAGTCTCTTTTGTCCTCAGACATACAGCGGGAATCATGCCAAAGCTACAAGTACACTTGAACCCAAAATCATGGACTACGCTCAAATCGTGTAACACAACACTAGGGTTCCTACAGCGGTACCTAGCCTACCTGCTGAGCCTTCCTAGTCCACTCACACGTATCCGCGTCCCCAGAAAATGGGATATCGTTTGTATCCAGCCTATTTAGTGCTAAAGGGTCTGAGAGTTCAGCCAGGCCAACACGGGTGGTGAGGCCCATAGCGCATCCATAGTGCCTCAGCAGCTCAATTGTCGCGCCGTTGTAACTCCCATATGGATAGCTCATGGCCCAGTCTGCAGGCCTTTTCCCGTATACCTTGGTTAGAAACTGAATAGTGAGGCGTATCTCCGATTCTTGCTCATCTCTGGGAAGTTCTTCGAACCAGAAGTGGTCGTATCCGTGCCCACCTATTTCCATGCCATGCCTTGCCATGCAGCGCAGCTGATTAATATTCATATAAAGTTCCTTGGCGAATTTCTCCTCATCTTCGTCGACCCAATGCCTGAATAAGCCATCGACTATGTCAGAGCGAACACTCGTAGGGAGTCCGCGCTGTAATAGCCTTTTGATAAATACTGTTTCGGGTGCGTCGTACCTGCTAGGGGTTGCATACGTTTTGTAAAGTTCATGATTATCCGGAATCTCGTAGTTTCCCCTATGCCGCTCAACCAAACTATAGACCTGCTCAACCAATTCCCGGTGGTCACTACATTGGGCCAGAATGAACTGGATCTTATGCACATCAAGAACTCCGCATCCCTCAACGGCTTTGACCGGCGGGTAGAAACTCGCCACCATGCTTCTCTCTACCAGCCTTGGGAAGACAGTGAGGTAGTGGTCGATGAAGGCATCGTCAAAAGTCAGGAGGCACGGATTGGATGGCAACTTGTCTTGGCTGCGCATGACAGAGATCACCTGTGCAAGGCTGCACACAGTGTAGTGTTTCGCAATGTAATCGAGTTGTCCTTCAAACTTCTCAGTGAGGAGGCCCTTGATCCTAGGGGAGCGTGTCCTAGGCAAATCGCGAACGTAGTGGTACATGATTATCGTGAGCAAACCTATCACTCCAAAATACTACTTAGGTTTGCTGAAGACTCCTATGAACGCCGAACTCCACAGAAGGCTAACGGGTGAGCCTTCGAAAACCTCGAAGACGCTGGCTAGATGGTTGTAAAAGCGGGGCGCTACAACCTCCAAGCTTGGTGGCAAAGGATGGGGATGTACCCCGTAGAAGGCTGGCTTGATGAATCCTGCGGCTCGAGCCGACTGCTCAAGTTCGTGTGGCGTGTGCTGTCTCCTTGGCTGACCGAAGTCAGGTGCTATTTTCTTAGGAGTCTTGACCCTCCGTTCGCCTTGAAGGTCGATCCTAACTGCTTCCTCCAACTTGGCTGGATCCAACTTCAGCTTCCTAGCAAATTCGGCCATTAGTTTAGGTGAAACGATGCCCCCGGTAAGTGACGCGATTTCGTAAAGTAGATTGCCCGCAGAACCGCCTTTAACCTCGCGTCCCGTGTATTCGTTGAGACTCGCCATATTAAACAAACGGTTGCGGCACGAAACAACGAGTACGCCGCCCGGCTTCAGGAGCCTGCGAGCCTCTGCGAAAAAAGTGGAATCTTCTGGAAGATACTCTATGAGCCCAAGCGCTGTCGCGGCGTCATAGCTCTTCGAAGTGGGATTGTTATCAAGAACACTCCCGACGGTAAATGTCAAGCGCCTCCGAACCTCTTTCGAGAGCTTCTTCCGTTTCTTCTTTGCTTCGGAAATCATGCCCTCGGCGAAATCAATGCCACAAGCCTCAGCCCCCAGCTGAGCTACATGGATGCAAAGTTCTCCGCCGCCGCACCCTAGGTCAATCAGCCGAAATTTAGTTGAACCAATCCTCTGGAGGATCGCCTGAATTGCGAGTCTCATCCTGTTCGCACCCACAGGATATTTCTGAGGTAGTGTCTCATAGCCATATGCTCCAGCTAGCCATTCTGCAGCGTACTTACTGAAGTACCGCTCTACGTTCCTGGGGGCTGCCATTCTCACATCCCCTGATTTGGAGTAGTCTCAATGCACACCATAGATAACCATTTCCCCATTACATTGCGACGTGACTGCATCGGCATTACTATTGCTTCGAGCTGGGCGCTGCTGTTGCCAGTACGACTGCTGCCTCTTTATGCCAAGCCGCATATCGCGCATGTGATAAGAGCCTTGAACAGCAAGAGCATCAGCGGGATCGTAGTTGGGACGGAGAATAGGCAGATAGCGAAGTACTCTCGACAAAGGGGAGCCGATCGGATAATCCACATTGATGTGGATGAAATCATCGCTGCTCATGCCGTTGCGGAGACAAGGAGGCTCGCACATACCGATGATAACTGTATGTACAGATTCAGAAAGATTTGGCTTTGGAAAAGTGAGAGATATTGGAGGGTGGACAAGCCTGAAAAATACTCAGCGTACAGCAATACTTCCATAATGGTCAGGTACAGTCCTGGGATATATTGGCCGCGCGCGCTCTATCCTCAATTCGAAAGAGTTCATGCTTCCATTCATCCATCTCCGAGAAGTCAAGGAGGATTTCTCCTCTTCTAACCAACTCTTCGTTACACTTACTCCAACCCTTTTGTCCTAAGACATCCAGCAAGAAACATGCCAAAGCTACAAGCACACTTGAACCCAAAACCATAGACTAGACGCTCAAATCGTGCAACACAACACAAGTTTCGAAAAAGAAATAAGACACAGGTGCGTATTAATGCTGGATGCGAAATGCTTACCTTGCGTGGTTAGTAATAGGCTTGATCGGGAGCAGTTTGGGACTCGGTACTGGTTACTTGATATTCAAAATGCAAAATATGGAGTTCCAATTAGAGGAGGCAAGAGACAACTCTCAACAGATGAGTCAGGAAATCAAAAACCTCCAAAACAATGAGAGGAAGCTTCTGGCAGAGAAGGATGCTCTCGAGTCCGACATTTCTAAACTCGTCAATAGGTTGGATAGACTCAACGAGACTCTGGTAGCGAGTCGCAGAGAAAATCAAGACGTCGGGAGGCAAATTTCTGAATTACGACTAACGCTTGTAGATGTAACCAAAGGCCAACTAGCTCAGATAGAAGAATTGAGGATACTAATAAAGAACCGCGATTCGCAGCTAGTGAACGTAACGAAACTACTTGTGCAAGTACACGGCAGTGTGGCCAATTTGACTAGGCAGACTCAAACTTTACAATCGCGCATAGTTAATATGACCAAGAAAATATCAGACCTAGAGCTGCAGTTAGGAGCGCTCAGGGATCAACAAACAGGGCCGCCGAGGCAGGATACCGTCTATGCCCAAGTTCATGCTTACAATTTTGACAGCCAGACAGTCGGAAACCTTCCTGCCAACTGGAGTGTCATCAGGGGGAGTTGGGCAGTGACTGTGGACGACCTCGCGCCTTCCCCGAAGTTATCTTACAAACAGTCCTTGCGAACATCGGGAACAAATTATCTTACAGTGGA
>CAZXXP010000118.1:0-6061 GCA_964644785.1 uncultured Nitrosopumilales archaeon | reverse complement strand
GATGCTGCCAGCATATTCGGCCAGAAGAGATGCTCTTACCCATCTGGATGACGGGTTACGAAGGTACGGAAAAGAGTAAATGTGTCATGCTTTCGAGAGTTCCACAAACAAATAGGATGCTCTTCCGACGACTAATTGTTTATCTCTGCATTCTAGGATTTCTGGGTTCAAATCCGACCGGCCCTATGTCAAAGGAAACTAAACACTTCGCACTGATCAAAATTCTCTCCGACTCTTTAATCGAATTACTCACTGAATCAGCTCGGGATGCTGAAACTGTCATGCCATTAGAGACCATGCAAAACCAGTATAAATGCACCAATACCTGCCAGAGAATTCCTTAGACTGAAGGATTGGGTATTTGGAATGGTATAGAAATGACCTAGGTTCGAATCTGTCGCCGGGACTTTCCCGATTCGTGCAATTCTCCCACCCAATTGGGAGATTGCATATCTAAGTGAAGTCTAGGGTGATAAGCACAACGGAAGTTTCTGGTTGAATTCATTGGATTTACTGATAACAACTCCGCCCACGCGTAGGCTGGCCGAGTGACGAACCAGTCAATCGACTTTGTCGAAAACCTTCGAGACGGCCTTGTCGAGGTCGTGCCTATTTGCTATCTTGGGAAGACCTTCTATGGCTCTGAGCTGGCTGTACCTCTTGAACGCCTCATCCCCAAGGCCCGCATGCACCCTCTTCCTTCGCCTCCTGCGGTAGCTCTTGGTAAGGTCGAGGATATCCTTCCTCTCGACGTGCATCAGCTCGTGAACCAATACATTCTTGATCACCTGTTCCCTTAGCCTCTCGTTCTTGATATTCTTCATCTTGGAGTTTACCTCGATGGAAAAGGACTTGTGAAGTACCCTCTTTGATTTGGCATTCGATATGCCCTTGAGGAGAAGAGATTCGGGGTCCACGTCCCTGTTCACTGACACCCTTCCCTTCGTCCTTGCAAGTACATTCTTTGGAAGCTCCTTGTAGCTACAGGTAATTTCTATCCTCATGCGCCTGACTGGCTGAAAGACCTTCAGGCAATCCTTTAGCCAGTTCCTGCACTCAAGCGAAGAACCTTCGAGCTTTATCTCTACCATCTCAACTCTACCGCGCCATGGGTACAAGTCACCCGCCCAACATGATAAACTCTTCCAGCTCGAGTTCACAGAGGATCAGGTTTGTCTATTCAGAGGCCCAGGTTTGTTGTTACAGCGAGATGACGTGGGCAATCTTCAGGGTTCCGCCAATGAAGAAAGGAAACGAGAGCGAGAGGAATTGGAGCACATGACCGGAGAAAGACGGATTGATGGCCTGCGCCACATTTCTAGAAATGTTAGTGAAGCTCGCTGCGGCGACGCGCTCCTCGGGGCTCAGTATGGCAACGGTATATGACTGCCGCGTGGGGACGTCCATCTAACACATGTACAGCAGTTATCCCGCGTACACCACCTGCCGCGCGCGCGATAAGATAGATGAGTCCAACTAGCGAAAAGGTTAATATCCAAAATTCAATCACGGAGGGTATGACTGAAAAATGGCAACTGGAAGGAACGATATTCGAAGCTTGTAATTGTCATTCGGCGCCTTGTCCTTGCGCTTACTTTAGAGATCCCACAGGAAGTGATTGCCGTACTATGGCCGTATTCCACATCGAAAAAGGCAACATGGGATCAACCAATCTCGACGGTCTGCACGTCGCCCTCATAGCCTACGCCACTGGAAACCTGATGAAGGGGATTGATAAAGCAGCCTTCATAGTCGATGAGACAGCCAGCAGTGATCAGAGGAAGGCATTGCTAAGCATCATTGTAGGTGAGGCAGGCGGCTTCTTTGGTGAAATGGCGAAACTCATGAAGAACAAAATAGGAGTCAATTACGCAAAGTTCCAATATGATAACGATGGAAAGTCTTGGTCGATGAGCGCGGGTAAGATGCTGGAAGTCAAGGGAGGAATTGTGACAGCGCCGCCAGGTTTAGGAATGGAGACAACCCCAAAGAAAGCAGAGACTTACGATTTCTTTTATGCCCCTTCAATGGAAAAAATCCTTGGAACATCTGAATACTTCCGCTCTAGTCTTGACGGACTAGAATTCAATATGAGTGATCGCAATTCCGCGTCCGGTAGATTCAGGTACCAAGGTCCATAACCACCCGCGGATGACACGTGCAAATTGCGACCAGAAAGCACGCCGAGTGGTATTATAGGGGCTAGCGGTCCTGTCTGACCATTCTTCCGCGAACCATCAATCGGGTTCTGCTGTTTTCGTTAAAGATAGACTCGCGGTAACAATTACCGCAGTCTTACTGTCATCGGCCGCTCTTGCATGGATTGCATCATACTATTACTTGATGCCGCTAATGACTCCACACGGCGCAGACATGATGGAATTGGAGGGAGTCGCTTCTATGGTTTCGTCACTGTCATTGCCTACGCTCCTGCTCTTCGAGTTCACATGGGTAGTGGGAATGGCTGCCATGATGTTCCCAGCGATGATACCCATGCGGTATTCTATAATAGACTAGTCGCGAAAGCGGAATTCAGTCCTAGAACTGTACAGCTAGCTGGGACTCCGCCATTCATCCTAGGCTACCTTGCTGCTTATACAGGCTTGGCCTCCTGGCTTACCTTGGAGTCTACACCACATTGATTATCGCCTCTATTCTTGCCACATATACCACTACCATGATAACGGCTTCTCTGGCGTCTCTTGGTCCGGGTTTCGTGCTCATCCTAGCAGGAGCCTACCAGCTATTTCCTTTGAAGTCAAGGTGCCTTTCCCACTGTCTTCACTAGGCTTCTTTTCCCGACACTCCGAGAGAGGTCTTTTCGGAAGCATTAGAATGGTGTTGAGCCATGGTCTTTACTGCGTGGGCTGTTGCTGGGCATATATGCTCGTGATGCTCGTCGTTGCCGCAATGAGCATTCCATTTATGGCAATTCTTGCGGGGGTGATTACGTTGGAGAAAGTAATTATTCGTGGTGCAAATTGGTTCATTTGGGCGATTGCGGGAGGCTTCATTATTGTTGGGCTACTTGCACTTTTCATTCCGAGTGTACTCAGCCTGCTTTCATTAAGGCTTTAGAAGAACTATATCTGTGCTCAGGTTACCTAAAGGATACTATATAGCTGGCGACTTAAGAAGAGATTCAGTAAGAAATCGAAAAGACAGAGGACCGTTTAAGAGAGTTGCAACACAATCTAAAGATTAGAAGAAGTGGCTACTACCTGAGCGTGAATTAGATGACAAAGCACGCTGAGGACTAAATCTCCGAAGCAAGCAAACCCCGATAGAATTACTCCCATTCATAGGAATATACCAAATTTAGGTCCAATAATGGGGTACACAAAGAAGCAGTCAGGCACGTCGTAGCTGAAAGGTATGTCAAATAAGAAGATCGTCGCAGGATTGCTGGAGTCGAACTAGATATGAGGGGCCGCCGGTGGGACTCGAACCCACGACCTAGAGGGCCACAGCCTCCTATGCTCCCAATCTACACTACGGCTCGGCTTGCTTTGTAGCAATCGGCCACGTGACTGACGGCCAAAGGTCTCGCTCTACGGCGTTAATTTAAACCTAATTACTTTCAGAACTGCGCTACTTCACTATTGCAAACTTCTTAGCAGCCAAGCATACAACAAATAACGTCAAACCAGAAAGAATTGCCAATGGCCCTGCGGGTAGATTCATGTAACTTGCTGATATTACACCTGCTGATGCACTGATCAGGCCAAAAACGCTGCTCAAAAGAGCATATTTTGAAAGATTCGGACTTACGACTTTTGCTGCAACTGCAGGAATTACCACGAGCGCACCAACCAGTAGCGTGCCAACAACACTCACTCCAATTGCAACGACTAAAGAAACAAGCAGGAGATACACCAAATTTATTTTTGCAACATCCACTCCTCTTGATACTGCCAACTCCTCAGAAATCGTAACCAGAACAAGTTTGCCGTACGTCACCCTCATTGCGTATATGACGGCAACCGAAGCCGTTATTGCCAGAACGACCCCAAGCGTTGTGATTTTCGTTAGATCGCCGAACAGGGCTTCCAGCAGCCCCTCCTGCGGTATCATCAGTATCCCGATTGCGAGTGCACTAACAAAAAGTACGCCGACAATAGATTCAGCAGGTAACCTCGCAACCCTTTCGATATACCAAGTCAATACGGCAGATGCGAACAGGAATGCGAACGCTCCAATAAATGGGTTAAAGTTGAACAGAATTCCCAGAGCAAATCCGGGTAGCGCTACGTGCGACAGAGCGTCTCCAACGAGAGCCATCCTTTTGAGAACTATCAGCGAGCCAATATAGCCTGATGACAGACCGACGAACATCGACAGAACTAGGCTGAGCGTTAAAGACTCATTCATTTCAATCTAGTGCTCGTGCCTGGCAAGCACGAGATCTGTCCCGTAGATCTTCCTGAGCAACGTCTGATCTGAAAGTTTCTTGGAGTCGCCGTAGAATATGGTGCTCTTATTGAGAGCCAGAACATAATCAGAGTACTGGATTATGACATGTATGTCGTGAGAAATTAGAAGTATTGTCATGCTGAGAGTCTTCTCGAGCTTGTTTAGAGTTTCGTAAATTATCTCTTCGCTGCCTATGTCGACATTGGTCGTCGGTTCATCGAAAAGAAGTATGTCAGGCTTGTCAACGATAGCCCATGCAATCAATACTCTTTGCATCTCTCCACCAGAGAGCACATTGATTTTCTTGTGAAGTATGCTTTTGGCATCCAGCCCAACAGCACGTAGAGATTCCTCAAAATCCGTCTTGCACTTAAGCGACAGGAATTCGTTTACTGTAATTGGAACGTCGGGCACGGAGAAACGTTGAGGGACGTAACCTATTCGAATATCCCCGCTCAACTTGACTTCTCCTGTATGTGGTACTAGCCCGAGCAAAGCTTTGAACAGGGTTGTCTTTCCTGCCCCATTAGGTCCTACTATTGCAAGAGTAGTTCCCCTCTCTACCTTGAAAGTTATGTTGTCGAGAATGACATTATGTTGAAATTTCACAGCAAGGTTAGACACCGACAAAATGTACGGCGAATTCTTTGTTGTCTCTGGAGGAATACTTTGTAACTGAGCCAAGTTAACACTCCTCCATTTCTGACAAATATGCCGAATCGTGGGCGTATTGCAAGCTGTATCATATTTGATGTTATTAACATTTAAATGTTTCTTTAATAAAACGGATCTGTTTTTATCACGAAATTATTTCCTCCCTAGTTAGCGCATCAGGATTGATGAGCTCATCTCTATCTTCCATCTTCCTGTAGAAGATTTGCACTTGCGTCTCAAGCTTTGATATATCAAAGGCGCCATGAGGTCTAACACAATTATACCAGGTCATGAATTCGTCTATCGATGAGAAGAACTTTACCTTCTTCTCGAAGATGTCAAAGAACTTCTCTACCTTCCCGTTTGTCTGAGGATAATTGACCCTTCCCATTATGAACCTAATCTTGTTCTTGAGAAGGTACTTCTCAAACTCTGTCAAACCCTTCTCCCTAGCTACCGATTCAACGGCGTAGAATGTAGTTCCATGATCTGATAGTGTGGATTTGGGCTTGCCATGCTTCCTTATCGCCACATTCAATACCTCTACAGAGTACGGAGAGGTTAGAGTAGGATAGACTCCATACCCTGCAATGAAGCGAGACGCATCGTCCTCGTAGCAGATCAGCCACTGCCCCTTCAATCGCTCATCCTTGATCTTGTGCCAGTCCGTATGCCATAATGAGTTCGAGTGCTCCCTCTCGTATCGGATCCACTTCCTCCTTCTCTGCTTGTGGGGCTCGTTCATCGCTAACTAACCCTTCCTTCCTCAACACCTTGCGTATCCGGTTATGGTTAATCCTGATTCCATTAGAGGAGAGAGCCCGTTCCAGATAGCATGCGCATAGCCTGAATCTCTCATAAGCATCTTTAATGATCGCTCTTTCATTCTCTGTAACATCAGGAGCCTTTGGCCTTCCTGGCTTCTTGAGTCTCGGCACGGTACCGCTCTTCCTGTACTGAGAGTAAAGTTGCCTGACTCTTCTGGTAGATATCT
>CAZXXP010000117.1:1284-6067 GCA_964644785.1 uncultured Nitrosopumilales archaeon | reverse complement strand
TCTTACAGCGTCTTCCCTTGAAGTCTGGAAAGACATGAAGGGCATGTCGCCAACCAATAGAGAACTCTTTGCAGCCCTCGAAACTGCTTTGCTCATAATCAACATCTCATCCATTGAAACTGGGATGGTGTTTTCATAGCCGAGGGAAACCATGCCGCCGGAATCGCCGACAAGGATTATATCCATACAAGCTCTGTCCGCTATAGTTGCGAACGGATAGTCGTAAGCTGTAACGACTACAATCTTTCTTCCTTCTCCCTTCATCTTGGCAATATCAGAAATTGTAAGTTTTCTTCGCTCAGACATCCACTAGTCTCCTTTCAATGTGCACCATAGCTTCCTGCAGGTTCTTTTCGTTGTCAAATCCATCAACAATACTACGTAGATTTTTATTGTGCTTGAGTTTCTTTGCTTCCTCAACCAGGAGCGGTATTGCTCTTACGGCATTGTCCACTATAGTGATTGATGCAGCAATGGAAGTTCTGGACATAGGATTAAGGTCTAGTGCAATTACTGTTTTGCCCATCTTCCTTAGAGCCTCTGTTCTGTCGCCATCCTCCAGCGGGACGAATACAACATCAGCAACCAAAACTCCCCTTGGGTCAACTTTCCTGCGCTCGCTCATCAATTCTGGTATCCGTGTAGAAGCGTCTTTGCCAACACCTAGAACTTCTGTAGCTCCATTTTCTTTAAGGACTGCAGCAATGGTTGATTCCCTTTCAGGGGTCCTGTAGAATAGATTAACCTCTATTACCCCTCCAATAGCTTTGGCTAGCTCTACAACTTTCTCTGGAGACAGCGCAACCACATTCCCATTTACTGAGATTACAGGGTTCTTTGCCATTAGAAGTGCTGCTGCTGCAGCTCGAATTGCTCTCCGTGCAAAGCCTTCTGTCTTCTCACCAATTATATAATCGAAAGCCTCTCCCCTCCCATGCGCTATTAGGCCCTCTGGCACCACCAACCCCTTCCTGAACCCTTCTACCAGTTTCGCCCTCTCAAGAAGCGACTTTGCTCTTGGATGATTGTTCGGTATGCTGGCAGATGTCAGCAAACTCTTGCTCCTCCTTCAGATATATACGAAAAGACTGCAGTTCCATCCGCCGAAAAGCCTTCGAACAGTTCTCTGAGCACATGCGAAGAGTCATCGGAAACTAGTGAGAATATCGTTTCTCCGAACATGGCTACGCTACATGTAAGGCCACGCCTGGCACCCTCCTCTATTATAGCCCTAGCAGCATTTGACACTCTGCCTATCTTGAAGGCGAATTGTTGCGATAGTCTCAGAAAATTGCCTGAATTAGGCTTAGAAAGAAATTTTTTCATGATGACGCTCCCCGCTGCGTTGACTGCTGAACGAACTGCTTCATCAGCAAGGAAACCCTCTGTCGAAAGTCTTCCGAAACTTAAGGCTCCGACTATATTCTCCTCTCCAACGTCGAAATGCGACACAGAACCTATTCCCGGTGCACCAGCCTTAGTTCTAATTACGGCTCGTCCTCCAAATTCTGCCAGCACCGTGCCCAGGCCTGTCTTACACTCTATTTCTGAAAGGTGGGCAACCCGAGCAGCTTCTTCACCGCTTAAACCCAACCCGAGAGCCCTGTTCATAGCCAAAGCTGTACTCAGGGCACCTGCACCGCTGGAACCGAACCCCGCGCCTATTGGGACTTCGACCTTCTGGTCAATTTCAATATTATGGTCTTCTTCTGCAATGTCAAGTATTTTCTTGGCTACGAGCCTTGTTACGGGTGCATGTTCCTTCTTACCATTAATCTTAATCACGATTTGAGATGGAGAGTACCTTTCTGCCTTAACCGTAGTTCTCGCACCAGCCTCCAAACAGACTCCTGCTCCCTTCGAACCAGTAGCAAGCGGATTATCACTATTAACAATCTCAAAGAATCCCGTAATGTGAGCTGGGGAGTACGCTGTACCTTTCAAGTGGAAGTGCACTTTAATACGACAACTTAATTAAAACCCTCTATAAATTCTCTATAGAACTCTAAAGATGGAAAATACAGATCTCAGGAAGATTCAGGAGATGGGAGGGGGTACAGCTCTGATATCCCTTCCCAAGAGCTGGGTAAAAAGGAACAACTTAAAGAGAGGCAGCGTAGTTTCTATTGAGAGCACTTCCGACAGGCTGATAATCTCCCCGCACTCCAGCGAGCAAAGGGAGCCCAAAGAGATCACGCTTGCATATCCTCCGAAACATTTGCATAGTTTGCTGAACGAAATTACCGCAGCGTATCTATTAGGTTATGACATAATCAGAATAGTGGGCAAGGACAGGGTGTCATACAGCGACAGGAACACGATAAAGAACACGATGAAGTTTCTGATGGGGCTTGAAATAGTCGAAGAAGATGCGTATACTATCACGATACAGTTCCTCCTAGAACCATCTAACATCCACCCAGACAAGCTATTCATGAGGATGCATGCAATAACTTCTGGTATGCACAAAGATTTGCTAACTGCTTGCATGGAAAACAACGTAAAACTGCTCAAGGATGTCAGAGGGAGGGATGACGAAGTTGACAGATTGTACTTCCTTCTCGTCAGGATAATACGTAGCGCCGTCCAAGATCCAACGCTAGCTGCAAAATTCGGAATGGGCCCTATAGACTGCCTAGACTATAGAGTTGCCGCAAATTTCCTTGAAGCCATCGGCGACGCTTCTGCAAGAGCTGCCGACTTCCCCGAATCAAAATTGCACTTCTCGGAGAAAGACGAAAACCTCCTGAGCAAACTAGGTTCAATGTTGGGCGAGATTCAGAACTCTGCTGTCAGGGCGCTATTGACCAAAAAGGCAAGCGAAGCAAGGAGAGTACTCGAACTGCACGCTGAGCTTACAGAAAGCATGACGCGTGTAGGTGGAGAAAAGAATGCCAGTTTTGTGGCCGAATTGCTTTCGGCAATGAATACCATTGCTAGGCTCTGCGTAGATATAGCTGACTTAGCTGTTCCCCTTTATCCTACTGTAAGATGAAGCACTAGCCAAAGACCTTCTCAAGTTCGTAAATTGATCGGGCTATGACGACATGAGCCTCCAGAGGCTGCCCGTGTACGGACAGAAGCCCATCGAATTCTTTGCTGACATTTTCGCTGAAATGTCCTCTCGGAAAGCCTCCGATTACCAATGCTCCTCCATCAGTCTTTGCTATTTGACCTGCCATTTCTGCAAAACTGCTCTTCTTACCTATTCTCGAAAGCCCAATCACGGTTTTCGGCTTAATACGCTCTGTCAAATCTGTAAATCTTTCGGGTTTCAATTCTAGCAAAACACTGTCATCGCCGGTTATCCTCTTCTGATGAAAGAGCTGCTCTATCAGACCGACGAATCTGGGATACGATTTCGGAAGCCTAGCACCTTTTCCGACAGTTATGACCTTATCGTCCCTCGTATGAACGTAGAGCTGCAGCTTGTCTTCCAGGAAGAATGGTGTGTAAATCGCGGTGATCAAAGAAACATGAACAATATCGGGTCTGCCTCTTCTGTACGCTTCGGGAAGGTTTCTCATAGCTGCGTGATGATAGGACCTGTCGAGTAGCATTTCCTGCGCTTTCTTTGATTCTCTCCTAGCATGATTGATAACAGAAGGATGTGTGGCAATTCTTGATGGTACAAGTTCCAGTGCAGATTCAGCGATTATCAGACTAAGCAATGTTAACGGTTGCCTAAAGCGGGTTTATATGACAACCTCCATCAATCATTTGCACAGGTACAGGCGTATCGATGGTAGAGCACTTTACTACTAACACACTCTAGTACTTTACTCAGAACAATTTTTCTGCACATTAGAAAGAGATATAATTAATACAACTTCATAGATAACGAAACCTCCATTTCCTAGCGTACATCTCGTCAATCTAACACGGGGTTTCTTGTTAGTAGCTCTTGCTAAAGACGACAATACGTTATTAAATGGAAATTCTCCTAGCATTAGCAAAGGAATAGTGCAGGAAATTCTTGGTCGAGTCTAGGATAACTGGCATCTATCCAAGATCAGAAACTCTAATCGAAGCCACCAGAAGGTACGATGAGAAACTTCCAGATCTATTTTCAAAAGAAAAAAGAAAGATCATTGCACATCAGGCAAAATCTGGGATAACACATGTATCAGACCCTCTTCTTGACTGGGACGACATGCTAAGGCCATTTACCGAGAGCCTTGGCGGTGTAGAAAGGGGCCCTCTTAACAGGTTTTATGAGAACAATACATTCTACAGACAGCCAATAATTAAAGGAGAGATTAGCAGAAAAGACCCGATTACAAAGGACAGAATAACACTAAAATTATTCCCAAAAGGAATGAAGTGGAAAGTAGATCTCCCTGACCCATACACGTTCGCAGATTTGAGCGACAACAGGTTCTACAGGAAGAAAGAGGATGTTGCATTCGCATTTGCCGAGGTTCTGGCAGAAGAAGTTGATTGGCTCGCTAAACAGGGAGTGACATCATTCCAGCTCAATGCACCCTCTTTAGCATTGGCAAACGATGCAAACACAATAAAGCAGGCTGGAGAAGCCATCAGGGTAGCTCTGAAAAAGGCATCAGAGAGCGCAGTTCACTTTTACTTTGGCGACATTTCAAAGAAGATTGACAGGTTTTTGGATTATAGAGTTGACATGATAGGCATAGACTTCCGCTCTACAAAACTAGAGGGGCTCGAGGGGACGAGTTTCACAAAAAGGCTCGGCTGCGGCTACGTGAACGCACAAAATACGAAAATGGAGACCCCAAAAGAGATAGCGGATTTCGTGATAAAGGCTAAG
>CAZXXP010000117.1:0-1274 GCA_964644785.1 uncultured Nitrosopumilales archaeon | reverse complement strand
TATTGCAGTAATGCCTAACTTGGACTTTGAGTTCATCCCGCAACCCTTCGCAAGCAGGAAGCTCTCGAACATAGGCAAGGCGTGCAAAATTCTGGAGGCTGAGAAGATTTGATCGACAGACCCCTATTGATTCAGGAAATAGGTAGCGTAAGAAAGCCAGAGTGGCTAGTTTCTACGCTCAAGAACAAGAGCTTGACACCAGAGCAGAAAGAAAAGGCAAGGGACGATCTTGCTTACCTTAACATACGGATGTTCGAGGATGTAGGGCTTGACATCGTATACGATGGCGAAGCAAGAGTAGAGATGTATGAATATCCAGCAAAGAACATACATGGCATGGTCTTCTCCGGCAGAGTAAGATCGTGGGATAATAGGTACTATAGGAAAGCAAGAGTTATCGACAAATTGCAATATCTCAGATGTTACCACATAGACGAGCTAAAGTTCGTAAAGGAGCATGCGAAAAAGATAGTCAAGATTCCCATTACAGGTCCTTACACATTGGCAGACTGGTCGTACAACGAATATTACAACACTAAAGCGGACTTTGTGATGGATTTTGCAAAGCAAGTCATCAGACCGTTGGTAAAAGACTTGGTGGCTGCAGGAGCGCAGGTAGTACAGATAGATGAGCCAGCGGCAACTACACATCCATCGGAGATGAAAGTTTTTGTTGACGCTTTCAATGAAGTCGTAAAAGGGATAAATGCAACATTCACGTGTCACATATGTTACTCAGGGAACAATTACGCATCTTTGTTCCCTGCAGCAACAGAAATGAAGTGTGATCAATTTGCCCTTGAATTTGCAAACAGGGACACTTGGGAAGTTGGAATATCTGATGAAAAGAGAATTGGATACAGTGCCCTGAAAATGTTTAGAGAATACGACTCGAAGGTAGCAATAGGTCTTGGCGTTTCAGACGTTCATGTCGACAAAGTAGAAGACCCGAAACTCGTGCGCGACAGGATTCTTTACGCTGTCAAAATTCTTGGAGACCCGAGACTAGTCTATACAAATCCAGACTGCGGTCTCAGAACCCGCTCAAGGGAGACCGCGTTTGCCAAGCTGAAGTCTATTGCAGAAGGCACGGTGATGGCACGGAAACAGCTTGGCATACCAGCATAAGTACGGAGGGACAATAGACATGAATTTAGAGATCAGTTTAAGGCTTAAATAGAATCCATCTTCGTGTAAGCTGAAGAGGTAGGCTTTTGTCACATAGTGAAAAGAAGAATGAACCCAAGCCCGCCATATCCTCTCCGGCCCCTACT
>CAZXXP010000116.1:0-6147 GCA_964644785.1 uncultured Nitrosopumilales archaeon | reverse complement strand
GAGAGGGATAAGCTTCCTTCCCTCATGCTCACTCGCCTTCCCGATGGTTACTGAGCTAGGAGCGGATTGTTCGTTCACGGCAGCATGAATCTTCGTTCCGTTGACTCTCTTGTGGGTGTCATATCCAATCAATGCGCCCCCTTTTTCGCTGGTATGGTGTCGCTATCGACCGAGAGGTTGTCGACGTTCAGCTTCCCATCAGAGTATCCATCCGATAGCAGGGCATCTATGATCCTCTTCCACACACCTTGATTCTCCCACCTCCTCAATCTCCTGTTTGCGGTTGAATCATCTCCGTACTCGTGTGGAAGATCGTTCCACGGTATGCCGGTCTTGAGCACGAACAGGATTGCGTTGATCGTCCTTCTGTCATCTGCCCGTGGCTTTCCTTCCTTGGCGGTTGGTGGCAGGAGTGGCCTGATGTAGTTCCACTGCTCGTCGGCAAGCTTCTTGAATTTCATCGTGGCCCTTCAGGAAAGAATTGTCGAAAGAAATGGGCGTGAAGAAAGATTGATGATGTGCTCAAGATAGTATTGAGATAGGTTCATGGACGGTTATGGTTAAATAAGGCCCCACCAGAGTTTTTGCCTGTCATCGTTCTGACGTTCAGAAGAGTATTTCTGACTTTCGACGAGGATATGATACAAAAATGAACTATTTAGAAAGGCGAATTAGGAGAGGCGAATAGAATGGGAAAGAGAAAGGTCCTAAACGAGGCTGCTCTTAAGGAGCTCGTAATGCCAGAGGCAGGGCAGTTTCTTGGCAAGGTCGCAAAACTCTCGGGAGGAGATCATCTTCTGGTAAAATGCACTGATGGAGAAACACGGTTGTGCAGGATAAAGGGCACTATGAAGAGGAGAATGTGGATTAGAGATGGCGATATCGTATTAGTTGCCCCGTGGGATTTCGATAAAACCCATGCTGACGTAGTCTGGAGATATATACAGGCACATGCGCAATGGCTTTTTAATAACGGGTACCTTCCTGAAGCGCTTAAGCCCAAGTAATCTTGTACGATGTCTTATCCGGGACATAGGAATTGTTAAATAAGTGACATTGAACCTCAAATAAAGAGCAGAGCACGTGGCTATGTTATTATGAGTAATCGAAGAATGTATTGTATATGAGTGAAGAGTCTAAAGTAGAATTAAAAGTGTCAGATCACATCTATGTTCCCAAACACGAGATAGTCCAAGAGGAAGATATAGGCAAGATTCTGAAAAATTATAATGCAAAACTCGAACAGTTTCCATATATTTCGGTATCAGACCCCGTAGTAAAAGAAATCGGCGGAAGACCAGGTGACCTCGTAAGAATCTCAAGACAGAGTCCCACTGCGGGAGAAATGTCCTACTACAGGTTTGTTGTGGAGGGCTAGAAAATGCAGAAGCTTGCTGGTAAACTGGATACGTGGCCGATAATAGAAGATATCCTGCGCAAGGAAGGCGTAGCTAGGCAGCACCTGAACTCGTACAACGAATTTTTCGAGCGAGGGATCCAGCTAATCATAGATGAAATCTACAGCGTTGAAATAGAATCGCTGACCAGTCCATACAAAATCAGGTTTGGGAAGGTTAAGGTTGGAACTCCGAGAGTGGTCGAAATCGACGGCTCGGTAAGCAAGATTCTACCTCTTGAAGCTAGGCTGAGAAATCTTTCTTATGTCGCGCCAGTGCATTTGGAGATGATCGTGGAAGAGAACGGGATTGTGCGTGAACAACAGAACCAGCATGTCGGAGACCTGCCGGTGATGGTGAAATCGGATATGTGTGCCCTTTCAAAGATGACCGAACAACAGCTTATCGATGTTGGCGAAGACCCAAACGATCCTGGAGGTTATTTCATAGTCAACGGATCGGAAAGGGTTGTTGTTGGATTAGAAGATTTGTCCCCGAACAAAATCCTGGTTGAGGTTGAAGAGACAGGCGGCAACACGATATACAAATCCAAGATCTACTCGTCTATTGTAGGTTATAGAGCCAAACTCGAAATCTCGATGAAGAAGGACGGAGCGGTAAACATCAAACTCCCGAGCTCCCCTACAGATCTTCCTCTAGTCATCATCATGAAGGCGTTGGGCAAAGAGACCGACAAAGATGTTGCCAATGCGATCTCAAGCAGGGCGGAAATTCAGGATCTGCTCGAAGTTTCCTTCGAAAAGGCCGCTGAGGTTAAGAACACTCGGGAGGCCTTGGTTTACATAGGAAACAGGGTTGCTCATGGGATGCTTGAAGAATACAGACTGCATAAGGCAGAATCCATGCTGGACTGGGGTCTCCTCCCTCACCTTGGGAGATCTCCAAACGAAAGGTTCGACAAGTCGATGTTCATTGGAGAAGCAGTCTCAAAGCTCCTCGAACTGAAGCTTGGATGGGTTGTTCCTGACGATAAAGACCACTATGGAAACAAGATGATAAAATTCGCAGGTCAGATGATCGCAGACCTCTTCAGAACTGCCGTAAGGAATCTCATACGCGACATGAAGTATCAGCTCGAAAGGACAGGGCAGAGGAGGGGAATGAATGTTGTTGGTGCAGCGATAAGGCCTGGAATAATCACTGACAAATTAAGGAATGCCATTGCAACTGGAAATTGGGGGAGAGGCAAGGTAGGCGTTACACAGCTACTCGACAGAACCAACTACCTTTCTACGCTGAGTCACCTGCGCAGGATTCAGAGCCCTCTTAGTAGAAGTCAGCCCAACTTCGAAGCAAGGGACCTGCACGCGACGCACTTTGGAAGAATATGCCCGAACGAAACTCCCGAAGGCTCAAACTGTGGTCTTGTTAAAAACATCGCACTTTCAGCACTGATTTCAGTCAGTAGTAGTGCATCTGAAGTAATAGAAAGACTGGTGGAGCTGGGCGTTAAGAGTACAAAGGAAGCGGACGCTACCACTAAAGCCGACGGATGCAGGGTTTTTGTCCACGGAAGGTTCATTGGCTATGTCCTTGACGCTGAGAAGCTCGTGAGCCAGTTCAGAACTCTACGAAGACAGGGTACCATACACCCGCATGTAAGCATAAGCTATGTAGCTCCAAAGAACGAAAATGCTATTGGAAGAATCTATGTCGATGTAGCACCTGGAAGAGTGGTGAGGCCTCTCTTGATTGTTGAAGATAAAGAACTCTTACTAACTGAAGAGACTCTCAACAGAGTTGCAAGAGGTGAGATGAGCTGGAAGGACCTCGTTCAGATGGGTGCCATGGAGCTTGTCGACGCGAACGAAGAGGAAAACTGCTATGTCGCTATCGACCAAAAGTCTCTAACCAAGAGTCATACTCACATGGAGGTCTTTCCATCGGCGATATTCGGCGTAACTGCATCGATGATTCCTTACCCAGAACACAACCAGTCTCCGAGAAATACATATCAATCTGCAATGGCGAAGCAGTCGCTCGGCTTCCCCGCTCCCACATACGGCTACAACACCCTTGTAAGACAGCACCTGCTTGTATATCCACAGCCGCAGCTAGTGAGAACTAAATCAACTCCCTTGATTAAGCTTGACGTAAGGCCGACCGGTCAGAACTGTGTAGTTGCTGTGCTTTCTTATGAAGGGTACAACATTGAAGATGCGATAGTTATGAACAAATCCGCCATCGATAGAGGCATGGCTCGCTCGTTCTTCTACAGGCTTTACGAAGGCGAAGCAAAGCAGTACCTAGGAGGAATGAAGGATAACTTCGAGATTCCTTCTGCAGAGTCCAACATCAGAGGGTATAGGGGAGAGAAGTACTACAGGCTTCTCGAAGGCGACGGCGTAATCATGCACGAATCCGTTGTCAGCGGAGGAGACGTAATCATAGGAAGGACAAGTCCGCCAAGGTTCATGGAGGAGTACAAAGAATTCGAGATCAAAGGACCTGCGAGGAGGGACACCTCGGTCGCAGTCCGGCCGTCAGAAACTGGAACTGTTGATGCAGTATTCATGACGCAGAATGTAGGGGGACGGCAGGTGTTCAAGGTCAGGGTCAGGGACATGAGGGTTCCTGAAATTGGCGACAAGTTTGCATCAAGACACGGCCAGAAAGGAGTCGTCGGATTGGTCGTAAACCAAGAAGACATGCCTTACACTGAAGACGGAGTTGTGCCAGATGTCATCATAAATCCACACGCATTCCCCTCAAGGATGACGGTAGGACAATTTATCGAATCCCTTGCGGGAAAAGTAGCTGCGCTGGAAGGCCATCCAGTAGACGGGAGCGCCTTCACAGGAGAAGAGCCAGAGGATCTCGGAGCTACGCTGGAGAAGCATGGGTTCAAGTCTACAGGTAAGGAGGTAATGTACGACGGCAGAACAGGGAGGAAGTACACTTCTGAGATATTCATCGGGGTAGTCTATTATCAAAAACTCCATCACATGGTCGCTGACAAGATACATGCCAGAGCAAGAGGACAGGTGCAGATGCTTACAAAACAGCCTACAGAAGGCAGGGCAAGGGGAGGAGGTCTCCGCTTCGGTGAAATGGAGAGGGACTGCCTTATCGCGTATGGGGCAGCGATGGTACTCAAAGACAGGTTGCTTGATGAAGCTGACAAGACCAAGATACACATATGTGAAAAATGCGGCTTGATAGCATACCATGACGTGCGGCAGAGGAAATACGTCTGCAGAGTCGATGGAGACCAATCGCAGATCTCCACGGTTGTAATCGCCTATGCCTTTAAACTGCTTCTACAGGAAATGATGAGCTTGAACATTGCACCAAGACTACTGATCAAGGACAAGGTATAAGGAGGGAATAGCGACGTCGGTAGAAGAAACTCTAAAGGCTGTTGGCGGAATTAGATTTGCCGTTATATCTCCGAGCGAAGCACGCAAGTATTCAGTCGCAGAGATTACAGCTCCAGAAACCTACGATGAAGATGGGATGCCAGTTCAGGGAGGCTTGATGGACAACAGGCTCGGCACCCTCGAGCCAGGACAGAAATGCGGCACTTGCGGAAACACAACGTCAAACTGTCCAGGCCACTTCGGCCATGTTGAGCTTGCAGAGCCGGTATTACACATCGCATTTGTAGACGACATCCACAGGTTGCTCGTCACAACATGTAGAGCCTGCGGAAGATTGAAACTTTCAACCGAGATAATCGGTCAATACAAAGAGCAACTCGAGAATAACGCTGCATACACTCCATATCTTTTCGACACCGTCGCCAAGGAAATCTTCCTAAAGGCAAGGAAAGAAAAACTCTGCCCGCACTGCGGCAAGAACCAGTACGAAATCGAATTCACGAAGCCTACGATATTTCACGAGATTACAGAAGAAGGAGGAGCAACAAGGCTTCTGCCCATCGCGATTCGAGAAAGACTAGAGCGCGTTATGGACGAGGAATTCAGGCTACTGGGCTACAACAACATGTCTACCAGGCCAGAATGGTTCGTCCTGCAAGTTCTTCCTGTTCCTCCTGTAGGCGTCAGACCATCAATTACGCTCGAATCGGGTATCAGATCAGAAGACGATCTAACACACAAGGTCGTAGATATTCTGAGGGTGAACCAGAGGGTAAGGGAAGCCAAAGAATCTGGCACTCCTCCGCTCATCGTTCAGGACCTTGTTGACCTACTGCAATACCATGTTACAACATTCTTCGATAACGAAGTTTCTGGACTGCCGCAGTCCCATCACAGGTCGGGAAGACCTCTGAAGACCTTGAGCCAGCGGTTGAAGGGCAAGGAAGGAAGGTTCAGGGGCAGTTTGTCTGGAAAAAGAGTCGATTTTTCAGCAAGAACAGTGATATCACCAGACCCCAGTCTTGACGTATCAGAAGTTGGAGTCCCACTTGACATCGCAAAAAAACTTACAATTCCCGAAAGGGTTTCAAACTGGAACATAGCTTTCCTTAAGCAACTTGTCACTAATGGCCCGTTCAACCACCCAGGCGCTAATTATGTCATAAGACCCGACGGCGTAAAGATTAGGCTAGATTATGTGACGGACAGGTCAACAGTTGCAGATTCGCTTTCGCTAGGAGTAATAGTGGAGAGACATCTGCTCGATGGGGACATCGTATTGTTCAACAGGCAACCGTCTTTGCACAGGATGTCAGTAATGGCGCATTTTGTGAGAGTGTTGCCCTATAGGACCTTTAGATTGCACCCAGCGGTATGCCCGCCTTACAACGCAGATTTTGACGGAGACG
>CAZXXP010000115.1:0-6189 GCA_964644785.1 uncultured Nitrosopumilales archaeon | reverse complement strand
GATTGCCTAATGTCTTCGACTCTCCCTTCCGTTAACGTCGTACGTTGGAGAAATACAGATTTTGCTGAATGGACGGTAAGTGTCCTAGAATTATCGTACACCAGTAGCCGATCTAATGTTCGATGGCCAAAATCTTCATTTTCCATGAACACTCCATGCTTTTCCATCTCAAGGTAAAATGATGGCTCTCCATCTATCGGCTGAATCGATTGAACATCGATCCAAGTTGCGAGAGCGTTCAAGAGCTGTATGTCGTGCTTAACTACCCCTGTAACTCTAACGGTAAGACCAACATATCTATCCATATCGTTATTTGATTTAAGAAACAGTGACACTTTGCCATCACTGAGCACATAGGGAGCCGCTAAAGAGAAATCTTTCCTTATACTACCTTCAGTCTGGATATTCTTTCCAGAATAGTTGGTTGGATATGCATTAATCTCACTCACCTGAACAACCTCAACTTGCGGGGAGGATGACTGTTGAGTCTGAGACCCAAACAATGCTACAGGTGGTCGAAGAATCAATGTTACAATTAGGGCAGATATAGCAATGATGCTTATGATCGCGATTAAGAAGGCAATCTTCAAACCATTCCCACCATCAAATCCGGCTCAAACTACCTTCCACCCACTCTATGCTGGCATGCTAACTCCATCTGCAGATTTCATCCTTGCTTAAGTCCAATCCTAGCAGAATTCTGACATCGTTGCTATATTAATATGTAGGTAATCTACATAACTCCAAATGGAGAGAAGCTAACTGTGAGATCTTTTATGGTCATGGTTATTCCAATCAGCGTAAGTCTAGTCCTTTTAGCTGTCTTGTTATTAAGCCAGACTCATTTAGGAAGCGACCTTCAGTATGTCGACAAACCAACGGTCGCAGAGAAAACAGTTTCAAGACAATCTCAAGATTTCGTACAGAAGGCTGCCGAAAGCAGTGCAACCTATGATCTAAAACTCGTTATGCTGGGGGTTAGAAGGGCTTCTTGGACAGAAATCCCTGAAAAAGACTTGATAGCGGTTACAAATGAAACAATATCGTCGAATCCTAAACTCAAGTTCGCAATGGTACGATACGACGAAGATTATCTGAAATGGGCGAGCGACTGTGAGGTGGTGGGTCTTGGCGAGTGTGAAGAAATCAACATGAGGCAGCCTGATTCATACTACGTCCAGTTAACTGCTGAGGAATATGGGCGCTTGACGTTGACATTAAAGCCGAGAGAGGTCAAAGAAGGCCTTATCTTTCCAATAAAACCATGGCCCTCAAAAGAGATTTTATCGTACCCTGTGGGAACAATAGGCAGGCTCTCAGGAAGATGGATAACTTCCAATAGCACCAATTATTGGATAAGCTTCTACACTATCTCGACTAATCCCAGAACACAGACGAAATTATTCAACTTTGACCAAGATAAAGTTGGTGCGCCACCTTCTTACTTAGGGGCTGAAAGGACCATATCGATTAATGAATGGTCAGTAATGCATGATGTGACAGCAACGAGTGGGCCAAGCGTCCTAAGTAGGACTCCGAGTAACACTACCGATGTACACCAACCCTACATCCTGCTTAGAGGAGAGACATACGCTAATGTTAGTGTGAGTGTTAATCTGAAGATAGTATCAGGAGTTAAGGAAGGGAGTGCGGGGATAATCTTCAGGTTTGTCGACTCTGAAAACTACTATCTGCTCAAGGCAAATGCCCTAGAGAATAGTCTGACTCTCTTTAAGTATACTAAAGGCCAATTGTTTAGTTTGGCTAAATCTCCAGCAGCTATCCCATCTGGAAGGTGGCATTCGCTAAGGGTTATTGCGATAGGCAATTCGATACAAAGCCTGATAAACGGTAAGCTCATTATCTACCTATCGGACTCTACTTTCAGGGAGGGGCTTGTAGGGCTCTCTACTGGTGTGGATTCCAAAGTATCCCTTGACGACTTCATAATCGAGTCATGATCAAAAATATTCGCTTTGTTTTGCACAGTGAACTAGATTTACATAGGTAGAATATCTACATATATAAGGTTCAGACATCATGACCTGTAGTAGATGGGTTACACGCGAGAAAGCAAAAGTAGACAGAATTGCATGCCCTTGGTTGATTAAGAGGTTCATAGACCCACAAGCCGAATTTCTATTCGTCCAGGCTGAGAAGGTATCGAAAGTTGCGAACAAAGAGGAAGCGACACCATTCGACATTCCTGGAGTAGAACTTGGACACCACGGCGATAAAGTAAGTTTTGACGCGTTTATCGGAAAGTACAGATTGGGAGAGGTTGACCCCGCTTTGGTAGAGTTAGCCAAAATAATTAGAGGGGCTGACGCGCATAGACCTGACTTGACGCCAGAATCCGCTGGTCTGGCCTCAATTGCCGAAGGATTCCGACTAATAACTAAAAACGATTTCGATAACATGAGCAAGCAATTCTACGTATACGATGCCCTCTACGCATATTGCAAGTGGAAACTCGACCAGCAGAAGGAGACATAGCTACAAAACCTATAGGGACAGACAAACGCTAGGTTGAAGAAGTGTGTTAGATTGAAACTTAGAGAATACTTAGATCTCCCGGCTCATTCTTTGGGTGGCCTCGATCCTGCAGACGTGTACACTTCTAGCGTTCGAATCTTTGTTGCCCACACTGCCAATGGAAGTGTAGAGGTCATAGAGGGTGAAAGAGCTCGTCATTTAGCAACTGTATCCGGCTGCCCTGAAGACATTTGCGTTCTGCGTTCTTAGGTGATGGTCTTCTATTCGCCGCGGCCCTGGGCGCAGGCAAGATTCTGTTGATAGATGCGATTAAAGGGAATGTAGGAAGTGTAACGGAAGCAGGTTTGAAGCCCAACGGGCTTGCATGTGACACCACTCGTAAACAACTTCTCGTCGCTGATGTGGAAGACTTTCGTGCAAGGCGGCTTGACCCTATCTCTGGGCGTATTTTTGCGAGCATAAAGCTATCTGGAAGGCCCCGCTGGTGTAGATACGATAGCAACTTGGACCTATTTTTTGTAAACATTCGTGATCCACCCGGTGTAATTGTACTAGAACCCGAAACAATGAGACAGAAGGTTTTCCTCTCTGTCTCCATCGAAGGACCGCATGGTCAAGACATTGTAGAGCGAACTAGCTGTGCATTTGTTGCACGTGATGGCCGAGCTGTGGTTGCGGTGGATCTTAAAACAGGCCATGAAATATTAGTTGTGCCCATTCCCGGGGCACCAGATGCGATCTGGCACAATACACAAAGAGAAAGACTCTACTGTACTATCACTAAACCCGGCGTTATGGTCGTAATTGATACTAGGGCGTTCATTATTGATGAGGAAATCAATACCGAGGATGGCGCTAACACATTTGCCTTCGATATAGCAAGGCGGGGACTTTAATTATTGCTACCTCAAACCTGTGGCACTGCGGTCTACGAGGAAATTTGAACGACGATTCTACTCCCGTGATCAGTTCATGAAAAAGCTAGCCTTAATGTTCTACAGCGTCCTCAAGATGCCTATTGACGACATAATAGCTTGCTCCGTAGCTGCGGAAAAAGCGGGTTTCAGCCACATCTCGGTTGCTGAGTCGTTCTACAGAGATGGTTTTGCTTTGGCATCTGTTATTGCTGCCAACACTAGGAAAATTAAGTTAGGAACAAGCGTTATGCCAATCTACACACGAACGCCTTTCCAGCTTGCAATGGGTACAGCGACTTTGCAAGAACTTTCAAACGACAGGGTTGCGTTTCTAGGGTTAGGAATCGGATACAGAAGCAGGGCAGAACAATATTTTGGTATAAAGCAGGAACAGCGTCTTGAAAGAATGGGGGAGTACGTAGAGATCATAAGAAGACTGCTGTCTGGTACGGATACGACTTTCAAGGGTCAGCTATTCAACTTTAAGGAGTTCCCAAGATTAGTGCCGTTCCCGCTGGACATTCCGATTTACTTTGGTTCCACTGCTCCACGCATGCTAAGATTAGCAGGTCAAGTGGCTGATGGAGTAATTCTCAACTCTATTAGTACTCCCGCATACGTTCGCTTTGCAAAGAGGATGATAGCTGAGGGTGCGAGAAGCGTCGGCAGAGACCCATCTAAGATTGAGATCGGTCATACAATCATCTTTGCGGTTGCTGATGATCTTCAAGAAGCCATTAATGCCGCGAAGGAAGATATTCTTTTCTACATCTCCTACCCTGAGCTAAACCCAATTTTAGAAAAGTCAAGGTTCAAAGCGGAAGTAACCAAGATGAGAGGATTGTACGACGTAGGGGATAAGAAAGGAGCGTTATCGCTAATTACTGATGATATGCTCGATGTTTTTTCTGTGTATGGCACACCTGAACAATGCAAAGCTAAGTTAAGTGAATTTGTTAAGAGAGGAGTCACTCTGCCCATCCTGAGAGTTTCTGTGGCACCTTACGAGGTGAGCGAGCGGAAGAATGTCTTCATGAAGGCAATAGACAGTATGAGGAACTGAGGGAGATAACGGGGTGGTTCGTTGCCGCGCGAGTGCATTTCTAGGTACTAACGAAGCAATTTGTTAGGAAGTGAATGTTATGCTCCCGTGGATAAACAGAGACGGTAAGATTCTCTTAGCCTCACGAATAATCAGAGCGATTGGCTACGGATTCCTAAGCGTAGTCATGGCAATTTACCTTAGATTGTTGGGGTTTGAGGAAGTAAGGATAGGAATCATACTCACTGCGACTCTGGTAAGTTCGGCAGCCTTCACGATTTTGGCGAGTATTCTTGAACGCAAGGTCGGACGCAAAATGACGCTCCTTCTGCTTGCTGCACTAATGTCCGGTGCAGGAACAATCTTTGTAGTTACAACTAACTACGTGGCTCTTCTATTCGCCGCTTTGATAGGTACGATAAACGTGACCGGCACTGAAGTAGGTCCTTTTCTTTCTGTGGAACAGGCCATAATTCCTCAGACATGCGAGGAAAGGAGGAGGACGCTTGCATTCGCTCTATACAACACAGGCGGTACGTTTGCAGCTTCTGTTGGTGCGTTGCTTAGTAGCCTTCCCTCAATTTTGGAAAAATCTCTGGGCCTTACATTACTAGACTCCTTTAAGCCGCTCTTTATCTTTTACATTCTGACGGGCATCATCACGTTTCTACTATACAGATCATTGTCCTACCGGGTGGAAGCGCCCCCTTCCCAAGCAAATTTTACTGGATACAAACTTTTGTCCCCAGAATCTAGGGGGAGGATTGCTAGACTTTCAATGCTATTTGCCATTGATTCCTTTGCTGGCGGCTTCGTTATCCAAAGCATTATCGCGTATTGGTTCTACGCAAGGTTCAATGCGCCTCTCGAACAAATATCTGCTATTTTTTCTGCCGCAGGAATCCTGACTGCACTTTCATTTCTCGTAGCTTCAAAGATAGCTGACAAAATAGGTCTGATAAGGACTATGGTGTTTACCCATATTCCTTCTAATGTTCTCCTGATGATGGTTCCTTTAGCTCCTACGCTGCCGTTCGCTATGGCACTATATCTTGGGAGGATGTCCTTGTCCCAAATGGATGTTCCAACTAGGCAATCCTATACTGTCGCCATTGTCAATCCCGAAGAACGGGTTGCTGCATCTGGTTTCACGAACATTTCTAGGAATGCTGCACAGGCTATCAGCCCGTTGATTTCTGGTTATGTGCTCCAGTTTCTTTCATTATCTTTCCCATTCTTCATCGGCGGCGGCTTGAAGATAGTCTATGATATCTTGCTATATGTAAAATTCAGAACTCTAAAACCTCCTGAAGAAATTGAATCTAGGGTCACACAAGAAAGGAAGATTTAGTATCAGATTTTGAACAGTTGGTCCAAGTTCATCGGTGTCCCTCTTTACTGGAAAGTGGTTGTGGAAGAGTAGTATTATACACTTGAGGGGCTCAAAATATCTAAATACTTTTGATTTCACATGTGTATAATACACCTACGGAGCCTGCGCATCTACTGTTTTCCATACAACACCCGTAGATCCATAACTCTTCTGTTGGTTTAATCGGACGGATTGCTTTAATTATGGTATTGATTTAATCGGAGAGATCCGCCAAGATCAGCCAAAGGACGTAAGACGAGCAAGAGGGTCAAACCTAATGATAAATCGATTATTGCCAAGGTGGACAGTGTTTTATCACGAAATCATTCCACCCCTGTCAATAATAAAGGGTCGATGAGGGC
>CAZXXP010000114.1:5277-6337 GCA_964644785.1 uncultured Nitrosopumilales archaeon | reverse complement strand
CCAGGGCTCCAAAGGGTAATTTCCCTGAACCCGGTTATCATTCCTACGTCTATGGGAAGGCACGAGCACAAAAAGTTCGGCAAGTCGCATGTCAACATCGTGGAAAGGTTGGCTAACACCATAATGCACTTTGGCAGGAAGCATGCCAAGAATACGGGACGGATGGGAGGTAAGAAGCAGAAAGCTATCAAAATTATCAAGGGATCGTTTGATATCATAGCTCTTGAAACTGGTAAGAATCCAATAGCGGTTCTTGTCAAGGCAGTAGAGAACGCATCTCCGAATGAAGATACAACTAGGATAGCTTACGGAGGAGTTGCCTACCATGTTTCCGTTGACATTTCTCCGCAGAGGAGGGTTGACCTTGCACTAAGGTTCATTTCTGAAGGTGTCAGGGATGCAGCCTTTGCCTCCAGAAAAAGCGTTGAGGAGGCTCTGGCTGACGAGATTATGGCCGCTGCAAGGAACGATACTAACGGTTATTCGATAAAGAAGAAGAACGAGCAAGAACGCATGGCCCAGGCATCAAGGTAGTTCCATGCCTTTCTGTCAGTAGAATCGTTCCGGTCGGTAGAGCACCACAGTGTGTTAGCAGCTCAGCCCTGCATGTATGATGCGGAATTCTGAACCGTAATCTTACAGAAACTATGAAAGGTTCTCCGTAAACAATGGTTACTCTATTACCATCATGGTAAGTGTAGAAGTGATCTCTGAAATTTTCCTGAGGCTGAGGACGCTGTCTTTGAGCTCGTCAGTCGTTGGCGCAGTGACTGTGACGATGAAGTCATAGACTCCGTAAACGAAGTATGCCTCGCTGACATTCTTTGCAGCCTTGAGCTGTTTTATGACCTTGTCCTCGTTACCTGTTTGGACATTTATCAAAACGAAGGCCTTTGCCAATATCTCTCCCTATGTGCTTAAACAGAACCCATTATTGAATCCTTTGGATACTGGGGCAAACTTCAATAGCATTTGATGTTCAGCGCATAGCGACTTGCTCATAGAAGAAGGCTCTCCATATCGTGAGAAACTGCTGAAACTGTTGGAGGAGGTATATGCG
>CAZXXP010000114.1:0-5214 GCA_964644785.1 uncultured Nitrosopumilales archaeon | reverse complement strand
ACAGGTCTTCAGAAAGCTCGAGCCAAAGGCGATCGATGAAAGAGATTTGGCTTCGTATGCTTTGGGCGAGGGTGCGCACCTTGCTTTGCAAAGGGTCGCCGAGAAGGGTTCTGCGATAGCAGAGAAGGAGATAACGGTTGACGGAGTCATAGGGACGATTGACCTTTTTGACGGGGTACCTATTGAAATCAAGACCGTAAGATCTGACGATGATTCCGTAAGGCCATTCCATGTCACCCAATTGAAATACTACATGGCGATGATTAACTCTAACGTAGGAATCTTGCTCTATCTCATGGTCAACAATCGAGAAAGACCATTCAGGTTCAGGACCGTTACTCTTAATGATAACGAGCTTGCAGAAGTGAGGAAAGAGATTGAGAATAGGGCAAAACTGTTCAACGATGCCGTGTCTACAAAGAATCCGTTTGCCGCGCCGCACCTCAAGAAAGACCTGAACCTAGTCTGGAAGTGCTCCTATTGCAAATACAGCCAGAAGTGCTGGAGCATAGATGACTAGTATTCGTCTTTAAGACACAGACGAAGACGGGTATGCGAAGGGCCGGTCGTCTAGCTCGGTTAGGACGTCGCTCTCACACAGCGAAGGTCGGTGGTTCAAATCCGCCCCGGCCCACCATCATTTGCTAGCGAGCCTAAATTTTCTATATCAGATCGCTTCTTGATGAATGGTACGAGTGGGCTGCAAAGAAGCAGGGTTCGACACCAGCGTCTCTGAAGTTATCATACACCTTTCCGACTCCTAACCCTGATTCTTGAAAAACATGCAGACCATCCAGGTCCAGGAAAACGTGGGGTTGATCGACTGAATGCGTACCTTTCCTCGTTTGCGCGTGACATTTAGCATTTGTACACTGGAGACGTCGATGCGGCGAGGATGCTCGTGCTGCCATGGAAGATCCATGGAAGTAGCATATGTTCGTAGTACCTCGGCTACTATTTCTCCTCCCTAACACTTACATCATTCAATGAAGTGCTAAGAGGTTCCAACCAAAAAGCTACAGATAACCCTCATGAAAAGAGGGTCATTTTACTGTTTTAGCATGTGCAAGGGGATGTAATAGTGTAATGAGTGCTCATTCAGATGAGCCGATTTTTTCGCGCTAAAAGTTCTCTCAATTATTCTCCCAATATTCTCAAACAATGCCCGCTATTCAGTAAATCCAGTTGCCGACTTCTGATCGTGGGTTTGGGTTTGGGCTTACTAGTAAATAATTTGCAAAGACAAACGGCGTACAAGTCCGCTGGGATTTGAACCTATGACCTACGGTTTAGTAGGGGCGCGCTACGTGTCCAAAGACTCCAGCCAATTCAGCAATTGAGTTTAGGCTTATCCTTGCAAAAGTTCGGCTTCCAACAGCCCAATCACACTTTCGGACTTCCAAACAATTAGTTTTAAAATGTTATAGAAAGGATTGCATTGGAAGCTGAGCGTTACGGCTTCGACTCCTTCTACGTCATGGATCAAATGATGCCGATTACAGGTGTAGACCCTCCAGAAGGCCCGATTCTTGAAGGCTGGATGACTATCGCTGCATTAACAGTTGTAGCGCGCGCCCATCAACACTTTAGATTCCCCCAGAGGATCCTCAGATTAGCTGGCGTGAAGAGAGCATCGAGTTCGTAAAGCTGCACGATAGCTGCCAGGTGACCATCCAAACCTAAATAAAGCAGCCTTTGCTATGGTTTGGAACATGGGAATATTCGATTTTCTCAAGAAACCAAAGAAAAAGAAAGAGGATTTGAAGCCTCAACCTGAAGAAAAGAAGTAGCGCGCTACTACGCCTACTACACTACGCAACACCTACTACGCTACTGTGAGTACCCTTCGCGATTCAAAGATGAAGATTATCGGTGGGCTGGAATTGCCGTCGAACCCACAAGAGCTGTTTACAACCCGAACATGATTGAACCAGACACAGTACCCTCCAGCTGGACAGATTTAGCGGAACCATAACTGCAGGGCAAAGTGGCGATGCAGTCAGTGGTAGACAGGGCCGAAATGGATTGTACAGCTTCTATTACTTTGCAACGTTGCTCAACATTCTTGGCGAAAGAAAGTGGGAGAGCATGATGAAGGATTTTGTTCAGAATGTAAAGCCAAGGTCATACCCGTGCTGTCATAACCTACACAAGTACTTAGCGAGAGGAGATTTTGGCATTGGAACACCCCTACCTTTGATCAAGGTGGGCTGGTCCGTTAATAAGCTAAACCTAAAGGATGTTCCTAACCTTGCCATGCAGAGGAGCATCGCCATTCTTGAAAATGCGGAGCATCCAAACGCTGCAGAGTTATTCCACAATTATTTGCTGTCAGAAGATTGGCAGAGAAAGAAGGGGACAGAGTATGAGGGGCTGATACCTGCAAAGCCATATACCAATATGAAGTACGGTGCACAGGTTCCCATAGATGGAATCACATTCTTCCCTACTGAAGAGGATGTAAGAAAGATGGACGTGTATGCCGAAAACTTCAAGCAAGTCGGCCTCCCATGAACCTATGAAACACTAAAAAACACGTGAATCAGGCAATGTTGATCAGCCCCGACGCAGCCCCGTCGAGAGCGTAAGCTCGCGGAGTCTAGCGGCCAAACACCAGGTTGGGCTATGGATGCCAGGCTCTGGATCTTCTGGAGAAGAAACCTGGTGACCCCAGTTCGAATCTGGGCGGGGCTACCAAATTCTTGGTATTGCCTGCGGGCAATTAGTCAGGTCAGGCCTTAGAACCACATGATCTTGGACGGAGGAAGACTTCTGCTCAAGAGGGACTACCCTGATTAGTTTGAGGACTTTTCGAATTTTCCTCTTTAGGGTTCCATTTAGTGCTGAAGAGCACATCGTAGGCCAATTCTCTCATCTCTCGGCCAAGGTCTCGGTCCCTGTAGCCTTTTAGGATATCCTCCGATAGCTTTGCCATTCTCCTTTCGAATCCCTCGACAGGAATGGGTCGAGCGTCTCCCGACGTATAAGCTACGTAGCCGTCACTGGATCCTGGGTATACACATAATTCGAATCCGAAGGAGTCGCGCCTTGCGCTGAGAAAAGCCATCTGAGTATCTGGAACATTAGCCTGGCTTACCTTGGAATGGCCTTCTCGAATGAACAACTCTATTTTTCCCGCTTTGATTTGCCTGAAGAAGTCTAGCCTTCCCTGAGCAAATATAGAGTCCAGAGAGGCCGTGTCTGAAACCTTACCCACCAAGGCTTCTACTTCCTTGGCCAAGTCCTCGGCTGATCTTGGTAACTGAACTGATTTCTCGACTTCGCGGGTAATTTCTGTGACAATTTGACCTACAAAAGATGAGATCGAGGAAGAAGATCTCAGTAGATCTGGTTCCAAAGTATCCTGAAGTGTCTTCATGACCGCAACCATGGCATGCTTGGAATATCCAGAGTCGTGGCTTTGTATCTCCCCGCTCAACTTCTGAATTAGTTCGCGGATCTTTGCAAGATTGAACAAATCTCCCTTCTGGTTCTCGATGTATCGCTGCAGGGCGAATAGGAGCGATAGGAAAGGCGAAAGCACGACGAGAGGATCCTTGTTTACTGTTTCTGGCGATGTAACCAGCTCTATCAGAAGGGCCGTTTCTGATTCCCGTTTGAAGCGCCCGTATAGCTTATCGAGCCCTTTGGTTGCACTCTCCAAGTTTCTAACATCCTTGATGAGCACGGCAGCTCGACCCTCCAGTTTTGCAATAGCCTCCTCCTTCTCCCCCTTGTCTTTCTGGAAACCTGCCTCCAGTGTCTTCCGCTTCTGATCGTATTCCGCATTGAGGGTTTTTTCTCTGGCTTCGGCAGCTAACATTTTCGATTCAGATTCCTCCCATATCTTCTTTAGCGTCCTTATGTCCCCCTGTAGCGTCTTTATGTCTCCTACGTAGCCATGTATTTCATCATACCCAGCGAGGGCGTCAAAAAATAACTTCACTGCCTCCTTTGGCGGGATGCCTCGAGCTGAACATATCTTCCCTGCCTTCACTTTTAAGAAGGCGATACTTTCATTGGTAAAGCCCGATTCATTTACCCACCTCAAATCAGCAAGTGCGGTTTGTTTCACTTTGGAGATTGCCTCTAATCCCTCCAGCTCGGTCTTTGCAACCGCCTGCTGATCCTTGACTAAGCTGAGCGACTTTTCGATTTCCGATATCTGGTACGAGAGATCACTGTATGCTTTGATCTCTTGCGTGAGGCTATCTGGGTCGTACCCGAGCCTTATTGCATTCCTGATTAGATTTACCGTTCTCGCAAGGTCTTGATCTATGTCTATCCCTCGCGCCTTCAACCAATCTCGCGTAGCGGCATAGCTCTCAAGATTCTCCATCGTCATCCCTCTACTCTTTACAGCCGCAGAGACAGCCTGCCTGGTGTCCAAAAGCGTCTGCGACTCTATCTTTATCGCATTGCGGGTATCCCTGAGAGTCTTGGCATCCTGCTCCAGCTTCTGAGCTACCTCCTCAAATGGAAACCCTGTATCCTTCTCCATCTGCAACACGCGGGATGCAACTGACACCACGGTCTCGGCTGTCCTTTTTGCCTTCAAAGAGGCGCGGTAGATTCCAGTTGCAAAGTCTGCCATCTTATCCAGAGATACTCCTATTGCTTTTATTGAGGCAACGGCTTGGGCATTCTCTGCCGCCTCCCCCAAAGTGATGTTCAGCCTCTTCGCCTTGGTGGCGTATTCTCTTGCCTCGATACCCTCTGGACCTATTTTTCGCTGTAAATCTTCCCAGTATTTTGATACTGTACCTCCGGAAAGTCCACACTTCTCTACTGTTGCATCGCGCGTCAGGCCCTCAAAATAGCCCCTTACTGCGCAAACTTCATCTTCATCAGACAATCGTCTGGGCATAGTAGTCCTACAGCATCGTTCTGATATTTCAGGGTTCGTCATTTCCGTCATGCAGGTAGACGTGCGCTTTTCATTCCCAAATTATCCCCTGATGAGATCTTCGTCAACACCGTCGTCATCTCCGTCAAAATCGTCGTCAAAATCGTCGTCAAAATCGTCAGTTGAAACAGCTGCCGTCGTACAGGCTCAGTTCGGGTAATTGTGCATGGGTAAGAACAATATCAGGCAGGTACTAGAGGAGAGTGCAATACTCCTTAAGGTCAACCTATCCTTTGGCGGCAATCTTGGAGATGCCTGCTAATGCCTCTACGCTGTTGATGCCAGAGCAACTCGATTGATCCCCCTTC
>CAZXXP010000113.1:0-6352 GCA_964644785.1 uncultured Nitrosopumilales archaeon | reverse complement strand
AATGCCCATCTGCCATTGACAAATGGGTGAGTATTTTCGACAGAAGGCGGCCCGCCATTTTTGGTAGCCTTGCGCAAGTGTGCAAGAAGAATCCCCTCCTGCACTTTTGCCAATTCATCAGAGACTTCCAGATATTTCGGGTCTGCCGATGCGCTCTTAGGCTCTCTGGCAAGGTATCTTGGAGTGTCTCCATCATAAAGGACAACTCCCCAGCCGTCTTTGTGTCCCTGTGCCGCTCCCCTTCTGACTTTGCCAGTCTCTGCAAGGTTCCTAAATTCTGCTAAGTACCCTTGAGAGAAACCCTGACTTGAAATTACGCCGAGAAGTCTGCACAATCTGACCGCTACCCGCATGTTTCAAATACGATGCAAAATACTTTGTGTACTAGACTTCAAATTCTACAGGTGCTTTTCCATGCTCCAAAATGAAAAGCTCCGAACATAATGTGATAGTTCTCGGATTTCTCATCCCCCTGCTTCCTAACATCGCTGCTATTGCATCCCTTATTGCATCTCTGGTTTCACACTGCGATCCTCTGCAACTTGCATCCCTCATTATGTTGCTTGCATTCTCCAGAACACCATCGCTAAATTGTCTGTCAAATACCAAGGTATCACCTAAAAATCTAAGTATCCCTACTCGGCGCAGCTCTTCAGCATTATCATGCATCTCTTGAGGAACGGTATCGCGCAGTTTCAACATTTGTAATGCAAACATAGGTGAATGCCTTGGTTAAATACAAATCTTATGCAATGGGGTCGAGCAAGCTGAAACTCTACGTCTATCACATGCACCAAGACGACCCTGCAAAGTGCACAGCATCGAAACTTGTCCGTGCAGGCATCTTAAAGCCAATTGCTAAAGCACACATGATTAACAGGAACTCTCTTGTCCTGAACCCTTCTGTGGCGGAGATTTTGACAAAGTATGATAGCAAGCACATGAAAAATGGCCTGGTAGTAATAGACTGCTCTTGGAAAAGAGCAGAAGAAGTGTTTGTAAGAAGGTTCAAGGGGATTGGCAGAAGATTGCCAATGTTGCTGGCGGCTAACCCGACGAACTACGGCCACGTATACACCCTGAGTTCCGTGGAGGCCTTGTCAGCAACATTGGTTATTCTTGGATTCAGACAAGATGCAGAGATACTGCTCTCCAAGTTCAAGTGGGGGTCTACATTCTTGGAGCTTAACGAAGAACCCCTGCAGGATTACTCCCAAGCAGAAGATTCAGAATCTATAGCAGGGATAGAAAAGGAGTACTTCCCGCAGGCACGATGACTGTTCTAATGCACAGAACGGGCTGTTTCTATCCTCAGGGTTAAATCTCCTGACTTCCTCTCTAAAGCCATGATTAGTAAAATCAAATCCGCAAACCTGCGCAACAAGAAAGTCGCCGCCATAGTGCTGCTGGTTCTAGCATTCGGTGTAGGGCTGTCAAGCACCAGATTAGGCCCATTGGCTTCGGTAGATGTAGCTCCCGAACCGGGATATGTCAACAATCCAAAGTCCGGACCTTCAGTTGGCTCGATTGCAAGGCCAGAAGGCGCGCCCGTCATAGCTCCAGCACCCATGCCTCCAGGCATAATACGGGATGTAGGATATGTAGACAAAGTATTGGCTCCTCTCCAGCAATCTGCGGTTGAGGATAGGATGGTAATATCTACAGCGTCAATTGGGCTCAATGTAACGAGCGTTGGTCAGGCGGCAGTAGAAATCAGGAGGATTGCGAATTCCCTAGGAGGATTTGTTACTGATTCATACATAGAACCCCTACCAAGAGGAAGGGTAGCAGAGAAAGGTATACTCCTTGAACCTTCATCAAGGGCATCGTTCACGCTAAGAATCCCTGCGGATCAGCTTGATAGGGCCATCTCCCAGCTTGCCGCTCTTGGCGAGCTGATATCGTTCAGCACAAATTCAAGGGATGTTACAGAGCAATATGTAGATGCAAGTGCCAGACTGAAGAACTTCAACTCCGTATTAGCGCAGTACAAAGAGATACTGAAGACAGCAAGGACGGCTCAGGATATACTAGCCGTTCAGCAAAGGATTGATCAAGTGCAGGAGCAGATAGAAGTACTTACGGCTCAGCTGAAGAGGCTTGATAGCCAAGTATCTATGGCAACAATTACGGTAAGCCTGATAGAGCCGCAGATAGTTGAGAAGCCCAAGAATGTAGAGCCCTCCCTTCTGGATAGGCTTCTGTTGGAGCCTCTCTTGGTAGCCCTATCAGTCGCAGAAATCCTTGCAAGAGGATTATTGATACTCATAGTGGGACTGCTTCCAGTATACCCTCTGGCAGGAGTAGCGTACATAGCGTACAGGAAGTTCAGCAAGCAGAAAAAGAATAATTAGGACATTTAACTTTCAAAGATAGGACGCGAGTCGGTGGGCGGGTCACGGGGAACTCCTGTGGAAACTCCTCTCTCCAGGCATGGGCGCGGTGCTGAGAAGCACGTCGAGAAATCGGCGGCAACAGAACAGAAACGATATCCAACCTGGAGTTACTATGATGGCGCAGGCCTGAGGTTCCCAGCAAGGACTGAAACGGCTGTCCCGCGCGGAGCAAGGCCAAACAAGGGTCTGTGAGTCATGCCAGAGACCTGGGTAGGCCGCTTAGCTGAATCTCGCCTAAAACAGAAAGAGGGTTACGGCCGACACGCGTTCACAATTTTATCGTTGATGCAAAACCCTGATATCAAAAAGTTGAACCAAAGTCATCGTGTATAAGAAATGTGGAAAGAAACATATTGATAGAGGGAGATTCGCGAACTTTGACCATAAAAAACATCTGTGCGAATATCACCATGAATTCTTCCTCGATTCAGAGCTCGGCATTGGGATAGAACCCACTTGAGATAAACGCACTCTGATATTTTATATATATGATATTGATTGGAGCGGCTATGAAGATCCGCAACGGTTTTCGCATTATCGTGCCAGCAATAATAGCAGTACTAATTCTCTCATCGCTAAGCTCTTTAACCTTCCCCACAGTCTTAGCATCAAGATCAGGTGTGACAGACATAGTTACCGTATCTGCCCCGAGAAAAGCTGACCCAGGCCAGAAGCTTACGTTTACTTGGGAGGTCTCTGGTTTAGGTTCTATCACCAGTACAGGGGTATACTGGGACACAAAACCTGGAAATGCCGTTGACTACAAGACTTATTCCAAATTTACACCGCAGTTCGAGAAGATCAGCCCTGGTGATAGGGCCCCAAAGCAGTATACAGCAACGATTGATGCTCCGCAGTCAGGCTCCATGTTTTGGATCATTCACGCAACTGTTGACGGAGTCCATATATACAACACGGAAGGTGAGAGAATAATACCCGTAGGTGCGCCAACAAACGTAGCAATAGGAATAAAGTCTGTGCCTGCAGCAGCTTCAGCAGGCGAGAAACTAACGTTCGCATGGGAGATAACCGGAACTGGTAAGATCTCACAGACAGCAGTTCACTGGGACACAAAGCCCGGTAACCCTGCAGACTTCAAGAGTTATGCAAAGGCCACTCCTGACTATTTAGCCATTGACCCACCACATGATGTACCCCATGGCTATTCGGTGACCATTGAAGCACCTCAAGCGAATGCGATGTATTACATTATACACGCCATAGTAGATGGTAAGGATCTATACATTGCTAGAGGCGAGAGAGTCCTTCCTCTGAAGGTTGCCGGCGTTGCACCCATAGAACCGAAGCCTAGCTCTCCTCCAAAGGAAGTGGTAGCCCCAGCCGCTGACAACACCACCCTCATGGTGGGTGCTGGAGCCGCGATAGTAATCGTGGCGGTCGGCATAGTAGTATGGGCTAGGAGAAAGAAAACAGCATAATTTCAAACCAGGCATGACAGTTGGGTCAGCTATAATTATCGAGAAGGTCTTCTTGCGGTCGGCTTCAAAGTATTCTCTTTTGGCTTCGTAGTCGACACCACACCTATGCTCTTAGCTAGCCTCTGAACCTCCTCTTCAGTAACCCAGTCCATGCGGAGATAGTCCATTATTTTGTCATCTGTCATCCCTAGCCTTTTCGCCTCCTTTGCGCTGTGTGCATAAGCTTCCACCTCAGTTGGTCTATCGACGTATTGATAGTTGGGATCGAACAGGTCCTTGCCCTCCTTGAACTGCCTAACATGGACAAGCTCGTGTATGACATCTAGGTAAATCGAGAGCTCATCTCCAGTCCTTAGATAGCTTGTGCTGACAATGAGATTGCCAGTAGTCTCGCTTACTCCCATGTAACCTTTACGTGAGTTCAATTCCACTCCCAAACTGTTAACGACCTTGTCAGTTTCTTCGCCAAAGGTATCCCTCACAGCTTGGCAGTTTTCAAAACCTTGGAAAACCTGCTTGAAAGGGTAAGTCATGACTTTTACATCGCGGTTTATCCTTATGTTAAACACTTCAAGGCCTCCAAAGAGCGCTTCTCCCGTTCGTTATTGAGCCTGTTTTAATGTTTTCACTTGGCCTGTAGTATCCACTTTGGAACTCATTGCAATATTGGGAATTTAGTCCGATTTAGTATCGACACTTTGTTCAAGTAGCTTAGAAGATGGTTTGTAGTGCATCTTGGGTATGCCGACGGAACCTTGGAGGATCTCCTCTTTGACCACCAGGGACTGTCCTTCGAGGTGTTTCAGGCGCATCATGACGCTGGATCTTGCAAGGCCTGCCTTTTCCACGAGTTGGGCCAGGCTCCTTGGTGCTGATTGACCACTCTGACAGAGCAGATGGGCTACCCACAGAACGCGTCCATGAATCAGATGGACTAAATCGGACTAAAATAATGTTTTTTGCAATGAATTCTAAAGTTCAAAAGGATATATACAAAAGATTACTCTGCTTTGCTATGGCTCATAGAATTATGACGTTGAGTCTGCTGACGGCAACACTTTTACTCGGACCAGCATTACTTACCGCAATCCCCCGCGTAAGCGCCTTTGATCCTGGAGGTCCTCCCGTTGGAGGAGCAGCTCCTACGGTTGCGACGGGAAATTGGGAATATATCAACTACCAACCAACAGGCGGCAGCTACAGTCCACAGACACAGATCAACAAGGATAATGTTCAATACCTCGAAACAAAATGGATCTATCCTTATACAAAGACATCTATTCAAACGAAATTTGCCGCAACTTTTGCGGGTAGTGGTTCGGGAACCCCCGTGGTTATTGTTGATGGAACTGTATTTGTACTATTGAACGATAGACGAATGCTGGCTATAAACGCTGAAACTGGAAAGCTCATCTGGAATAACACATATGCTACTCAATATGACTGGGACGCTGAAATTGCCCAGTATCCAGCGCTCTTCAAACCATTGCAACATGGTCATGCCTTGAACTATTACCGTGAAAAAGGCTGGCTCATTGGTACTTCGCTAGGCTCTTGCAACATAGTGGCTGTAGATGCCAAGACAGGCATAACTGCATGGCATCTGAAGACCGGAACCGTTTGCGGTACCAGTCAAGAATTGGGAGACCCGACAAAGGTAGTTGCTAGACCTGCCGATTTTCCAGGGCCTGTGCAACAGAAGATTATTGGAGACCTTTCAGTTGGTTCGATTGGGAACCAGGGATACTATTCGAGTCTAGGAACACATCCACCTCAGTTCCTTGGTAACATAATGTTCTTCCCAGTTGGCGGAGCAAGTGGTCAGGGTGGCAGATCATTCGTAACGGCATTCGATATGACAGACCCTCAAAATCCAAAGAGGCTTTACAGAACCTTTACCCAACCCCCAGCTCAAGGCGATCCTAACTGGGCCATTGACCAGTGCAAAATCGCGAATGGAAATGGTTGGTATTTTGAGTACCCAAGGTATCTTGAAGGAATTAACTATCCTGCTAGAGACAAGGAACCAACATACTTAGCCACAAAATGCGCTGATGTTCCTGACGATGCTGTAAAAAATGATGGTATTGATCTAGTACCTAATTCATTCACATTCGGAAGGATGCACACCGCTACGAACCATGGTTCGGCAGTCTGGGGGAACTATCCAATTGATCAAGAAACTGGCATCGTTGCTCTTGGTTGGGGAGATCAGGGCAGTGGCTTCACAGCTTTCGATGTAAGAACTGGAAAGCTTGTATGGTGGTTTGCTGCGAATCCACATGATATGTGGGATTATGACTGTTCATGGGGAGGTATCATAGGACAGGTACAAGGAAAAAAGGCGTTCATCAAAGGATGTAAGAGCGGGGTTGTCTTTGCTCTTGATTGGGGTACTGGCAAGCCGTTCTGGATATATGAGGCTCCAACAATCCTCAGAGGTGGGAATAACATCAAGACATACTATGGGGTAGGAGCAAACAACAGGCCAACCGATCCGGACGCTTGTTGCAGGAT
>CAZXXP010000112.1:3040-6354 GCA_964644785.1 uncultured Nitrosopumilales archaeon | reverse complement strand
GATTGACATGGGTAACCTCGAAGCAAGGTCGAAGGAGACAGAAGTTGTTATACAGACCATTGAAAAGATGCGCGGAGGCCCCGCAGAAAAGGCTAGAGAAGGGGCACAAAGGGAACTTGGTTATATCAGCTAACGTTCCGCATGCTTCTTTACTATTCTGTGAATCCCTGAGCTGTATTGTAGTGCCTTCTTCGGCCTTTCTGCTATTGATGAAGGGATACCGAATTTCTTGGCAGCCTGCCTTAACACGATCTTCCTGTTACCCTTTTTGCAGTCGAACTTCAAATCTGGGCTAATAGATAGACCGATTCGGGCAAGGTCAGCGTTTGCATAGGGCAAGTACAAATCAACGAATCGGCAGGTTGCCTTCTCATCCCTGTCGAAGTTCGTGCTATGAGCATTCAACACGTCATGCTTCATGGCTCTCTGCACACCTTCTGTCCCCTCTGAGCAATACTGTTTCAGGTATCTTCTGTACCCTCCGAAGATTTCGTCGGCCAGTTGTCCAACTAAGATGGCATCACAACCTTCCTTTTTCGCTTTCTGTGCACACAACATCAACCCCATCGCTATACTGATGTCTATCGAGGAAGAAACCTCTGCGATATTCTGCACCGTTTCCATCCTGCTCCTGATTTCCTCCTCGTTGATGCTTACCTCCATCCAGTCAAGCCCAAGCTCTCTTGCCGAGTGCTTTGCAACGCTGGCATCATGCGAACCTTCTACAGATACGGAAACTGCAAGAACTTTTGCGAATTTGCTTGCCATGACAGCGATAAGCGAGCTGTCCACACCGCCTGAAAATGAAACTGCGATGCGTTTTCGCCCGTTTACTCTGCTCCTTACAGAAGCCTGCAAAATCTCTAGAATGTCTTCTAAATCGGCTTTACGATTATTTTTCGTTACTCGCAAATAGTCATAATGTATCAATTTCTCCGGGGAATTTCTCTTCCAAACGTAAACACTCGAGGGGGGGATGCTTTTGATCTCCTCCAAATTGAGAACTGCGAGAGCCTTCTTTTCGCTTGCTACCGCAAAGAGTCTCTTGTTGCTTGCGAAGTACAGAGGCTTCGTGCCCAGAGAGTCCCTGCCGAAAATCATGCCGTTTTCATTTGGAAATACGAAAGAGAATGACCCATCTTCTAGAAGCAATCTTCTTGCTGTCCTTGATGACGGATTTTCGGCAAGCTCCTCGAAATATCTTCCTCTGCTGAATATCTCCCCGTGAACTAAAACATTACTAGCCTTCTTACCCGAATAAGAGGCCCCATAAGCCACGCATTGCTTTCCCCTAACAGAAACGTAGTCATTCCATGCCCTGTGAGATATTGAATCTAGTGCATCTTCTAGTTTCGGAATTTCTCCGCTAGAAGTAACTGCTCCAAGGAGACCTCTGACTTTTGTTATCAAAGTGTAGAGCTCTCTAGCTGCTGTTTTATCTTGGCTGCTACTTTCGCCCCTATTTTAGGCACCCTCGCAAGGCTTTCGACCGAGGTTTTTTCCAATGCTGAAATCTCTTTGTATCCTGCTCTGTGCAGAGCCCTTGCCCTCACCCTGCCTACACCTTGAAGCCTTACTAAAGGTAGAAGCTCTGCTTTAATGCCGTTCTCGATTCTTAGTCTTAATTCAGAAGATTCAGTGTACAAATCCATCCTACTCATGAGTTTGGTAAGCTCCGCAAAGGAATAGCATAGCCATTTTGCGCTGTCAACTGCTCTGTGCAGATCCCCGGGCTCTGCATCCAACTGCTCGAGAATCTTGTCCTCGCTCCACTCGTTTATCCATGCATGGAGAACTTGAAGCGTTCTGAAAGGCTCTAAGAACTGCTGTTTATTTTCGACGTTGTCTTGGTTTATTTGGTATAGAAACTCTGTCTGGTGTTCCTCGGCAAAAATATTCGCATTATCCCAGTCCTTTGACCTCAGATAAAACTGCGGTGTGAAATCTGGGCATGAAGCTATCAAATGTAATAGACCTACGGTATGGGAGCCTCCATTTTCAGCTTTCAACGTAGCCCTTCTAAAACCGACGCCCGTTGCAGGGTCGATGTAGAGCATAGAAACCCTCTTTCCGAATGCCGTTGCAATGAACCGCTCTCCCCTCTTTTCTACGAGCTTTTCATCGAGAAGATAGTCCAAAGCGTTGCTTATCCTCTGCGCAACGGTCTGCTTTCTGTTCTGCGCGGCAAATAGAGTCTTGAGGAATATTTCTTCCAAATTGCCCATGTTTACTCCAGGCAAAGAAGCTATGACTGCCAGCAGATGTGTCCGTAGAGGGGGTAAGTTGGAAAGTTGCGAATGTATGGGTTCTGGTTTGCCCTTGATGTAAGTGTCGAAGATCTCTTCTGCCTCAACATCAGAATTCGCTATTAGAATAGTTTCCCCAATATCGTCGTATTTTGGCCTTCCTGCACGGCCGCACATCTGCTTGTAATCGAGGACGCTTATTGGAGCCCGACCTCCGGCCGCGGCATCGTATCTGTACAGACTGCTCAACACGACCCTCCTTGCGGGCAGGTTCACTCCAGCGGCGAGAGTCGGGGTAGCTGCAAGAACCTTCAAAATTCTGTTTCTGAAGCCGTTTTCGATGATAGTTCTGTGTTCGCCAGAGAGCCCTGCATGGTGGAAAGCCACTCCTTTTGAAACAATTTTAGTAAGCGTTTTTGAAAGCTCCGTCTCTTCTCCAGTCTCGGCAACTTCGCTGGCAAGTTTCCTTGCATCTGCCTGCTCTTGAAATGTCAGGAGGTTCGGTATGACTTCAGATGCTTTCTGAGCCAGACTTACAGCCCTCCTCCTCGTTTCTGCAAAGATAAGCGACTGCCCTCCGTCCCTCAATATGTCGACAGCAACGTCTACTGGAACTCCTCTTCCCGTGCTGAGAACTTTTCTCAACGTGCCATCTGCAAAGCGTATTTCATTGTACCGGAATATCCCTTCGTTCAGCTTGACAGGCCTCCATGTGTTGTTGATTAGGGTGGCACCGAGCCATCCCGCCAGATCCTTCGAATTCGTTATAGTTGCGCTGAGAGCAAGAATCTGAGCATAATCAGCAAGGTATAGAATCCTAGCAAGAATCATCTCTAGCGTAGGGCCTCTATGGCTTTCTCCGATAAGATGTATTTCATCCACAACGTATAGTTTAACGTCATCGAGCCATGAAACCTGATGTCGTAGAAGTGAATCGAACCTTTCATTAGTCATAACAATGATGTCCCCTGTTCCAAGAAATTCTCCAGACGAATCGTAGTCACCAGTGGAGATTCGAACCCTTACCCTGTCCCCATTTTCCTTCTGCAGCTCCTCAAGCTTCTTGAA
>CAZXXP010000112.1:0-3030 GCA_964644785.1 uncultured Nitrosopumilales archaeon | reverse complement strand
TGAACTCTTCAAATTTTTCGTTAGCCAAAGCACGCAATGGAGTGAGGTATACGACCTTGCCGCGGTTCTGCAGAACCATATTTCCCGCAGCGAGTATTGCAACCAGAGTCTTCCCGCTTGCAGTGGGAGTTGCCAGTAGCAGGTTCTTGCCATCGAACAGACCGGCTTTGACACACTCTTCTTGTGGAGGATATAGATCGATGTACCCTTGGCCCTCAAGGAGGGAAACTAGTGATGCGGTAAGTGGTAGTGAGCTAATTTTCAATTTCCCGCGCTGTGGCTAAAGCATGCGGTAAAATACGTCTTTGCCTGTGCTCTTGACTTCGTAGATTCTGCCGCTCCTGTTCATGTTCTGCAGTATCCTTTCGGCTTCCTCTTGAGTACACTTGCCTGCCTCCACAAGTTCCTCAACATAGGAGTTCTTTGAAACTGGCTCCTTCTTGGTCCCTTCAAGCTTCTTGAACAGGTCTATGGCTACAGTCAGGAGGTTTCTTTCGCTAAGGGGCTTTCCGTGCAATACTCCAAGATCCATCCTATTCGTCTTTACGTCTACACCAACAGCTTCAAGCATCCTCCTCACTATGTTTATGGCTCGCAGAGCATCATCCTCGGTAACCTTATCGTGTAGCAGAACCCTCGCCCTTGCAGTTGCCAGCCTAACAAGAGCTTCAAGCTGCCTTGGAGTGACCGTAATCATGTCTTCAGAACCGCTTCCCCTCATCTGCAGATAATAATCCAGCAATCTTGTCTCCGCTTCGTCAGTTAGAGCAGGTTCATTCGCCTTGCAGTAAATGATATATTTGCGGAGGAGTTCGAGTTCTATCGGAGGCTGGACAGCAAATTTTCCCTTTCTGTGCTGTTCAAGCACATGCTTTGCAAGGAGCTCGTCTTTTGTTCTGTCGGGAGTATCTTTTATTACGAAAATTAAATCGAACCTTGTCAGTAGAGGGATAGGAAGATTGATGTTGTCCGCAATGTTTCTAAACGAATCGTACTTTCCAAGCAGGGGGTTCGCCGCTGCAAGGACTGCTGTTCTGGCATTCAAAGTTGCTATGATGCCTCCTTTGGCAACGGATACAGTCTGCTGCTCCATGGCTTCATGTAGAGAGCTCCTGTCTTCAGTCCTCATCTTGTCGAACTCATCGATAGCCGCTATGCCTTGGTCGGCAAGCACTAATGCGCCAGCTTCAAGCATCATCATGCCTGACTTTTCTCTAACTACAGCAGCTGTAAGACCGGCAGCTGTAGAACCTCTTCCCGAGGTGTAAAGACCTCTTGGTGCTGTCCTCGCTGCATACTTCAGGAGCTCACTTTTTGCAGTACCAGGATCTCCGAGAAGCAGGACGTTTATGTCGCCTCTAATCGTTGTCCCGTCTGGAAGAGTCCTTTGCGGAGAGCCTACTATCATTAACAATACAGCTTCCTTCTGAATTTCCAATCCATGTATTGACGGAGCTATTGATTGGACGAGTCTTTCGTACGCATTGGGGTGCGACGCTATACTCTTAATCAGTGCTTCATCTTCCTTCGTGATCTCTATCTTTTCTGCAGGACCCTTGCCCACAGTCTCCAGATAGTTGCCGTCTATTCTTGAGCGGAATAGCCTCAACTTCCCCGCCTGCGTGAATTCTGGTTCAGTCCTGATAATTCCGTTGAGCGTAATCCTGTCGCCTGGACGGGCTGTGTTTACAAGGTCCCCCGTGAGGTTCACATCGAACGATTGCGGGAGTTGTCCCGCCGGTAACTCTTCAGGAAGTTCCTGAATTCGAATGACTTGAAAGTCAATGAACTCAGTATCCTTTTCGGATAGCTCGAACCTCTTGATCTCATCACAGTTTTCGCACTTTGATGGAGGTTTCATCATCAAGCCTGTGAGAGGAACCTTATTCACGTGGCCGCACTTTTTGCAGACGTAGGCTGCAGTAGTTGCGTAAGGCTTGATTTCGGACGTTCTTACGACCATTCCAACCAGAGAGATCAGTCTAAAAAGATGGGCGGAAGTTATCTGGCGCAGAGGAACCTTCTCTGCAATATTCCTAATTCTTACTTTGAGCTCCTTTCTAATCAGCTGAGCGAATTGAGTATTTTCTACGCTGAGGGCCTGGTAGACTGCGGAATCAAACTTCTGCATGGCTTCGTCGGGCTCGGCAACTATCCTTGAAGCCAGTTCATCGTTATAGCGTGAAATGTCGTCGTAATCGACCACGAGGGACTTGGAGCCCGTGGCAACCATAAACGAAATTCTGTCTCGATACTTGAAGGACCTATCCTTATCCTTGAAGTTCTTCAGGAAGAATTCGTATTGATTCGCCTGGACGGCAACTTCAGTCATTTAGCAGAGTCCTTCTCCACTCTCTTACCAGCTCCCGAACCGTTTCGAAGAGCATTCGCTCTTCGGGAGTTATTTTCATAAATACGTCGGAGGGTATAGAAGATAGAGCTGATAGCTGCAAAATTTTTACTATACGCATGGTAATAAGATCGTGAGTCGAGACTAGGGCTCTGTCGTATTCTTGGCGTGCGTTGCTGTCGCTCTCCGCGCTTTGGTGTATCGTATGCAGGTATTCGCGCAATCGAAGGTAGAAGTCTTCTCTTATTGGATTTAGTTGAAGGTTAGAGTGTATCCTTTCCCTAGTCACTGCGCGGAAGAGCTCTGAATCTATGCTGTCTTCTTGGAGCTCTACGCTGCCCATGCTCTGCAGTATGTTGGCAACCCACCTTGGTAGGTCTAGGACTACACCCTCTGAAGCCTCTGGCAGACTGAAAGAACCTACGTCCATAGCCTGTATAGGCTTCTTAACTAGAACCTTTACGAAGGCCATCCTGTAGCTGTATTCCCTATCATGGAACAGTGTCTCTATTTCGTGCGCCTTCTTTTCAAGCTGGGACAAGTGGTATGCCTTCTAGAAAAAGTCTTAGTAGCGTCGGAGAGTAAAAAGGTTGTCTATTGCAGAGCACAAATTTGCCGCTATCAAGATGCTGTGTTGGATAACTTACCATAGTATCAAGGAAATTTGTCTCGCGCATCTA
>CAZXXP010000111.1:0-6550 GCA_964644785.1 uncultured Nitrosopumilales archaeon | reverse complement strand
CAGCCGCTACCGAGGGTACAGCCATCGGGTAGAAGAAACTTTTTGAAGTTCATGGGGGCGGTTGGCGGGATACTTGGAATAACACCGTTCATTCCTTTTGGAAGCTTCTTTACCGCCAGTGCTACGATTGGCAAGCAGGAAGTCCAGAAAATACTCTTACCAGACGGCTCATCTGCCAACGTAAAGACCTTCCCACCAGACTCCGCAGTCATCTTCCCTTATCCAAGAACTGGCGATCTAAGGCGTGATTCCGAGCCTTTTAGGAGGTTTCAGTTGATACGCTTGGCAAAAGAAGAAGGAGGAGACAAGAATGATGCAAGCGCATTTAGGGCCTACAGCATGGTTTGTGTCCACCTTTGGTGCCTTTGGGACTACAAGCCTGGGAGGAAGATACAGGATCCTGTGTCAGGCAAGACAATTACTGGAAATGTGGAGTGCCCGTGCCACGGAACGAACTACAGAGTTACAGACGGCGTGGCGATTTATGGGCCAGCTGCTCTCCAGGCGCCGCCAAATAATGCGCTGCCAAACCTTGACCTTTCAATAGATGCAGAGGGCTTTGTCGTCGTTAACCCTCCAACATATACGGCTGATCGGAATGGGATAATTGGATATGGTAGAAAAGTCAAAGCCTAATTCGAACCTGATAGTAAAACTGATTGCGTGGATTATTGACAGGCTAGAGAGAACCATCTTTCTGGGAATAAAGATAACTCTTCCGAGGAAGTTCCTCAGCCCTCTCGGTTTTCTTGGCATGCTGACCTTCGTCGTGTTTGTAATTCTTGGAGTTACGGGGGCAGTTCTGATGCTTTACTATGAGCCCACGACGGCCAACGCATTTGATGGCGTGAAAAACATACAGGAGAACGTTCCATATGGTTTTCTGATCAGAAACATACATTACCACGGCTCGAATGCGATGGTCTTCCTTGCAGTTGCACACCTTTATTACCAATATTTTAGTGGCCGGTACAAGATCAGAAATGAGATAATCTGGGTTACAGGCTTCATTCTCGGCATTATCACAGTCCTCGAAGCCTTTACGGGTTATGACCTGCTTTACAATGACAGGGCAGAGCTCGCGATCTCCATAGGAGTTTCTCTGACCAACGCAAGCCCTATCATAGGACCCATTTTGCAGCAGTTCATATGGGGGAGCGGCTTCTCGGAATTCCTTGTAAGGCTATACGCCCTGCACGTCTTCGTCATCCCGTTGATGATGACTGTACTGATGTTGTTCCATTTCCCAAGGTTCCTTGTACTCGACATACCAATCTCAACCGCAGTCGTCGGAGCGATACTCGTGGTTGGAGGCCTGATGCCTGCAGAGCTTGGTGTAAAATTCGACCCTAACTTCCCGCCTGGTCTTACGGTGCCAGAATGGTACCTTACAGGACTATACGCATTCATCAGGACTGGATACGATAAGTTCTTCACAGGAGGCGTCTTGCCATTACTGCTCTTTCTGATGTTCTTGGTAGTTCCATTCATAGACAGGGGGAGGAAATTCTCTTGGAAAGACAGGCCATTCTTTACAGCCTTGGGTCTGGCAAGCATTGCACAGGTTCTCGTGACGACGGTATGGGGTTTTTACATAGACCCAGACAGCTCAAAGCCAACGGTACTTAGACTGTTCATAAACCCCGTGTCATTCTATACTTTGCTGATACTCTCGAGCCTAGCAATGTTCGTTGTAACTTACAGCTATCTGAGGGCCAAAGCCGCTCTCAACGCAGGAAAGAAGAGGGTCATAACAAGGCCAAAGCCGATAACTCTCAACACGCACTGGACGACTATATCCGTGGTGTTGTTGATTATCTTCGAAATTTACCTCAACATAACAGCATACATGTCCTACGGCGCCAAGCTGTGGAACCTTACTCTGTTCGAGATAGGTGCAGTCTTTATGGTCTTCGCCGTTCTGTTCCACATTGTGAGGGGATACCAGTCTCCCATACCCCCCCCAATGACTACAGCGACAGCGGCCAAATCACCAGCAGCTCCAGCAGTCAAGGTTTCAGAAAAGTGAAACCCATGGAGAATAGGAAAAGGATAGGCATATCGGTAGCGGGGCCGCTACTAGCGGTGCTGATATTTGCGTCTATGGGCGTCTTCTGGTACATGCAGTTCATGTACCTGCCCACTGTAACAGCAGAAGAAACCGTCCCTGAAAACATAGCAAATCCGCCTGAAAGTGCCACAGTCAATATTACAAAGGGATCCTACAACATTCAGCAAGCCGATAGCTATATGCCCAAGGAAATTACAGTCTTGCTGGGCAAGAACAACAAAGTTGTGTGGAAGAATGCAGATGAAGTTGCTCATACAGTCACTGCCGATGCTGGGCAAGTTGGAAAATTTGTGCAAGAGGCTTCTAGGAGCAGGTTCCTCCAAGCTGGAGAGAATTTCGACTTTGTCTTCACAAACCCAGGTACATACAAATACCACTGCGAGCCCCATCCGTGGATGAAGGGCACAGTCATAGTGCAGGCTGCAGCAGGAGCTTAAGCAGAAAATTTAGCCCTTGCAAGAAGCTTAGCAACCCTTACGGGCTCGGGTATCGCGCCCTGGAGAGTGTATTTGTCAAGAGTCTTCTTGACTTCTCTTTGGGTCATGCCTACAGCCCTTGCAAATATTGTATAGCCAGTGTGCAGTTTGATACTCTTCCTTTCTCCCATCTTTTTGTAGTCCTTGAGTTTTGACCTCCATTCTTTGGAAAATCTGCGTTTGATATGCGATTCTAGGCCCTCAGATTCCTTGAATGTAATGTTAAGCATGGGAACATTAATTTCTGTGTAAATTCTGGCGGAATCCATGATGTTGTATGACGCTATGACTGAACCTGCTATCATCATCAGATTGATGTCATTCCTCTTCAAAGACCTGTACATCGAGAGTATACTTTCTGTTGCGTCGTCCCCCTCGAGGGTTGCATACCCGTAGGTGCATCCATCTATTACGAGATCGCTCCTCATAACTATCCCTGCTAAAACGGACTTTCTTGATACACTCTTGCGGAAGCACTCTGCGATGCCGAGTGCCCTGATGGCGTTCTTCTCCAGATGAATTTTCATGCTTGGGTTCTTGGCCTGAAAGGAACTTCCCTTGCCGAGGCAACTATCAGTTTTGCGAGGTTTATGGTTGCTACAGCCTGCTCCCTTGTTAACGTTCGCCCGAGTGCCAGCTTGAGCTTTGCGTTGTTCAGCCCTTCTACGGCACTCTGCAGATTGGTTACAAAACCACTTTCGTTTAGCAGCCTTAGAGAATCTGTCAGCGAGTAGTTAAGTTCCCCTTGTATTACTCTACTTAGAATCTGGGAAAATACGGAATGCACAGCGTCGCAGCTAATTTCTACAGCTCTCCTTTCTTCTCCAACATTCAATAGTTCTTCTGCATGCCTTAGCATGCCCTCAGCTTCTCCCGTGTTTGCTGTATAGTAGGTCTCTGCCTGCATCTTTTGCACGGCTGGAGGCATTATCATGCTGATTTCTGTGGTGCCTGTCCTTTTGGAGGTTCCAGTAACCATTCTGTAGATTATTGTAAGCAGTCCCACTGCAACCATGGTGATAAGTAACCATTGCATTAAGACGAATATCTGGAGATCCGTTGCCACAAATATGAGCTGTTGTGGGAGAACAATAAATGTTGTTTCCTATCTGCATAGACTTGCCTGCACCTAGTTTACCCCTGTATTGGGATACTTTAGCAAAACACGCCCCTTGTGCACAAGATGATGGGGCGACATGAAGTAGTGTTATTCCTCCTATCAACGTGTAGGAAAAAGAGTTCCGAGTAAAGTACTGGAGTATGCGGGGACACAACCCAACCGCTCCTTTTTATCGCACAAATTTCAGGTAAGGCTAGGAAATTAATTTGGATACAAACCGCCTGGCCAAAGAAACTTCCCCGTATTTACTTCAGCATGCCCACAACCCTGTCGACTGGTATCCGTGGGGCGAGGAGGCTTTTGTCAAGGCCAGAAAAGATGACAAACCTATTCTGCTAAGCATAGGCTATTCGGCCTGCCACTGGTGTCACGTTATGGAAAAGGAATCTTTTGAGGACGAAGAGACTGCCGCGGTAATGAACGAAAATTTTGTCAGCATAAAGGTCGATAGAGAGGAAAGGCCAGATTTAGATGCAATATACATGGAAGCCGTTCAGGCTCTGACAGGCTCCGGTGGCTGGCCTATGACCGTATTTCTCACTACAGATGGAAAACCTTTCTTCGGAGGTACGTATTTCCCACCCGACGAAGGGCATGGAATTCCATCTTTCAAACGTGTTTTGGCTGCAATCAGCGAGACTTACAAAGCAAGAAAGCAGGGAGTTTTAAGAGACGCTGAGGAGCTTCACAAACGGCTCAATGAAAAGACTTTTCCTGAAAACGCGGAGATTAGCAAACTTCCAATTGAAGTTGCATTCTTACAGCTAGACAACAGCTTTGACAGGATGAACGGAGGCTTCGGGAGGGCACCAAAATTCCCACAACCTACTGCATTGGAGCTCCTAGTCTTAATAGGGAGGAAGCAGGGCTTTGCTCAGGCCAGTAAGATAGTCGAATTCACGTTATTGAAGATGGCTGGAGGAGGAATTTACGATCATCTCGGAGGAGGTTTCCACCGCTATTCTGTGGACAGCAGATGGCTTGTTCCTCATTTTGAAAAGATGCTGTACGACAACGCGCTTTTGTCCAGAGTCTACCTTCACCACTATCAGATCAGCAAGAACCCGGTTAGCAGAAAGGTTGTCGAAGAAACGATAGGCTACGTATTGAGAGATATGACAGATGCTAAAGGAGGGTTCTATTCGACTCAGGATGCAGATAGCGAAGGCGAAGAGGGCAAGTTCTACTTATGGACGAAGGAAGAGACCAAAAGAATTCTGGGGGATGACACTGAAGTGTTTTGTTTGTATTATGGAGTTACACAAGAGGGCAACTTTGAGATGAAGAACATTCTAAACATACCAAAAGAGCCTTCCGAAGTAGCATCAGCGCTTAGAATTTCAATAGACAAACTCGAAGAAACAATAGCAAAATGCAGGAAGAAACTCCTTGATGAGAGAAACAAGCGTGTGAAGCCTGCAAGGGACGATAAGGTTCTTGCATCGTGGAACGGGCTGATGCTATCAAGTATTAGCGAGGCTGCAAGAGTTCTGGGCAGAGAAGACTTTCTTGGTGCGGCAGAAGATAATGCGGAATTCATCCTGAGCAGTATGGTCAAGGACGGAAGATTATTGCATGTTTGGAAGGACGAAACTGCAAAGATCAACGGATACTTGGAGGACTATGCTTTTTTGGCTCAGGGATTAATTGAACTCTATCAATGTACGTTTAACCCAGAGTGGCTCGCGGAAGCGCAAAAACTAGCCAACATAATATTAGATCGTTTTGAGGACAAGACTAATGGAGGGTATTACGACACTTCAGATGACCATGAGCTGTTGATTGCAAGGCCAAGGAGTTTCTTTGATTCAGCCGTCCCTTCGGGAGGCTCGGTAGCCGTTCAGGTTATGCTGAAACTTTTCGCATACACAGGGGACTCAAAATTTTCGAAATCAGCAGAGAATGCACTGAAATCGGCAGGTACACAGATGGAGAACTATCCAACAGGACTGACCAACTGGCTGATAGCACTTGATAATCTATTGAATCCTCCAAAAGAAGTTGCCATATCTGGTAGTCTAGAGTCAGAAGCTACAAAGAGGATGCTTTCAGTAATATGGGAAACTTATAGACCTGATGTCATAGTGGCCCTTCAGCCTGCAGGTAAGGATTACTCTCAAATAATACCTCTGCTGAAAGATAGGGTGCAATTGAGAAGAGAAACTACCGTGTACGTCTGCAAGAACTTTACATGTGAACTACCGACAACAGATCCCGAAAAGATGCGGATGACACTTCAGCAGTAAAAAGCTGTTAGAGAGATTCTAACGGAATTCTATTAATAGACTTTAGAGAAGGCTTTTCCATGCTAGCCGATGCGTTAGAGTCCATACCCTCTCAGTGGTATAACATAGTTCCTGATCTGCCCAAAAAACTACCCCCGGTAATAGATCCCAAGACAAGAAAGATTGCCGACAAAGCAATTCTTCATAGGCTTTTCATTGGAGAGCTGGCAAGGCATGAGTACTCAAACGAACGGTTCATTCCCATTCCCGAAGAACTCAGGCAGATATACTCGATATGGAGGCCGACTCCTTTTGTAAGAGCAAGAAGGCTTGAAAGGGCTCTAAACACGCCTGCAAGAATTTATTACAAAAACGAATCCGTAAGCCCTCCGGGCTCGCACAAGGCAAACGCTGCGGTTGCTCAGGCATACTATGCAGCAAAAGAGGGAATTGGGAGGCTTGTCACGAGCACGACTGCTGGGCAGTGGGGCACAGCACTAGCGTTCGGTTGCAGGTTCTTCGGAGTCAAGTGCACAATTTACATGGCTAAATCTGGGTATGATCAGAAGCCATACCGCAGAGAACTAGCGGAAGCGTGGGGTGCCCAAATCTTCTCTAGCCCCAATACAAACACTTCCCTAGGAAGAAAGGTTCTGCG
>CAZXXP010000110.1:0-6605 GCA_964644785.1 uncultured Nitrosopumilales archaeon | reverse complement strand
GGCTAATCAAGGTGATACGACACATTCCCAACTAGGCACATTCCCATGGACTGCGACTGGTTGACCAGACAGAACGTTGTTAGGATGATTTGCCCAGTACCACGCATTAATTTTGAAGAGCTTCTCTGGCCAAATAATTGGGTGTGGGCGGGTGGATCACCATACAGCGATGGAACTGCTGGAGGAAATCTCGGCTGCTCAGTAGGGAATGAACAGGTGGCTGCCACTATGCGACCATTGATCTGGACTCAGCCTGATGTAGGAAACTAGACCCAAGTCCCCCTTGAGTCCCCAGACGGAACCTTTGGTTGGCTCTCAGACGATACGATATTCAGTCTGGGTACCGACTTCGGACTCTTAATTGAGGTAACCACAAAATCTTACAGGATTTTAGTATTCGGAGAGGAGCATTACACACTGTTGAGGAGTAATTGGGAACTTGCTGCCTTTTCTTGTTACTCTCTGCAATACGAAAAGGCGCAAGTAAGGAAGTCAACCCCAAAAATATTTTGGAAGGGGAATCGAATAGCATTCCACCCTGACAGGTTAAGGCCAATATTGATTACTCATTAGCCGCTAATTTCTAACACGGCGCATTTTCATTCGTAGATTGATATCATAAACGTTAATATCGAGTCAAAAATTAGTTGACTCCATGCCAATCTACATGGATATGCACAAGAAGGTGAAGGGTGTGACAGCCAAAGACGTAGCTGAGGCCCATAAGAAGGACCTAAAAGTTCAAGGCAAGTATGGTGTGAAATACCTAAAATATTGGTTGGATGAAAGCGAAGGCAACATCTTCTGTTTGGTCGATTCACCAAACAAGGAAGCTGCGGCCAAAGTGCACAAAGAGGCTCACGGCCTAGTTGCTCATGAGATCCACGAGGTAAAGGAAGGTAAATAGAGTCACATTCATACGCGGCGTGCTATTGCCCTCCTAAGTAGCTCAATCCATTCGTTGTGACGCGTAACATAAAGCGTATCGGCAGCTAGAAATTTTCTTAGAAATGAATCTACGCGATAGACATTGTAATAACTTTTCTAGGAGCTGCTGTAAACTGCTATAGAAAGTTTGAAACCCTACCTGGAGAAACTGATCAGAAGCGTCGGCGAGCTTCGAAAAATATTGCAGAGCCTTGATCCAGATGAAGGCATAAGGGTTAACAGTGTAAATGATCGCTCAAAATGCTTTACCTTTGTTGCAAGAAAGGGCGACAGATACACTGTCAACAGGACACAGAAAGTTTACGACAGGTCGCTGAGAGCGTATATCCCCGGAGGAGAAGAAACTTGGTTTCACACCAGCGATATTGAGGAAGCGCTAGCTAAGATCATGCAAGATGCCGAAAGACCCCTCCGTGCATATTCATACTAATTTTGGTAGATTGAAACTATCTTGGCTATCTACCAACTGGAGGTGCTGGCGCGGGTGCTGGTGCAGGTGGTCGCTGATCATTACCACCACCTGGAAGCTGATCAAATGACTTTGCCAGATCGGGTATTGTCTTCATGTAATCTTGAATCGTTGCATCAGTTTCGTTGCCGTATACGATTAAGATCTTGTCAAGGCTCTTCGGAGCGTATTTTGTTAAATCAGGAACTTCCTTGCCATTTACGAACGTTCTAAGCTTCTTGTCTCCTTCATTGTTATGGGTTATTCCATCAAATTTCAAAGATGTTGGTGTCAGTTGCATCCCTATTGCGTTAAAGAAATATCCCAGCGGAACATTGATTGCATGCATGTGTATGGTCGAAGCTGCACCTTCCATGTGAACGTACTCGCTTTTGAGCTGATATTTTGATACGTTGAGAACCACGGGCTTGCCATCGATGTACATAGCCCAGTCAGCGTGATAGTGGGCAGAATTCAGAGGACCAATACCTGGATTGTTTGTAGCCGTAGTATAGACTGCGTAGCCCAGGCCTGCAAGAATGCCCACAATAATCAGTATTGTTACTGTCTTCCTTATGCTCTTTGAGCGTGTTCTGGATCCGATTTCCTGCCTCCTGCGCTCCACCCTTTCCTTCTTCTTCTGCCGCCTTTGTTCTTCCCTGTCCATGCTGATGTTGGCCATGGATGAGGTTTGTCTGGTATATATCTGAATGCCTTCTGAGAGGCTAAACCAAGAGGGAGATTAACACTAGTCTTGCCATCTCGCAGTGAGCGAGGAAGACAGGATCAGGAGGGCGAGGAAGACTGCAGATGCTTGCCACGGTTTTCACATCCAATTTTTGCCATTTACGTTCTGGTCAATACAGGACTGACAGTCCTTTCGTACCTCACTGGAGTGCGCTTTCCATAGCCTATCTTCCCCAATCGTATTCTGGGCAATCGGAGTTATTGCAAATTATATATCTGCATATGGAATGGATCGGGTGGATAGAGAAAGAAACGGAGAAGATTCTGCAAGAAAAGGAGTGATTAACTTGGGGCTTTCCTCTGCTCAACAGGTTCAGGTGCATGCTCCTTCATAGCCCGTTCAGAAAACTCTCCCGTCTTCCTTAGCCAGCTCATGGCACCTCTGTACCTTTCAACGTCTGCCTGAAGGTAATCTACGTCATTTTTGTACTGTTTTACCTTCTTTTCAAGCATTTTTTTGGAGAACCAGCCGGGACTCTTCTGAAGCTTCACCTCCAGCTCCCTTAGTTGCTCCTTCCTCATGGCGATTAGCCTGATTACGTCATCTTCGTAGGGGCTGGACATATCTCTCCAGAGAAGAGAGTCTGCTTATATTGCTTCTATCGGTTATTGTTTAGAACCCTCAGTAGTTTTATTTTCTGCAACCGGCTCCCTTCTGCGCGCCGTAATTCCTGCGGCCGCAAGTCCTACGATCAAGATTGTAAAGGCTGCATACATGTGTAAGTTATGCAGAGTGTCAGTGGTCATCACAGTATAGCCCAAGTAAGTTTGGGAAAGCACCAAGATTAGGAAAATGGCCATTGTAATCTTTGACGCCCTGGTTGCTGTCTTGCTTCTAAATGGGCAGCAACAAACAGGACTGCAAATGCCATGCCTGCAAAGCCAAGTGGAATGTGTATTGACGAATAAGCCTCTCCTGCAAAGCCGAGAATTATCTGCAGTATCAATCCGAAGAGAACCAATGCACCGAGCACTGGAATTATCCTCATGCCGTTTGATTAGAGCTCGTTAAAGAAAAACTTTGCAGTCATGCCAGTGCCTGAACAACTTCATCCTTATGACCGTCAACCTTGACCTTCCTCCAGATCTTCGTAATCTTCCCCTCTCCATCGATAATGAATGTGGAGCGTTCTATGCCCCAATGTTTTATGCCGTATGAATCCTTGAGCTTATAGACTCCGTAAGCCTTTGAAACTTCTTTGTCAGGGTCGCTGAGAAGCGGAAAGTTAAGAGAATACTTCTGCTTGAACTTCTTGTGCGAATTTATGTTGTCGTTGCTCACACCGAGGACTACTGCATCTTTACTGGTTATGCTGCCAAGGGAGTCCCGGAAACTGCACGCTTCTTTTGTGCACCCGGGCGTATTATCCCTTGGGTAGAAATACAGCACAACCTTCTTGCCCCTAAAATCCTTTAGCGAAATATTCTGTCCTGTGTCGTTTTCGAGTGTAAAATCAGGTGCTTTGTCACCAATTTGAATTTCTTGCGACATTCTTTTCTAAGTTAAAGAGCCTGATTATTTGGTTTTCTGAATCCCGTCGCGCGCCTCCTGCTTACTACAAATACGGCAACGACAAGCACGGCTATGAACACTGGTAATATTGAAAATGGAAATTCTGAAACTATCTCTGTCGGAGTAAATGCTTCGTTAAGAGAGCTTACTGTCAAACCGGGGTTCTCTCCCCCTCCAAGAACGAAAATCTGGTTTCCAACAACTGCCGCCCCAAGCCCGTGCCTAGAAGTAGGCATCGGCTGTCTTACCGTCCAGGTATTATTGGCTGCGAAGTACTGCTCGTTATTAGGGAAAGTTCCTGAAGAGGCTTCTCCTCCGAATATGAAAATAGTTCCCATTAGCGACGCTCCAACGATTCCCCCTCTTTTGGAAGGCATGGGCGCCTTCCTAATCCAAATGTCAATCTTCGGATCGTATTCTTCATTTACATCCATGTTCGTTATCACGCTCCCCTGCCTCCCTCCGATTACGTACAATTTGCCATCAGCAACACCAGAACCCAGATGCTCCCTAGGTGTCGGCATTGGTGCTTTAGCAGTCCATGAGTCTGTCGCAGGGTTGTAAGCTTCGTTCGTCGCTAAAGTCCTGTCTGACTGCCCTCCAGCAGCATACAGTATCCTATCGACAAATTGAACAGTCAACGCTCCTCTTGCAGTGGGCATGTCTTTTCCTCTGGTCCAAGCATTAGTACTCGGATCATAAATGTAAAGTCTGTTCGTGGGAACCCAGCCGTCAAGATACCCTCCGACAACATACATTTTGCCATTAAATGTGGCTACTCCAACATGGTGCAATGAGACTGGCAATGGTGTAACGGCGCTCCACGTATTGGTTTCAACATTGTAGACTTCCACTGTATTCAGAGTCGTCCCGTTTTCGGCAAAGCCTCCAACGACGTATACCTTGTTACCTATCGATGCGGCTCCATTTTCAGTTCTCGGACTATGCATCGGAGCTTTGGTTGCCCATTCTGAAGCTTGTCCATAACTAAAGGGTACTACCAAAAGGATGGCAATTATTGTTAGCCAGAACCGCATCATCTATAATGCTCTGGGCTTTCTAAAAAAGCTGATCTATTGAAAAGCAAATAAGATTCTATATCTCGTAGCATGTCGAGCGGGGGTCGCCAAGCCAGGTCAAAGAGAGCAGGTTGCTCGTGAAGGCGTAGGACTGAGGCTCCTATCCCTCAGGGGTTCGTGGGTTCAAATCCCACCCCCCGCACTAAATCGCCTATCTCGTGTCAGAAGCGTCGGAAATAAATTCCCCGTACTGATTTGCTATCAAATTATGGTCAAAAATTCGGGGACACTTTTTGCGGGGGCTCTAAATTGCCTCAGAAAGGTTGGATTGTATAGAAGGATGTATGTTAACTAGTTGAACTCATGGCGATGATTTTCTTGGATAATTGGTAGATGGAGGAAGATGTGTTTCATTACTCGACGATTAACGCGGTCGTCTTAGGATCTCCCTAAGCACCATGCACCTACACCCCCGTCTAACGTAATTGGATGATTTGTCTATTTAAAAAAAATTATGGAAGGCCCTCCATCAGAGGGCTCTATGCCTTCTTTCGTCTGCTGAATAGTACTCCGCCGATTACCGCCATTACTACTCCGATGCCTATAGCTGCGTATGATATTGGGCTGATAGTTTCAACGGTAACTTGCTTGCCTGGAACTTCCTTGATCATTTCCTTTACGACTTCCTTACCTGGTACTTCTTTGATCACTTCCTTTATGACTTCCTTACCTGGTACTTCTTTGATCACTTCCTTTATGACTTCCTTCGTTATTACTTGGGGTTGTGGCAGTACATCAGGCAGACCGAAGGCCACGAGATTACCTGACAGTGTTGCACCCTGACTGTAAAGGAAGCCACCGCCGCCACCTATGTGTAGAAAGATCTTGTATTTGCCATTCTTATCGGCTCCAATTGTAGGCATCACGCTTACCGGAATACCAAAGAACTTCTCATGCAGTAGTTTTCCAGTTTCAGCATCGAGGAACTTCAGGTTCCCGTCCGAAGCGTAAACTACGACTAAGCCTCCTGTTACCATCACTCCGCCTCTGAAGGCAGCATTTTGGATTTTGTACGACCAGACTTTCTTGCCTGTGTTGATATCTACAGCGTCCACGTTCGCATCGATAATGAATGTCTGGCCTGGGAATGCCCCATTACCTCCCACTGCATTTCCGCCATTATTGCCGAAAGGAATTACATTCGTCTCCCTATGAGTTCCCATATCGTTGAATGTAGCAACGTAGATGCGCTTGCCATCATATGCGAAATCAGACTCCAAGCATACTGTATAGCAGTTCTTTACAAACGGATCTTTGCTGGGGTATGTCATCCATGGCTTGGCCATATCTGCCTTTGTCATTCTGCAACATGCTTCAGGATCTGTCGGCTTGTTGTTTGCACCTACGCCATAGTAGGTCTTGATGTTGTTTCCGCCCCTAAGGATGGTTGGAGCATCATATACCCAGAATGGCTTACCGGTGTTCCAGTCCAATGCGTATACAATCCCATTCTTGCAGCCTTTGAGGAATGCCTTCTTGCCCTGAACATTTGCTATAATCCCACCCCATGAACAGTCATAGTCCCAGATGTCGTGAGGAATGGCTTGGAACCACCATACCATCTTCCCAGTTCTTACATCGAATGCTGTCAATCCACTTCCATGTATGGCTGGACCATATCTGTGTGTTAGATTTGAGTAAGGCCCCTGATCTCCCCAGCCCAACGCAACGATACCTGTTTCTTGATCGATGGGATAGTTGCCCCATACCGCGGAGCCAAAATTGGTAGCAGTATGTATTTTTCCAAACGATGGTGATCCTGGCACTTGATCCATCCCATCGTTCTTTACAACATCGTCAGGGACATCCGTGCACTTTGTTGCTAGGTACGTAGGATCCCTGTCTCTAGCTGGATAGTTGATACCCTCAA
>CAZXXP010000109.1:0-6684 GCA_964644785.1 uncultured Nitrosopumilales archaeon | reverse complement strand
TCATTAGAATCGTTCCCTTCTCCTTGCGAAAGACTACCCTCGTACCCTTACGAAGTCCGAAGTCATCCGCCAGAGATTTCGGTACGGTCACTCTTCTTTTTTCATCTATGCTAGAAAGCATATTCCCACTATAGTATGTGGGATATTATTAGCCTTGTTGTTTGTATTTCTGTCAAGTTGGTCGCTCGTAGTGCGTATACATCATACATCGAGGAGCCGAAAAGTTAAGGGTCGATAGAACCTTGGCTACAAGAAGATAATAGGCAACCTATTTATAGTCTAAATACTATAATGCTATAGTAATAAGACTATAGAAGGTAAGAAAATGGACGAAACGACATTCAGGATCTTGAACACCCTTTCAAGGGAACTGGGTAGACCGCTCTCCATTAACGAATTGACGAGGCAGATAAAAGAGCTTCATGGTAGGGCGTACTACGCAAACATCCACAAAACATTGCACATCCTCCGTAAGGGAGGGATTATCACTCTGGCTAAAGCAGGAAGGTTGTCACTAGTTTCCTTGAATCTCAGTGGCTACGCTACGATTGACTTCCTAGCAGAAATGGAGTTGAAAAGAACGCGTGACCTTTTGGTACAAAGAGCTGAGTCGATGCTGTTACTAGGAGACATCCATAGGCATCTTGGCGAATATCATCTAGTAGAATCGATGTCCTTGATAAATCCTGAGAGGAACATAAGGCTGAACAGAGCAGAGCTACTTGTTCTTCTGCGGGAAAAACCTAGCGAACCTTTAGATTCGATTAGAGGAACCATACAGGATCTGCACAGGAGGCATAACATTAGGATTGATTACCTTGCGACGGGCCGAGATGAGCTCCTAGCGATACTGGGTTCTGGGGAAAGGAATCCACTGAAGGAAATGGTTGCTGACAAGATAGCCTTCTTCAATCCTCAAGCTTTCTGGATGACTATTGGTGGCGCGGTTGAGAAAGGGATTCAAGTAAGGTTTGAAAGAGAGGAAACAAATCTTCCCAAGATATCGGAGCAGGATCTTGTGTCCAACTTGGCAAGGTTTGGCTATCGAGAATTCGGGCCGAGAATCAATCAGGGACAGAGCATCTGCATCGAATATATCGTCACTTCAATCCTTATCAAAGATGATGCAAGACGCATTGAGGCGATTCCAGTACTTCTTGCAAAGAACAGTGTGAACTACAATCTTCTTGTCTTCCTCTCCCAGAAATACGGAATTTCTGGCAGGTTACTGGGGCTGCTAAAGGCCTTGGGCAAAATAGTAGATATGGAAGAGGTACGGGAAGTCATAAGGAGTCTGGAAGCCATGGATGTTAGAGAGGTCAAGGCCAACCAGGCCAGCATTAGGGAGAGGATGAGATTGTACAATGCTACTAGATAAGACGATTTTGTTTGAGTTTCTCGAAAGTGTAGATAATGAGTTGAGGAAGAGGATTACTCTAGTGGCAGCTGGAGGCACAGCAATGACGCTCCTCGATCTGAAGCCATCAACAATAGACATCGACTTTACAGGTCCGGGCAAGGACATACAGGAGTTTGAAGATACTCTCAGAAGTATTCAACACGGATACAAAATAGATTGCTGGAAGGATGGGGCGGTGTTCAGCCAGATTCTGCCCAGCGACTATCTAAGGAAGAGTATTCTGATTAAAACAAGAACGAAGAAAATTGAGCTAAGAGCCTTGCATCAGCTTGACATAGTAGTAACGAAGATAGGAAGACTTGACGAAAGGGACAAACAGGATATCAAAGCGTGCATCAGGAAATTCGATCTGATAAGGAGCCAGATAACAAGGCGAGCTAACTTGGTTGAATATGTAGGTAGGGAAAGAGAATTATCGAGCAAATCTAGCGCACGTTGTCAAGAATCTATTCGGAAACAAGGGAGGCTGATCTGATGAGAACTTTGAAGCAATATGATAGCAACCAGACCCTATTTACTGAATTATCTTGGTCCAAGGCCTACTTTGCGGATCATAGACTAGGTTAAGTCGGCGGCTCGTAGTGTATACATCATACATCGGAGAGCAGAAAAGTTCAGAACCGACGGAACCATAGCTACATGAAGATAAGAGAGGTTTTGTTAGCTTGATGGCTCCTTGATGCCTATGATGTATGTTCGGAGTGCCAACAGGTTGGCGGCGCCAGAAAGCGAAATATTTATTATTTCTATAGACCATAGTCCATAGGAAATGTCCACGACGGTAGAGGTCAAACGGACAACAGCGAAATTGCTTGAGGAATTGAAGCAGAGGTATAGGGCCAAAAGCGTAGATGAGACCATTAGAAAGTTGATTGACAAGGCAGAGGATATCCCCGACTCCATGTTTGGAGCTCACCCCAAGATGAAGTCCTTTACCGAGCTAGATGAGGCCAATGTCCATGAGCTATGAATACGTAATAGACTCCTACGCCTGGGTGGAATACTTTAGAGGCGGCGCCAAAGGTTTGAGCGCCCGCAGATACATAGAAGGAGGTCGAGCCGCGACCGCAGCCATAACACTGGCCGAGCTCCGAGAAAAATATCTCAGAGAAAAGTGGGGTTTCTTCCAAGAGGATCTTAATTTCATAGCGACTCGAACCTCGCTGGTACCCATAGACCGTTCGATAGCCCTGCTAGCGGGAGAGATTAATTATTCCCAGAAGAAAGTTGCGAAGGACTGGGGGATGGCTGATTCAATTATCTTGGCTACGGCGAGAAGCGGCTCAGCAAAAGTGATAACTGGTGATCCACACTTCAGGGGCCTGCCTGAAACGGTGCTCATCTAGCTCGACTATGTGATGACTTATAATCTCTCACCCTCTTATCCACAATGATCTGGAACATTCGTAGGGCTCTTCTTCATAAGGCCACCATTGGCCCAATTAACCTATGCCTCTACAATATCTTTTTGCTCGGAACTCCATTTCTTGTTGGAGGACTTCTTCATTCTTTCTGCATACGTATCAATAAACTCCAACCTTGCTTTGAAATTATCTTCCTTCCACTTTTCTAATTCCTTCAAACTGATGCGAGGAAGTTTCATCGTATATGCTCTCTAAAGATTTGTTCTTCTTTAAGCTTCTTGTTAAACTCATAGAGTATTCCCAAATCTATCTCCTCCCTGAAGAGCCTGTAGAGGTGCCTGGCATCCTCTATGTACTTCCCACTTCCTAAGAAGAGCTTGAACAGGATCTGCAACTCCAAGGGGGAGATAAACAGGGTGTGATGGTTAAGGATAACTTTCTTCCTATGATCTAAAGTCCACTCATCGAGCTCGTTTTTAGGAAACTTGAATTCTATGTTGGGAATCGCTCTACCTTTTCTAGAAAATCTTATCGCGTTACCCCTTAGCAGGTATTTTGCGTAAGCGCTCTCGGGGTCGCTTGCGTTAAGGCATTCAAAACTACTAACGATTAAGGGATTCTCTCGTTAATTAAGAGCACAAAGGCTGACCCGTTTTTTGGATAAGCTCTTAGTCGGTAAATGTCATCCTCGCCGTGTATCTTTACTATGCCTCTCGGAGGTTCTGTTAACTTGATGAGCCCTAGCTCTCCTTGTTAACTGTCGGGCCCTGATTAGCAAAAATCAGATCAATCCGATTAATTGCCTCCTTGCTAAGAGCAACTGATTCCAACCTTTTCTGACGAGCCATAAGATACCCATCTGCAACCATGTCTTGTAGCTCAATTGGAATGGGTATCTCAACTGCCTTAAGGTCTGGATGATTAATCCCTTGGAACATTCCTCCAGTTCTCTTTTATTCGATTTGAAGCTGGCCGATCCTGCCATTAAGGAAAGCCGCTACCCAGTATGGATTAATTCGTACGAGAATGGGTTTTCCATCAATCTTTGACAAAACCGTTATTTCTTTCTTTAATGACACTCAAATTATCTCCGAACTTAGAATAGCTCCTTGATCTGAACCAGTGACTACCCCCACTCTTCCAGTAGTCCCCTTTCGTGTAATCAAAATCTCTCCAGTTGTAGCTAAAAATCTCTTCTTGATGGAAGAGCCTATAGGAATCTTCTCGGCGTTTTGAATATCTATGAAATTGTCCTACACATCTCCAACACGGAGATATGGGAGGCCATTTGTGGTGTATTCTCTTTTCTTCGTTATAGACAATTGGCTGATATCCATACCATTGTTGATTGCACTATTCATTTCTTTGATCGGCATGACAATTGGTTCTATAGACACAACTTCCCTTACCACCCTGAATTTGGGGTGATACTACTCGGCGTTTATTCTATCGGATAGTTCTCTGAACCGTACATTGAAACCAATAGACATGGGAATTTCTTTGCCTAACTCTTTCCCTATTTGTTCTAGATCTGTGTCTAAGACTGGCTTCCCTTCTTTGTCGAGGACAGTCTCTCCAGATGAGCTTCTCTTGTATATTGGTTCACCAGCGGGATTAAGGTAGAAGGACAGAACAAATGGAGAACCATAATAGAAAATGCTAGTTAGGCTGAAATTTAACTACAGATTATTCTTCCTTGGTTACTACCTGCCAATCTTTGTCCCAACATTTTATTGTATACTTATCACCCGTCTTTTCGATGTGGAACAAATTAGATTTGCAAATAGGACATTTGAACGACATTCTTCAGGAGATCTACAATCTCCCTATTTAAGATCAGGTTTAGGGCCCGACAATTAACAGCACCGATCTGGACCCGTCAAGTTAACAGAGCCCTCTTGGAAGAGGATTATCCATGAGCTCAGCCAGTTTTTCCAAAATTCTTGTGTGTATTCGAATCAAAAGATTCTAGTGATTTTAGAGCGCGGGTCGAATATTCAATTCTAAAGCTCAAAGGAATTTGACTGCAATCTTTTCATGTTTAGATGTTTTGCCTTTCTTCAATTCCTTTCTGGCTTCCTCCAATGCCAGTCGATCGTCTGGTGAAAGTATAGCATCTTCGAGCGTCTCCAAACGCTTGTGGATCTGCTTAAGCTCTTTCAAGACAGCTATGTTTTCTATGTTGGCCGTGTTTATTACAACTTAAGAGCCTCTTATAATATAATTGGTAAGGTGGCCCTGAAGAGGATCACAATAGACGATAAAGAAAAGCGGAGACAGGAAGTGATCTGGAAGGTGAACAAGCTTACTCCCTAAAGCTTGGAGCAGATCCTGGAGCTTCTTAGAAAATGTCCAGAAACGGGAAAACCAGGTGCGTAGCAAAAAGGAGTAGGCTCGGAAGAGGCAGAACAGCTGAGCAATCAGTGTTGGGAGTTCAAAGGGCCACTACTCAGATACAAGTCTATTACGAATGGGAGTGGGGACGATAAAAAGGGGAGGCAAAAGAAAACGCCGAAGGAAATTTTCAAAAACCTCTATGGAGCGACAGTGATCCTGGAGACGTAAGGACCAGGAGCTGGAAATATGAACACTAATCACCAGGTTTTCCAGTGTGGAATACAACCGAGAACTCAATTCCGCCCTTTGTGATCTTCATCTCGGACCAGTTGCTCCTGTGGGCAACCGCCTTGAGCGAAACTATCCTAAAGTACCTTTTCATCGAGTCTCCAGTATCGTGGAGCTTTAACTGAAATACACCATCAAAACCGGTCATAAGCAGATTCTCTACCCTCGGTTGCAATATCCCAGATGTTAGAAGCCAGAGACCTAGAGCATTTGCGTCCTTGATGCGGCCCGCAATGCCATGAACGAACTTTTGGACAGCATTAGGTGGCGCATCGGCCAAAACGCCTGATAGGTCGTCGAAAACAAAACTGAAGTCGCTCATGCCTTCGATGACCGATGTTATTAAGAAACTGAGCTCCGGAATGGTTCCCCCGAGCTTAAGGTTGAATTTGGTGAATGTGGGCAGGCCCGCGTAATGCGAAAACGCATCGACAAGTAAGAGCCTTCCTTCCTTGTATGGAGCAAGGAAATTGAAACCGAGCGAAGAGGCGTATCGGAAAATATCCTCAGGAGGCACGGTTGTATGCACATACACACACTTCCTCCCTTTTCTGAGGGACTCGTTGATGAAATGTAGGGCCATTACGGTCTTGCCTGAACCGGGTTCGCCGATAAGCAAATTGGAGCCTCGATCTCTGGGATGTTTTACGAAGAGATCTGAATGCGGAAATGGCTCGATGAAATCAAATCTGGTTCTTGATATAGTCGACAAGACTACTCATCTCCTAATCCAAAAGAGCCTGAGCAGGTTTGGGGCGGAGTCCCTGAGCCATTTTTAAGCTGTTTCAATACAATAATCATGCCCCAAAGCCCATCGGTTTGGGATATGCAAGAATATAACGTTCGATTACCATTGGTATGTATCAATAATTCCACCCAAGAATCTTGTGGTTATCAATGAGAGAATGCTCGCACACTAAGCGGTTTGCCAGGGGAAGGTAATTTGGCAGAGATCCAATGTAAGCCAAGCGTGCAGCTAGAGGTTAGGGACGTGGATTCTCCGGACAAATTCGCACCTTCAAAGATGTGGAATTGATATTGTTCACCTTAAGAGAAAGCCTAAGACAAAGAGCCCCCAGTAACTCGCGACTACGCCATTGCTCATGTGTGGCTGGAACGATGCGGATGCTGGATACGCCCAAAAACCGCCTGCTAGCACGGCTGCGGTGCCTATTGTCGTTCTAGTTATTCTTGTGTCTACATTCATCGTACCGTTTACCCACCTTCTATACCATTGGTATAATATTTAAACTTTTAAACAGTTAGTTGCTACTG
>CAZXXP010000108.1:0-6828 GCA_964644785.1 uncultured Nitrosopumilales archaeon | reverse complement strand
AATCTGGACGGGCAAAAAGGCGCCAAAGGCCATAATGACCGAAACTGCGCTTTCAGCAATAGGAGCAAAGCCCTAGTGAAAGCAAAAGCCATTGGGCACGGTGCCGTCACGATAATTAATGCGATTTCAACAGGGAATGGGGGAGCCTTGGGTATAGACCTGAAGACCGAAGCGACCGTTGAACTCCTGCAGGACTCCAGAAACATAGATGTTGAAATCATAGGCGACAAAAATGAAGATCCTACTCTTGCAAAGGAATCTGTCAAAGCAGTCCTGAACTATTTTTCGATAAATAAAATGGGAGCCCATGCCAAGATAAAATCGGAGATACCCATTGCGCGGGGATTGAAGAGTTCAAGCACTGCCGCTAACTCTATTGTTCTTGCCACGCTCTCAGCGCTTGGCAAAAAGATTCCCGACGAAGAAGTTATAAAACTGGGTGTTGAAGCAGCTTTCAGAGCTAAAGTTACCATTACAGGAGCTTACGATGACGCATGTGCGAGCTATTTCGGAGGCATAGTCCTTACTGATAACTACAAGAGAAAGGTCTTGAAGAGAGAGCAAGTCGATGAAGAGCTAATTGCGGTGGTTTACGTGCCTGTAGAGAGGACATACACGCAGAAGTTCCCGAAGGAAAGGCTTTATCCGCTGAAGTATGCCGTCGAGATGGCATTCGAGCTGGCTATGCGTGGAGAATATTGGAAGGCCTTAACGCTAAACGGTTTGGTCCATTCATCGGCTTTAGGCCTGCCTGCGAAACCTGCAGTCGATGCCTTGCTGGCTGGAGCGTTAGCGTCTGGACTATCTGGTACAGGCCCCTCGATCGTTGCAATAGCGGAAAAGAAACATGCTACTGAAGTTGCCAAAATCTGGTCGGAACTAGACGGTGAAGTCCTAAGGGCTAATTTGACAAATCAAAGGGCAAAGTGTGTCTAGTGGTTAAAGCTGAAGTTCGGCCATCCATACTGAACGGGACTGCAAACCCTCCTCCCAGCAAGGCGTACACCCATAGAGCCTTCGTGCTTGGACTGCTGGCTGATGGAGTGACCACTGTAAGAAACCCTCTGCTTGGTAGAGACACATTAGCAACAATACGAGCTTGCAGAGCATTTGGTGCGGAGATTACAGAAGGGCCACAATTCACGGTATCGAGGCCCGGACCCCTTGCCACACCTTCTGACATTGTCAACGTAGACAATTCAGGTACGACTATGAGGATAATGACTTCGGTTTCATCACTGGTAAGATCAGGCTTTGTGGTTCTTACTGGGGATTCTAGCGTCAGGACTAGGCCTATGGCCGCTCTGCTTGACGCTTTACATCAACTAGGCGTGGAGTGCTGGGCAGTAAGATTGGACGGTTTGCCTCCAATCATAGTGAAGGGTGGAGGAATGAGCGGAGGCGAAGCCAAGATCAGGGGGGACGTTTCGTCGCAGTACGTCTCCTCCCTCTTGATCTCTTGTCCCTATGCAAAGCAAGGCTCTTCAATACACATAGAAGGGCAATTGGTTTCCGCACCTTACCTCGACGCTACGATAAGGATGATCGGGCTGTTTGGAGGGAAGGTCGAAACCGAAGGATCAACCTACGACGTGAGCATAAACAGAACGTACAAAGCAGCCAATTTCACAGTTCCTGCAGATTTCAGCTCTGCGTCGTTCATCTTAGCAGGCGCTGCAATGACTGGAGGCCATGTTCAGATTGCGAACATGAATTTTGACCTTCCTCAGGCAGACATGGCCATACTCGACATACTGCAGAGAATGGGCGCAGTGGTAAGAATCGACAAGGACAACGGCAGAGTAGAAGTATCGTCATCGGGGGAGCTTGAAGGAGGAGAGTTCAACCTGAGAAATTCTCCCGATTTGCTACCAGTTCTTGCAGTTTTGGCGCTAAAAAGTAAAAGTAGCGTGACAATCAAGGGGGTAGCACATGCACGCTTTAAGGAAACTGACAGGCTGGAGGTTCTGGCCATGGAGCTGCCAAAGATAGGGGCGGAAGTTCAGGAATTGGAAGATGGACTGATAATAAAGGCGCCAAAATTGTGGAAAACATGCACCTTTGATTCTCATAACGATCATAGAATGTTCATGGCTTTTAGCTTGGCCGGCGTCTCTTCAAGAGAGGGTGTGCTGGTAGAAGGTGCCGAAAGCGTCGATGTTTCATATCCTAATTTTGTCGACGACATGAAGGCTCTTTCTGCAAGGCTGGAGGTCATTCAGGCTTGAGCGGTAATATTCTTGGCGAGAGGTTCGTGCTAATATGCTACGGAGAGAGCCATGGGAGAGCTATAGGGGCTGTGGTAGTCGGCTGTCCTGCAGGCCTCCCCATTGAACGGGAAGAAATACAGAAAGAACTAGATTTGAGGAAGCCAGGCACCTCCTCGCTGTCGTCCCCTCGAAAGGAAGAGGATCAAGTAGAGATCCTTTCAGGAATATTCAATGGTAGGACTGCGGGTTCTCCGATTGGCATGTTAATCTGGAATAAGGACATTGACTCGAAGCCTTACGACAGATTGATGAAAACGCCAAGGCCTGGACATGCAGACATGCCTGCATGGTTCAAGTATGGAGGCTTCAATGACGCAAGGGGCGGGGGGCATTTTTCTGCTAGGCTTACTGCAGCGTTCGTAATGGGTGGAGCGATAGCAAAGAAGCTTCTTGCAAACGTATTCGGGACAGATATTGTAGCCTATGTAACGGAAATTGGCGGCATAAAGGCAAAACCCGTTATTTTTGAAGATGCCAAGAGCACGCGGTATTCTAACGAAGTAAGGTGTCCCGACTCTGTAATGGCAGAAAAGATGAAGGAGCTTATACTTGAAGAGAAGAAAAAAGGGGACAGTGTAGGAGGCATTATTGAATGTATAGCAAAAAATGTACCTGTAGGTCTTGGAGAGCCTGTCTTCGGCTCCCTTGATTCAGATTTGGCAAGAGCTCTATTCTCAATACCAGCTGTAAAAGGGGTGGAGTTCGGCTCGGGGTTCAAAGCTTCACGGTTAAGAGGTTCGCAGAACAACGACCAATACACTGTAGTCGGAGGTAAGATAGTTTCCAACACAAACAATGCGGGAGGAATACTTGGAGGGTTATCATTCGGAATGCCAATCCTTAGCAGAATTGCGTTCAAACCTCCATCGTCAATACCCAAGACGCAGAAATCCGTGAATCTTGAAACGATGAACGAAGAAGAACTCATAGTGTCTGGCAGGCACGATCCCTGCGTTCTGCCTCGCGCAGTTCCTATTGTCGGAGCAGTGGTAGCACTCGTCCTTGCAGACCACGCAATCCGTGCAGGGCTCATTCCTTCAGTAATAGGGAAGCTCTGAGCGCATGAGAGACGACGCAGACCTTAGGAGGCTGAGGAAGGAAATCCGCAGGACAACGCTGGAGATATTCGACCTCTTAGCCAAGAGGATGAGGATTGGGGAAGAAATAGGCACGGTTAAGCGGTCTCTGGGCCTCCCAAGAACTGAGGGATGCGGTAATGCGATATTGCGCCAGCAAGGGCATAGACGAAAAACTCGGCGCAAGAATTCTGACACTTCTCTTCAAAGAAACTATTGAAAGGGAGGCGAGCAGCTCAAAGGGCGAAGCAATTTCAGCAGCCGAGATGTTTGCTAGAGCAAAGGAGCTCGAAAAACAAGGGAAGAAAGTCATACACCTTGAAGTCGGAGAACCTGACTTTTCCCCTCCTCGAAAAGTCCTAGAAGCGACAAAAGACGCGATGTACCATGGGTTTACCCGCTACACAATACCGTCGGGCATACCCGAACTTAGAGCCAAGATCGCATCGCATGTAAGCAAAAAATACCATGTCAAATTTTCTGAGGGAGATGTAATCTGCACCGTAGGGGCAAGGTTTGGCATTTTTGCGGCAATGAACGCGGTGCTTTCACCTGGGAACGAGGTTATCAACATAGCCCCGAACTGGCCTGCATACAAGGATACCGCAGAATTTCTCGGGGCAAGGGTTCGCACGATAAACACTACCCTTGAGAAGTCATGGGAGCCGTCTCTTGAAGACTTAGAGAACTCCATTACCGATGCGACGCAGATGCTCGTTCTGAGCTACCCCAACAACCCTACTGGCAAGGTACTGAACCCGAAAACTCTTGGAAAGATTGTTGAGATTGCACAGAAGAAGAATATCACTATTCTCAGCGATGAAGTCTATGCAGATTACTGTTTCGCGCCCAACAAGAGCCTTATCGAGTTCGAATATCCCAACTCCGTAGTAGTTTCTTCATTTTCAAAGACTTATGCTATGACGGGATTCAGGTTGGGCTATGCCATGGGTAACGAAAAAGTCCTTGCAAGGATGGCCAAGATTCAGGAGATAGCAATTCTTAGCCTGCCTCATTTTATTCAGGTCGGCGCGATGAAGGCTTTTGATGACGAAAGTTACGTAAAGAGGAACGTTGCAGAGATGAAGAAGAGGTTCGAGGTCGCAGCAAGACTTCTCAGTAAATTACCTTTAGATTTCCAGAAGCCAGACGGCGGGTTGTACATTTTCCCAAAGGCCGGGAGGTAAAGTTTAACGGGAACAAATTTGCCAAGGATCTTCTTGAGAAGGGTGTGGCAGTAACCCCAGGTACGGGATTCGGCGACTATCCAAACTTTTTCAGAATCTCTCTTAACCAGCCTGCTAACATGCTCTCCGAAGCAATCAGGAGAATCGGGGAACTGCTGCAATGAGAGTTGCCGTAATTGGCGGAACGGGCAGAATGGGTAGGTGGTTCGCCCGCTATTTCATAGCTAACAAACACGATGTTGGCATATTCGGACGGGACAGCAAGAAGGCCAAGCATGTATCTCAGGGTATAGGTGCAAGAACATTCTTATCGCTTCAAGCCTGCTGCAAGAATTCAGACGTGATATTAGTCTCAGTACCCATCTATGCGATGCCTAAGTACATCGAGCGTATAGCTCCGAAGCTAAGCAAGGGCACTACTCTGATTGAGATCGCTTCAATAAAGGAGGGCGTCATCGCAGCGTTAAAGAGAGTAAAGAACTCAAACACAGTCTCCGTGCATCCTCTCTTTGGCCTCGGAGCTAACATCAATGCCGTCAACCGCTATGCCATGATACCCGTATTGGATTCAGCCAAGGAGAAATCAGCATTCAAAAAACTGTTCCCTAAATCTGAGGTTCTAGTTGTCGGAGCAGAAGAGCATGACATGGCTATGGCCAAGGTTCTTTCCCTAACTCACTTCATGAACGCCCTCTTCCTCAAGGCCATAGGTGAAGATACATCTAATCTCTCCAAGTTTTCGGGAACGACTTTCGGAATACAGTTGGCTCTGGCAATGGGAGTGATGCACGACGAACCGAGCCAGTTAGCATCACTCCAGGTTCAAAACCCTCATTTCAAAGACGTTCTAAATGAAATGATAAAGAACGCGAAGGAGTGGCAGAGCCTCGTGGTTGGAGGGAAACAAGACATGTTATCTGCAAGGTACAAATCGATAAAAGGTTCGATCGAGAAGGATAAGGCATTCAGGGATTCTTACAAGAAGATGTACGCTATGTTCCGCTCATTGCAGAAGGACGAGTACTAGAGACCTAGACCGAACGACTTTGCGAACTCCTCGAAACGGCCATAAGCCTGCAGGAATTCAACTCCCTTGTTGCTGATCTTGTATCGAGAAGTCTTCTCCATTACGACTTCTTCCATCAGGCCAGAAGTAACCAGAGTAGAGACTATCTTCACCAGTCTTGAATAAGAGAGATTGGCCTTCCTGAGAAGTACTGTTATACCTACTCCATCGTCACTGTAATCCTTCGCCGTCCGCAGAACATCGGCAATGATCCTTACCTGAGTCCTATAACTTCCCATATTCTCCTAACCCCTTGAAAGATGAGAACTCCATGACTGGCGCGTAAAGCATGAAGAGCCCTGCAACCTTGAACCCTACAGAAACCAGCAACAATAGAGAAACTCCCTGTGTGAATATGCTGACCCATCTGACAAGCTCTCCCAGCGCTATTAGTGCCAATGCGCCGCCTATTATCAGAGTCTGCTTCTTCTTGTATACAAAGTATGACATCAGCGTTTCAACGAAGCCGTAAAGTAGGAAGACTAATGAAAATGACTTCAAAAGTGTAGAAGCTGCCGAAATTGGAGTTGCTATCAGCGGCGTAAGCACCACTCCTTTAACCATAGAGCGCGCATTTATGCCATAGGAGAATGCCAAGAAGAAGTACCCAGCAGTTTCCATGAATGTTGCAACTCCGAGCAAGATGGATAACGCGACTGCAAGGTACGCAACTGAATGAAGAGCTGATAAATCTACAAGGGTGCTTAGACCGGTAACGCACAGGCCGGAGCCCAAAAAGGCAAATGCAACCATAAGCCTCAGAAGAGTTGGACTGCCAGTTTCCCTGTATCCCTGCCTCGCTATCCTTGCCACGGAAAAGCCAATGAGTGCACCCACCAGATTTAGGATGCTTTCACCGACCACAAAAGCTAGGTCCCATTCCAAAGAATATCATTGTGAGGAGTCAAGGAGAATATAAAAGGTTTTGGAAGTTAATTTCTATGATTTACGGGTCAAACTATAGCTACAAGAATCCAAAAAAAAAATCATGGCTGCGATCTTTAAGGCTTAAATAATGACCTGGTTATAATTCAATAACAAAAGTGTGTTAGGAAATGGCAGACAAACCTCACCTGAATCTCATAGTAACCGGTCACGTAGACCAAGGAAAGTCGACTACCATGGGTCACTTCCTGTTCGACCTTGGTGTCATCGACCAAAGGACTATTGACGAGTATGCAAAGGAATCCGAGAAGACAGGGGCAGGTGATACTTTCAAGTACGCTTGG
>CAZXXP010000107.1:0-6985 GCA_964644785.1 uncultured Nitrosopumilales archaeon | reverse complement strand
TTCTTAGGGAAGAAAAGACATAGGAATCCTCATGGAGCGGCTCGTTCAGCATTTTGCAAAGGTGTACCCGAGCTGTCGCATAAAGGATATCGAGGATTTGGTTGCGGCTATTCGCGGTAATAAGTATTGGAGTATTCATTCTGGGTTGATAGGTGCCATGTATGTAGTAGCCCTGACAAGGGCTGAGATTGCATTAGAACGGGGCTTCCTGGCGAGAGCTACACACGTAGGACAGATCAGAGTGGTAGAGGCTGCGGCCAAATATTGCAGCAAGGGGAGGGTTCTGGTTGCCATGAAAGAAGGCTCCGGGTTTGAAGCGGTATCCGTAATAACTTGGCCTGCTTTCATACGTTTCATTCGGCTGGAATCAAGCCGCATCTACGAAGATCTTCTGAGCGGGCAGTTGCCGCCTTTCATAGGTGAAAGGTATCTAGCAGAGATACGCCAGAAAGCTGGGGCCTCAAGCCAAATAAGTAATTCAAAGCGTATTCCTCAGTAGTGGCTTCGTACGGAACAATTTCTATCGACCTAGAGATGCAATTTGGACGAAAGCAAGTGGCGCATTACCCATTAAATGACACAGATTAATGGTTCGCACGACTAGAATTGGACTTGAACCTGTTTGTATTCAAAACTCACCAGGCCCGTTTTCATTTCAGACTGTGAGAATCGGATTTAGCTAGATGGGTGAAGACATATAATTCTGTCTTACATTATGATTCTAATAGAGCTTACCAGCCTTATGACCCCTAGGGTGTTGATTGCTCGGCGCATATTGTAAGCCAGCATCCTAAATCCAACATCTCGATAATATCGAGGTACAGACTCAATTTGGATAGTGTGTCAAAGCGCTGTAGAACTACCTGTTGAAAACATGCCAAAATGAACATCTTTGTTTCGCTCAAACGGCGATAAAATTGGAGTTTATACATATAAAATATTTATGTATGTATTAGCATATATTTCTGTAATGAAGGAAGCAAGAAAGGTACAGAAAGCCGGTTATTCCAGCTTATCAGTTTCATTACCTAGCACCTGGAGCAGGAGCAAGGGCATAAAGTCTGGAGACCTTGTAATGGTCAGTGAAGATGTCGAGGGTTATCTGAAGATTTTTCCTGCAGCAGAACAGCAGAGATTTGAAACGAAGGTTAACATAAACGCTGATCTGTGCCATGAACCAGAAATACTCAAAAGAATTGTAGCAGGATGCTACCTTCTGGGATACGACACGATAAGAGTAACATCGAACAAGGAATTACTTTCTTCTCAGTTGGAAGATATACGAATTATGACAAAGAGGCTACCTGGACTGGAAATCCTTGAAACTACTCTTAGAAGGGTTACGGTTCGCTGCTTTGTGGATCCTAGAAGAATACCAGTTGAAGAATTAATGAGGAAACTGCATGTTATGGTTACAGCAATGCACAACGCCTCTATGAATGCCCTGCTTGGCGGGAGGATAGAGCTTGCGAAGGAAGCTCTCCAGATGGAGAATGAAGTTGATCAAATATACTTCTTGGCAGTAAGGCAACTCCTTCTCGCACTGCAAGAGAGGGATATTGCAGCTGAAATAGGAATAGAATCTCCATTGCACGCTGCAGGCAGCAGAGTTGCAGCAAAGGCTCTTGAAGAGATTGCTGATGTTACTGTTGGGATCGCAAAGGAAACTATCGTTCTCTCCGAAGTTGGGTTCAAGATGGATGCCGGTACGTTGCAAGTTATGCAGAAGTTTTCTTCACTTGTACAGAGCATATTCGGGAAGACGATGAAGGCGTTCTTGAGCAGGGACATAAAACTCGCTAATGAAACTTTGAATAGTGTAGAGCAGACAGATACCGATCAGAAGATGCTTTTGGAGCTGGTTGCTAAGATCGACGATCATAAAGCGATGTACTCGCTCATGTCGATAGTATGGAACTTGGGTAGGATTCTGGGCTACAGTAAAATCATTGCAGAGATAGCCATTACTAGGTTCCTAAGACAATCGAACAGTCTATGCACGATAGAAAAGGAAGGGGTCCGATAAATGTTGAGCCCGCTCCCATATGACTCCTCCCGTATAGGGGGTATACTGTCTGTGCCCTACATTTATTCACACTCCACACAGGGAGTTGTGGGTCTATACAGCTATTATTACTAAAAAATACAACCTCAAAAATTAACGACTATGGGAATCGTATCTAAATTCGGTTCTGGTAACTTTCCAAGAGCTGCGTTTATCCGCTTTTTATACCCCCTTTAGGCCCTAGTTAAAACGATAGGTGGCCCCGACGCTTATACTACCCTGTTGGTGGAAAGTGTATCAACAAGCAGTACAAAGAAACCTCTTACAGAGTTACTAACAAAACAGGCCCCATGTCAAACCTGCAAGAGCTCGACATAGAGACTTAGTTACTAAAAAACCGCCCCGTCCAAAAATCAACGATGATGGATTGAATTGAAAGAAAGATGTTGCTAAGAATCGCAATTATGCTATAATACCTCAACCTCGTGGAGCGTCACTAACCCGTTATCGTTTACCAGCTTCTTGATCTCATGCAACAAGGGTTCGAGCTTTTGTTTTTCGTCCACAACATCTATCATTACAGGCATATTGACGGAAATACCCTCTATGCTGATTTTTGACCTTCCACGCTTGCCGAAACCATCCACACTATTCCAAACAGTCGCCCCTGAAATTCCAGATTTCATTAACAGGTAGAGCAAAACATGCTGAAGTCTTTTGCCATCTACCCGGTCGTTTTTTCTTATCTTAATTGTTAGGCACCATACCTTCATTCTCAATCCCGATCACGCTCCAATCATGGCACTGGCAAGCAGCCTCCCTGCAATAACAGCACCTAGAGACAAACCTACATTGGCCACTACATTCATCATGGCTTTCAGGTTTTCTCCAAGATCTAGCATGTTGTAAGTTTCGAGGGCAAATGAGGACATGGTGGTAAGGGAGCCACAGAAGCCCACAGCGATCAACAACGAATACTTTGTATCAAGGTTGAGCGTTACAGACAATGAAGAAAATACCCCAAGAATAAAACTTCCGATTATGTTCACAAACAACACGTTGACGGGCAGTATTCCAAGGATCAGACCGCTCTGGGTAACTCTATACCTGAGAAACACTCCCATAAGCGCTCCTACCGCCAAAAATACCAGTTCTATCGTCTTCATTTGCTATTCACTACGGTTCTGATGTAGGCATTATCAGCACCTTCGAGGAGCGGTTCTGGCAGTCTAAGCCAAGGCTAATGCCATAGCCATCTCTTCGTTAATGCGTGAAGAGTTTAAACTTATTCCCGGCATACAGAGTTAGATCGTCATCCCACGCGGCGTTTGTGGTCAGCTCGCCCGTCGTAGCTTCCTGCATGCTTTCGGTATCTTGCATCCAAATTGGGGATATTTTTAGCTACCCTGCAGTTATCGAAACGTTCTGCATGCACAGATAAGGCAGTAGCAGAGCACCCATCATCTTCCTCTCTTTTGAGATCGCATGAATATCATTTAGATTGTTGTAAATATTCCCGGCTATCAGGGTTTCTTTTACAGCGTGTTTTCTCTCTCCATCCTCTATCAGAAACCCTCCCTTTACCACGCCTGAAAAATCTCCGCTGACGCCACTGACATTACCAGAGAACCTTGTCACAAGCACTCCTCTTTTGATGTCCTTTATGATCGAATCCAGTTTTTCCCTGCCCTGCTGCACTATGATATTTGTAGGTCCGACTGCTGGAGAACCCCTACCGCCTCCCGCTGCATGTCCGGTGCTCTTTACTCGGTCTTTTGCCGCCGTGTAAGTGTTGTACATAAATGACTTTAACACTCCATCTTCAATAATCTTCAGTGGCTTGTGAGGCACTCCTTCTCTGTCAAACGAAGACGCAGCCAGTCCTTCTGTGAATGTTCCATCGTCTATCATTGTTAGACTTTCGTTTGCGACTTTCTTGCCCAATTTGGAGGCGAACTTACTCATACCCTTCTGCACGGAATTTGCGTTTGCCGAACCTACAATAGGTGAAACTATCAGTTCTGCCACGGCGGCGGGGCTGAGAATGACGTAACCCTTGAAACTCTCTACACGCTTTGCTCCAAGAGAGCCCACGACATTTTTTGCGAACTCTTCGGCCGCATTCTCCACATTGATACCCTTGACATTATGAGTGCCTCCTGTCTGATAGTCGAAATTTGAAATATCGTTCCCATCGACAGCCATGCCCATGATAGCCCAAGAGAACACGCTCGCCTTCTCAGAAGCTTCTATTCCATTTGAATTTGTTATTACATTGTGAGAAACTGTGGTGTTGAAGGCACCACTGTCTACTGTAACGCGCCTGTCGTAGTTTTTGGCAGTGTTCAACAAGAGGAGGGCCTTTTCCAGAGCTTGCTTTGCTGTAAAACCTTCAGCTTCCTTGTCGTAAATCCCTTGCAGGAGTTTTGGCTTCGATTTTTCAGCAAGAGCATTGAATTTGTCTCTTGGAGCCGCTCTAGCCATCTTTACACCATTGACTGCAGTTTCCTCGATCGACTCTATAGAAAGGTAGTTAGTTGCAGCAAAACCTGCAGCCTTTTTCTTGAACACCCTGATACCGAGGATGCTCTTTGTGTGGGCCTTGCCCAGCTTGATGTCATTTCTCTCCATGAAGACTTCAACCTCCCTCTCCGTGCTTGCATAAGCTTCAACATCGTCAGCACCAGCCCGGATAGCACTCTTTTCTGCAAGTTTGCACACATCAAGGAGATTCATTTACTCTCCTCCCACAATCGCGGTGCATCGAAGGTGAGCCCCTCCTCCATCGACTTTCGCTGGCTGCCACTTTCCGCAATATCCAGAGCCAATATCAAACCTAAAGTCCTTGCCTATCGCATCCACCGATTTTAGAGCGTCAAACGCGTTGCCGCTCATCGTTACCCCTCTTAAAATGTCCCCGACTTCACCCTTCTCTATCCTGTAGGCTTCCTGAGCCCCGAACATGAACTCACCATTCGCATCGGCCTGTCCATTCCTTGCACCCTTCAAGAGATAGCCGTGCTTGACCTCCTTGATTATCTCTTCATCGTCGTTATCGCCAGGCTCGATGTAGGTGTTTCTCATCCTGATTATTGGCTCATCGGTGTATTCAAAGGCCCTTGCACTAGCTGTAGACTCTACGTTGTAAATCGCCGCTGTTTCCCTGTTGTGGAGATAGGACTTCAAAATACCATTCTCAATCAATACCGTTCTCTGTCCAAGAACCCCTTCATCATCTACAAGCGTAGTTCCCGCAGCTCCCTCTGATAGGCCACTGTCCACAAGGGTAACCAGTTCACTTGCAACTTTCTTGCCCATCTTTCCCGATACGATTGAGCCAGACAGCACAAAGTCTGCTTCGACTGTGTGTCCAATAGCCTCATGTGAAATCAGCCCAACCATCCCAGGATCGAGCACAACCGTGGCCCTTTCGCCCTTGGGCTTCTTTGCAGTCAAAAGTTTCAAAGCAATGTCGGAAGCTTTCTTTGCCATTTTTTCAGGGGAGCTTCTGGAGAATAATTCCTTCCATCCTCCTGTGACGCCAATAGACTCTGTTGCTCCGATGACCTCTCCTGAAGAGGATGCTATTGCACTGATGCGGAACTCTGGCTTTGTGTCCAAGATCTCACATGACGCCCCATCACTGTTGACGATGATTTTTTGGTCGGCCATCTCTCTGAACGAGCAGACTGCAGACTTTATTTTTGGAGAGAAACTTCTTGCCAGCTTTTCGGTGTCTCTAACGAGCTTGACCTTTTCTTCTATTGAATGCTTGTCTAAGGGGTCGGTTACCTTGACTGCAAACCTACCCACCGCAAACTTTGCCCTGCCAAGCTTCTCAACCTTCTTTTTCCTACCCTTCGCAGAAACCTTCGCTATTGCAATAGCATTTGACAAGGCCTCACGCATTGACTTGAGAGAAATGTCGCTCGTGCTGCTGAAACCCCATGCGCCGTCTATGAGGACTCTGACTCCAACCCCAGCAATTCTAGAGGTTCTGGCCTCTTCGAGTTCGCCTCCAGCAATCCTAATCTCGCTGGATATTCTCTTGTGAAACCTAGCTTCTACGTAGTGCACATTCTTTGCAGAGTCTATGACACTGGAGAGTTCAGCTCTGCTGGTTTCCATCGTTGACAACCGTCTTCGGACGGTAGTTAAATATTGCACGGCTAGCCTTCGACGACTATCCTGCCCAGCATGTACGGGTGAGGCTGACAATAGTATTCGTAGACACCGGGCTTTGTGAAGGTGTGCCTATAGACCCCCATGATCCCCATATCTCCAGAGTTGAATTCATCACTGATCTTGTCTGGGGTTCCCGCCCTTACCGTGTGGACATAGAGGTCGATGTTGATCCATGTTACGGTAGTCCCAGCCCTGATAGTGAGTTCTTTTGGAGTGAAACTGTAGTTCTGTATTATCACGTAGGGCGCTAATGAGAGCCACAGTGCTGAGACGGCGACTGCGGCCGCCAGAACCACGACTGCAATCACTAGTCTTCGTCGTTTCAAACATGGCATTCTTGTATGGGCAGTAATAAATGCTTGAGGAGCTGTCTATGACTCATCCATAAGCGACTTGTCCTGCGCATAACATGTTAACCTGTTGCGAAAACGAACCTGTGGATCCGCACTTGTCTACCCTAAGCTAGACCCTGAGGATTTGCACCACAAATCTTGTTTGCTAAGTGTGGTTCTGTTAATTCAACTGGACCTTAACGCCCGGGAATTACTCGTCGTGTCCAAGCAACTTTACAGAACCCTAAAAAATGCCCAGGCACTTTGGTCGAGCACTTTGCACCCCACTGACCTACACTTTCTATTCAAACCGACTGCTATTTGTGCTAGCAGAATAGTGCAAGTGCAAACACTCAGAGATGGCCTAGAGAAGAATTCCAGGGCTGGTGCATACACCATCTTTACTTGTGATTAGCATCGATGCAAGCGTGGAAAAAGCGTTTCTAATTGGGTACTATTTTCA
>CAZXXP010000106.1:0-6998 GCA_964644785.1 uncultured Nitrosopumilales archaeon | reverse complement strand
TGCTGGTCACTCCGACTTTATTTCGAAGGGCTATTTATTAAGCCTAAAGCCTTTTGCAAAAGTAAGGATGAAACCGTACTTCGAAACTGGCTCTATCAAAATCTACAATGGTGATGTTCTTACCGTTAAAGAAATCGAAGATGCAAGCATAGACCTGATAGTTACATCGCCTCCTTACGGTGTGGACATAAAATACGCCAATTACAATGATGCAATCTCTTACGATGACTATCTGACATTTACCCGCAAGTGGTTAGCAAGATGCTATAGGCTTGCAAAATCAGATGGAAGGCTATGCTTGAACATTCCCCTTGACAAAAACAAAGGAGGGCAGAAAAGCGTCTATGCTGACATAACTACCATAGCTAAAAAAATTGGCTGGCAATACCATACTACGATAATATGGAATGAGCAGAACATTTCAAGACGTACGGCTTGGGGCTCTTGGCTCAGTGCTTCTGCACCCTATGTAATAGCGCCTGTTGAAGCGATTCTAGTGATGTATAAAGAGAGATGGCCGAAGATCATAAAGGGGAGATCAGATATCACGCGGGAAGAGTTCATACAGTGGACTAATGGTGTATGGACTTTTAACGGAGAACGCAGGAAGAAGGTAGGGCATCCAGCGCCATTCCCCGTAGAACTTCCAAAAAGGTGCATCAAACTGTTTAGCTTTGTCGGGGATACTATATGCGACCCCTTTCTCGGGAGCGGAACTACACTACTAGTCTGCCAGCAGACTGCAAGAAGAGGAGTTGGTGTTGAAATTGATAGAAAATACTGCAAGTTAGCCGTTGAAAGGCTGAAGAAGGGTAATGTTGAATAATTCTTGTTTGCCTATTCGTGTATTCTGACAGACTTCATGTTGACGAACTCCAGCATACCATATCTTGATAATTCTCTGCCGATCCCGCTCTGTTTTATCCCTCCGAAAGGCACTCTGGGGTCAGAAACTACAATGTTGTTGACGGTTACGAGTCCAGCCTCTATTTGCTGTACTATTTTCTTGGCTTTTTCACCATCCCTTGTCCATAGACTTGCTCCAAGGCCGAACTTTGTCGAATTTGCTATGCGTATTGCGTCCTTCTCATTCTTTGCAGAGATTATCGGCGCGACGGGGCCGAATACTTCTCCGTTAACTATCTGCATCTTTTCTTTCACATAGACAATAATCGTAGGCTCGTAGAAGTATCCCCTGCTTCCATGTCTTCCTCCTCCGCATAGTATTCTTGCCCCGTCCTTCCTAGCTTTCTCCACTTGAGATTCGATCTTCTGCAGAGCTTCTTTAGAAACAAGAGGCCCGATGTCGGTGTTTCTGTTGAGAGGATCTCCAATCTTCAGTCTTTTTGTATTAGAAACAAACTTTTCCACAAATTCATCGAACACCTCCTTAACTACTATGAAGCGTTTCGATGCTATGCAGCTCTGACCGCAGTTGACAAACCTTCCTGCAACGGCATTTTCGGCCGCTTTTTTGACATCTGCATCTGTAAGGACGATAAACGGGTCGCTACCTCCGAGTTCAAGAACACACTTTTTCAACCTTGATGCGGCTTTCCGGCCAACCTCAATTCCAACATCAACGCTGCCAGTGAAGGAATAGCCGTCAACATCTGCGTCCAGCAGAGCCTCGCCCGTGGAAGAATCGCCCGCAACAGTTTGAAAACATCCTTCAGGGAGATTTGCATCATCAAAAACTTCCTGGAGCATCATCCCTGATCTAGGGACAAATCTTGAAGGCTTCAAGATTACAGTATTGCCAGCCATCAAGCTCGGGACTGCGAAACGGAGAGGTTGCCACATTGGAAAGTTCCATGGCATTATCGATGCTATGATTCCCAGAGGCTCAAACGCAACGTAGCTCTCAGCGGCGTCGGTTTGAATCAGCTCATCTTCAAGGAATTTCGGCCCGTTTTCAGCGTAGTAATTCAGGCCTCCAGCGCATTTTTCTACCTCTGCAATGGATTCTTTGACTGGTTTGCCCATCTCTTGCGTGATGATCTTTGCAAATTCTTCCTTTCTGCTTCTGATGATACTTGCAGCTTCAGAGAGGAAATCGGATCTTTCCCATGTCGAATGTTCTTTCCACTCCTGAAATGCCCTCCTTGCCCTTGCTACTGCCCCTCTTACATCATCTCTGGAAGCAGCACTGTAATGAAAGATTTCTTCTTCAGTTGCAGGGTTTATGCAGCGCATCAATGCCATGATTTTCGCCTAAATAATATACTGTTCACTTCGTGCGTAGCCGTTGCATATATGGGGAAGGTAATTTTGCACAGGCACGTACTGGAAGTGTCCTAGTCCATCACCACAGTAGAGTGCTATGCCAATCTAGCACTCTGGCTTTGAGCAAGATACACGTCGTCAATTTTACGGGGGACGCGTCAGTCAAGGAAGTCTAGCAATAGACCGACTTTCCTCTGCAGAGCCTTCTTGTATACCGCTGAAGCAGCCGCGGCATCCTGAATGGCGAGGCCTGTAGAATCGAATATAGTAATTTCTTTGTCAGAGGTTCTTGCCGGTTTCTTACCCGCAATCAAATCCCCAATCTCTGCATATACATCTTCAACCTTCATCGTCCCGTTTCTTATTGGAACGTTAATCTCCCCTCCGTGGGAAGCCTGCTCAAGATCATCGACTACTACTTTGGCCCTCTTCAGTATCTTCGGGTCGAGCTCTTGTTTGCCAGGAGCGTCCGCACCAACAGCATTGATGTGAACCCCTTCCTCCACCCATGTATCCATAACGATTGGAGATTTAGTCGGAGTTACAGTCGTTACAATGTCACTACCTTTTACCGCTTCGGCAACTGTTATGGCTACTTCTATGTGTATCGAGCCGAAAATCTGACTCATCTGCGACGTAAACTCCTTCGCCCTGCTTATGACCCTGTCAAAGACCTTCATGTACTTGACGTCTCTCACCTTTACTATGGCTTCGAGCTGGGCCTGAGCCTGAGCCCCAGCACCAACCATTCCGAATACATGGGCTTCTTTTTTGGCTAGAAGGTCCGTCGCTATTGAGCTAGTAGCCCCTGTCCTTAAAGCAGTCAAAAGCGTCGCATCCATAATGCATAAAGGAGCTCCAGTCTCAGGCGACACCAACACTGTGACTCCCATAACCGTTGGGAGTCCCTTTAACCTGTTTTCTGGATGCGAGTTGACGATCTTTACTGCAGCGACGTCAGAACCTTCAAGATATGAAGGCATGCTCCTCAAATCACCCTGATAGTTTTTGAAGAACAGGAAGTTCTTAGCAGGCATCTGAACCTTACCCTCGCTCTTCTGTATAAAGGCATCCTTCACTGCGGTAACTATCTCGTCTAGTGTGACAAGGGCCTTTACGTCGGACCTGTTCAGGATTAGAGTTTCCAATTCCCACTACCTCTCAAAATGGGGAGTATATTTGTTCGCTTATCTGGCTAATGATAAATACGGTCATTCTGCTAAGTTTCGGGATATGGAACATAGAATAATCTACGAACTCAACCCTCCGCATTTACTTGGGGACAGTCCTCTGAGCAAGGGTGATGTTGAGAAGCGGCTTGAAGTTCTTCGCCATAGGGTAGATCTTCTTGAGAGAGAAAATGATGGTATTCAAATTACGGATTCTGTTCTTGGTTTCCCGAGGGTTCCAGCAATTTACGTTGCCGACGATCTTGTAAGCAACAGATCTAGGGAAGGCAAGAAGAACAGCGTCATGTACACCCTTAGGACATGCGACCACTCTGTAAACGCGATAATACAGATGGTCTTTCAGGCAATGATCTCTGGCTTTAACGGAACATTGTTTGTAAAGGGAGACCCTTAGCGCTTTTGTGGCTCTTTGACCCCAGAAGCTCCTTCCAAGGTCGTTAGCAAGTTAAGGGAGATAGGTTTCAAGAATGAGCACATAAAGTTCTACCTAGCAACTCCTGCAATTCTGAACAAGAAAGATATTGACAGAAAGATCGCTGCGGGAGCGGACGTCTTGGTGACCCAAATTATCAGAACTCCTAACGAGATGAAGGGAATTTCTTTTTATGTTGCGGGGAGGTGTCGGAGGTCATAGGCACCGTTCTTGTCCCTACGGAGGCTAACGCACCCTCGGCAACTATGTTCGACTTTGACGTTTCGCTGCATGTAAAGAACCCAGCGAAGTTTGTTTCAGGTATTATGGAAAATTGTACTGGCATCCTTGTTACTTCTCCAAGGAGCTTTGAAGATGGACTGGCCGTTGTAAGGGAGATCTAACGCCTCCTCCGAATGGCCAGTGTTAATGGGATCATGAGCAGGAAACTTGCAATCACGCCGAGCTGAGTCTGCTGCAGAAGCTGCAAGACATTGTTTATGTCCCTGTTGCTCTGCTGGAGTACGCTCTTTGTCGAGTTTAGCTCCTGAATCATTAATGTTGTTTTTTCTTGTTCGAGCTTTAGAGTACCTATCGTCTGCTCTAGGGAGGCTTTAGTACTGTTTGTATCCACACGTGCAGCAACAAGCACAACTCTAGTGGTTTCGAGGTTCTTGTTAGTGCTTGCAAGTGCTTCTCTGGTATTCTGCATAGCTGCGTTTGCTTCTTGGATCTGATTTCTTGCTGTGTTAAGCTCCGAGCTTACATCAGCTAGCTGGTTTCTCGTGCTTACTAGCTGCAATCTAGTTTCGTTCAATTCGTTTCGAGTTCTTGCCGATAGGTCGAGCCTTTCCTGGGCATCCACTTGGAGTGCACTTGAAAGCAGTTTTGATGCTGCTGATGCACTTTCCAAAGCGTTTAGAGCGCTTCCTTGGTTAATGGCACTCCGCCCATCTTGAATGTTTGTTAATGCACTAGAATAGAAACTCCTTGCTTGGGGACTGAACCATGCAAATCCGTTTAAGATGTTGGCTTCAGTTGAAACCCGCTCTATTGAATTTCGGCCTGCATCGTTGAGAGCCTTCACGCCTTCTCTTGCAAATTCCTTTGCTGAAACCGTATTTTGAACAGAAAGTTCCCAGCGTCCCTGCTGGAAGTGTTCTGCACCCTGGTTATAGTATGAATCAGCGTTAGCGAGTATTGCTGTTGCTTCGCTAATCTCTGAACCGAATCTTGGTGCCTGTGCCATCATGTTTTTGATCAAACCATGTTCTTCTGCAGACGCTCGTATCAGGTCGTTGGCGCGCAGGTAATTTGCCATGTCAAAGTAACCCCTCGCAGCGTCAGCCCCATATCTAGGCTCAAATCCAAGGTCTGGCCACCAAGACCATAGCATTTTCATGTACTTTACGCCTTTGCTTGCCATCTTGAATAGCTCAACGTTGAAATCGGTATCGAAGGTGCGCTCGAACCAGGTCTTGCTCGCATCAGGTTTTGATATTGCGGTGATATTTACAGAGCCTTTCTGCACATAATCTTTGAGTATTTGAATCTCCTTTGGATCTGGCATGTATGCCTGGGGGTAAAGGCCCCACCAGCTCCCCCTGTACGCTTTGAATATTGTCAGACCTTGAACCTGTTTCTGCTCTGTATCATCGTACTTCATCCTTGCCAGCCATTCCCCAGCTAGGTCTGCAGATTCCCTGTACTTGCTGGAACCAGTGATTTCGCTGAGATGTAAAAGAGGACCTATGGCGCCTGCAGCACTCCATAAAGCCTGAGCCTTTGCAAAGCCCTCTCTGTTATGACCAGTTGCATTGTAGGCGTAATAGAAACCTCCAATGGCATTCGTGTCATTATTGTAGGAGTGGTCGCCCCATGCCAATGGTGACGGAGTTGTCTGCCAAGAAAGCAGCCATTCTGCATATCTCATAGCTCCTCCCGTGGGCTTCTCCCTGGTACCACCTTGACCGTACAAGTATGTTGAGTTTCTTGTGAGCTGGTAGGTGAGTATCCAAGCGGAGAGCGAATTTCCTGCATGGTTTGTCAGAGGGTCTGGGTTGAACCGAGTCCCAGCCCAGACATAAGGCAACGAACCATCTAGATTCGCGTCATTTGTCTTGGTCGGATTGTACTGTAAATTCAGCATGAGTTTGGCAGTGTTTTCAGCCGCTCGCAGGTAGGTTGAATTTTTGGTGATTCTATACATGTCAAGGAGGACAACTGCTGATTCTGTAGTTTCGAACATTCGCGGGAGCCATCTCCTCTGTATGTATGATTGGGGAGTTACAGGAAAAGCGCCTGAATAATTGCCACTCTTGACCTGTATACGCAGAAGCCATTCTGCATACCTTGTCAGAAGGGGGAGGACGCTTTTGTCGCCAGTAATGTCATAATACAGAATGGTTGCTTTTGCTATTGGATTGCTATGCTCAGGTGAAGGGAATGATGAAACCAGAACTACTTCGTCATCTTTGGTCCCGTAGATGCCGTCTTTACCTGCTAACACGTTGGTCTGCTCCGCGAAGTAGCCGCTGTTGTCAATTAGGAAGGTCGAATTCCCCACTGTAACGTTTGAAACTGCCTTGACGGAAACATAAGGGCTGGGTAGCTGCGCCCTTCTGAAATAGTCCAGATAAAGGGTGAATCTTGCGAGGTGTGCGGGGTCTTTTGTAAACAAATAGGAACGTAGGAGGGCCTGTGCCGCCCCGCCTGCATCGTGTCCTCCAATCAGGAAGGCCGCTTTTTGTCTCTCTCCGGCAGGAATCCCGGGATTGCCTCCCATTATGGTAGCGTTGTCATACCAGAACGGGTCTAGGCCCCATGCTGAAATATTGTGATAGGGTATCCCCCACCCCGCTTCAGGAGGTGTGACCGCAAAAGATGAAACCCACTCCGCAGCTTCAACCCCCCTTACATAATATTCCTGGGAGCGGGATTGCGAAGACTGGGCTAAGGACGACGGTAGAAACGATATGGTTACGAGTGCAACAACTAGTATTGCTGTAATCTTTCTGTCTGGCATTGCCCGAAATTAGGGCAGATGGGTAAAAAAGCACGATGTTTCAAAAAAATTACTGCATGAGCCGGTTAGACAATAATATCGTGCAGTTATCCTATATTCTCTACAGGAAGTCATAACGAAAGGGTACAAAACCAATAAGAAGCCC
>CAZXXP010000105.1:0-7022 GCA_964644785.1 uncultured Nitrosopumilales archaeon | reverse complement strand
AGAATGAGGGTTCTTTTGCTCGATAATTACGATTCCTTCGTCTATAACATTGCTCAGTACACTGGAGAGCTGGGCGTAGAACCAATAGTGTACAGAAACGACCAGATCACATTGGAGAAAGCCAAGAAGCTGAAGCCAGACAGAATTGTAATTTCGCCGGGACCGGGAGACCCTTCCGATAGAAGCTATTTCGGAGTCTGCGCGGACATAATAGCAGAAATGGGGAAGAAGACTCCAACTCTCGGCGTCTGTTTGGGACATCAAGGCATCGGACACGTATTCGGAGGGAAGATAAGAAGAGCAAGGACGTTGATGCATGGGAAGACAAGTCAAATAGAGCACGACGGAAAGTCAGTATTCAAGGGAATAAAGAGCCCATTGACCGCAACAAGATACCATTCTTTGGTGATTGACGATAAAACATTCCCCAAAGTTTTGAAGGTAACTGCAAAATCTCTAGATGACAAGGAAATAATGGGCGCTAGGCACGTCGAATACCCGATCGAAGGAATCCAATTCCACCCAGAGTCGATACTTACGGAAGTTGGAAAAAAGATACTGAAGAATTTCCTTGACGGTGTCCAACTATGATAAAAGAAGCGATCAAGAAACTTACGGGTGGAATAGACCTTACAAGCGATGAGGCCTCTAGCGCGATGAGCGACATCATGTCTGGAACTGCGACGCCTGCGCAGATAGCGGGATTCTTAGTTGCCTTGAGAATGAAGGGAGAAACTGTTGATGAAATTGTTGCGCTTGCAAAAACGATGCGGAACTTTTCCATAAAGATCAAGCCTGCAGTAGATTCTATGGTCGATATTGTTGGGACTGGAGGGGATACCATGAAAACAATCAACATAAGCACGATAGCCTCATTCGTAGTCGCGGCCGCAGGGATGAGCGTTGCAAAGCACGGCAACAGGGCTGCATCAGGAAAATGCGGCAGCGCAGACGTTCTGGAAAGGCTGGGCTATAAATTGGACACTCCGCCCGAAATTGTGCAAAAGTGCATAGAATCAGTTGGAATAGGGTTCATGTTCGCACCGGTATTCCACCCCGCGATGAAGAATGCAGCATTGCCAAGAAAGGAGCTCGGGGTTAGAACAACGTTCAACCTCCTCGGCCCTCTCACAAACCCTGCTGGCGCAGAATCTCTCGTAATTGGGGTTCCGTCATTAGAACTAGTGCAAAAGATCGCAAAGTGCCTTAAAGCACTTGGCACAAAAAATGCAATGGTCGTTCACGGAGTAGATGGATTAGATGAATTCTCCACGATTGGAAATACACATGTCATATTTTTGCATGATGAGGCGTTCATGGCAAGATTATACTCACCAGAGGACCTTGGCCTGAAAAAAGCATCTGTAAATGATATTCTCGGAGAGGGCGTAGATGAAAATGCAAGAAACGCTTACCTGATTTTGGCAAACAAAATGGATAACGATGCAAAGACACAGGCGGTGGTGGCTAACGCTGCTGCAGGTCTTGTCGTAGCGCAGAAGGCAAAAGACCTAAAGGAAGGAGTTCAAATGGCCAAAGAAACCATAAGGTCGGGGAAGTGCATCGACAAATTGAAAGCCATGATCACTTTCACAAAGGGAGACATGTCGAAAATTGAGCAATTCGAAGCAGCGACCTGATTTTCTGATTGCTTTTACGACAGAAGTCAAGAAGCTGGTCGATGATGGCTTCTATGATATCGACTACGATGCTAGACACAAACCCGTGAGCATGAGTATGATTCTTCAGAAGAGCGGGAACATTCCAATTATTACTGAAGTAAAATTCTCGTCGCCGTCTAAAGGAACAATAAGGAAACTGCAGAGCGTCAAATCAGTAGTTTCAGCAATGGGGAGAGGAGGAGCAAGTGGAATCTCCGTATTGACTCAGCCCAAGCACTTTAACGGCTCCCTCGAGAACCTCAAGCAGGCCAGAAAAGCCACAATACTTCCGATTCTGATGAAGGATTTTATTTTCGATACTAAGCAGATGACTGCCGCAAAGAAACTCGGAGCAGATGCCATACTCCTTATCGAAAGATTGTTTAAGAACGATAGGTTTGGAAATCTTGGCAAATTAGTGGATAATGCGCATTCTAACAAGCTTGAGGTTCTCCTTGAAGTCAATACAAAGCAGGAATATGAAAGGGCTATCAAAAGTGATGCCGACATGATCGGGATAAACAACAGAAACCTTGGAAATCTGGAGATGGACATGGAAACTACAGCAAGAGTCTTGAAAAAATGCGGCAAGACCAAGAAACTTATCATAAGCGAAAGCGGGATATTCTCTCCAAAAGAGATGTCGGCTCTAGCTAAACTCGGGGTTGGGGGATTTCTAGTTGGAACGTCGATTATGCTTTCAGATGACATGGAGGCCAAAGTAAGAGAACTGTCGAGTGTGTCAAGATGAAGTTCAAAGAGTTCCCCAAAGCGGGCAAATTCGGCAAGTTTGGAGGGCAGTACGTCCCAGAGACACTGATGCCTGCAGTGCAGGAATTGGAAAGATCTTACAGGAAGCTCAAGAACGACAGGAACTTCACGGCTGAATTAAAGCACTTTCTGACCAACTATGCAGGGAGACCGACTCCGCTATTCTTTGCACGGAATTTGACCAAAAAGTGCGGAGGAGCGAAAATCTACCTCAAGAGGGAGGATCTATTGCACGGAGGGGCGCACAAGATCAACAACACGCTCGGCCAGGCGCTGCTCGCTAAAAGAATGGGGAAGAGCAGGATTATTGCGGAAACTGGGGCTGGACAGCATGGAGTTGCTACGGCAATGGCATGTGCACTCCTGGGCTTGAAGGCGGAAATCTACATGGGCACTGAAGATGTCAGGAGGCAGAACCTGAATGTCTTTAGAATGAAACTGCTCGGTGCGAAAGTGCACCCAGTAGAAAGTGGGTCCAAGACTCTGAAGGACGCTATCAATGAGGCTATGAGGGACTGGGTTACGAATTTACCTACTACGTACTATCTGATCGGCTCTGTTGTAGGCCCTCATCCATATCCTATGATCGTCAGGGACTTTCAGTGTGTCATCGGAGAAGAAATCAAGAAACAATTCCGCAAAATAGATGGAGGGTATCCTGCTGCTGCGGTAGCGTCCGTTGGAGGTGGGAGCAACGCCATGGGAACGTTCTATCCTCTGCTGGACATGAAGACTAACCTTGTCGGAGTTGAAGCTGGAGGAAAGGGCTTGAGGACTGGAAAACATTCAGCATCGATAAGTGCAGGTGGAGAGGCCGTATTCCACGGGATGCTAACCTACGTCCTGCAGGACGAATATGGTCAAATCAAAGAGACTCACAGCATTTCTGCAGGCCTTGACTATCCAGGCGTAGGACCCGAGCATTCATTTCTGCATGCCGAGAAGAGGGTCGATTACGTTTCTGTTACTGACGATGAGGCTGCGAAAGCGTTTTTGGAACTTTCAAGGGCTGAAGGGATACTCCCTGCACTCGAACCCTCTCACGCGGTTGCACATGCGATGAAGATGGTAAAGGGTATGAAGAAGGACGAAAGCGTAGTTGTAACGCTTTCGGGAAGAGGCGATAAGGACGTTGGTATTATTGTAGATTATCTCGGTGAAAAGATCTGACCAAGATAACTAAAACCTTCGCAGAGGCAAGAAAGCAAGGAAGGGCGGTGCTTGTTGGTTTCATCACAGCAGGTGATCCTAGTCCAGAGGCAACGTTTGACATCGCAGCAGCACTTGTCCATGGAGGAGTAGACATCATCGAATTAGGTATCCCTTTTTCTGATCCGATTGCAGATGGCCCTACAATACAGGCCTCGTCTCTCAGAGCGTTAAATGCCGGAGTGACTCCGCCCATGGTTTTCGAAATGGCAGACCATATTTCTTCTTCACTGAATGTGCCCGTGGTTATCCTAACGTACTATAATCCGATATTCAAAATGGGCGATAAAAAATTCCTAAAATTAGCTGCGAAATCAGGAGTTTCTGGCGTTGTCTGCCCTGATCTACCTCCAGAAGAGTCAGTGGGTTATAGGAAGCTTGCGAAAAAAGAAGGTATCGATACAATTTATCTTGCAACACCTTCAACAAATCCACATAGGCTCAGTAACATAGTCTCAGCAACCAAAGGTTTCCTCTACGTTGTGCCGTTGTTCGGCGTTACGGGCGCCAGGGAGTCCTTCGATTCATATTCAAAGAGGGTAGTCAGGGAAATAGTCAGCAAGGTTAACAACAAAGTTCCAGTAGCAGTAGGCTTCGGCATATCAAAAGCTGAGCATGTGAGTTATTTTGTAGATCAGGGAGCAAACTCGGTCATAGTTGGAAGTGCGATCGTAAGAACGATAGAAAGAAACCTCAACAACAGAAAGAAAATGTTAGCCGAGCTCGAAGGTTTGGCAGAAGAATTGAGCTCTGCATGCAAGAGCTAAGGTATGGAGAAAATACTCCTTTCTTGGAGCAGCGGCAAGGATGGTGCAATGGCGCTTTACGAAATCAAGAAAGCGGGAAACTATGAGGTTGCTGCTCTGTTAACAACGGTTACGAAAGAATACGATAGGGTAAGCATGCACGGTATAAGGAGAGAGTTGCTGGAACACCAAGCTGATTCAATAGGTATGCCTCTCGAAAAGGTTCTGATTCCAAAGAATTCCAGCAATCAGGAATACGAAGTACAGATCCAAAAGACGCTTGAAAAATACCTTAAACTTGGAGTCACCAGGGTGGCATTTGGCGACCTTTTCCTTGAAGACATCAGGAAATACCGCGAGGAGAAGCTCGCGCAGCTTGGCATGAGCGGCATCTTCCCCCTGTGGAAGAGGGATACGAAGGAACTTGCCCAGACCGTAATACGGCTTGGCTTCAGGGCTGTACTTTCATGCGTAGACTCGAAATTTCTTGAAAGGGAATTTGCGGGCAGGGAGTTCGATGAGCAGTTATTGGCTGACTTTCCTCCTGGTGTTGATCCTTGCGGTGAATACGGCGAGTTCCACTCGTTCGCATATAGCGGCCCAATTTTCAGAGAGGACGTACGTTTCAAGAAAGGGGAGGTTGTTCTGAGGGACGACCGCTTCTACTTTTGCGACCTGATACCTGCTTAACTGAAATTACCAAATATCATCGGAACTAGCATCTCGTCTTGATGCAAGCCTCCGTGGTAGCCCATCAGATTCATCTCTTCCCTCTTCCTGTACTTGTAGATGAATGCATAGTCTTGCTTGGAGAGTACCAGATAGTCGCCGAGGGTCGCTCTAATATCCCTGCTCATCTTGCCCTTTCCGAACAATCCTTCGGCAACAGCTCTGTCTGAAGATATGAGATCAACCTTACCCTTGAGCCCTGCGAAAAACTTCCGAATATTTGCGTCTCCATCATCGTTTGTTCTAATGAAGGAAGCACGTAAATCGCCTGCAGGCATTATTTGTATGTTGTTTACAAATTCGGGATAGTCATTTGCAATTATCCTTCTGCTGCTTCTTACCGTGATATGCCCATGGTCGCCCGTCATGAAATAAGATGTCTTTTTCGCAATTTTTCTATCGAGTTTCTTAAACAGTTCTGTCTGAAGGACATACAAGAAACTTTGTACCTCTGCAAGCACCTCTTCCTCCCCTGCGCCGTACACATGTGCTGCTATGTCTATAGCATCCCAATAAGCGAATATGAAACGATGTTTTTGTGCTTCGATGATCTTCCTGAGCCGTGCTATCATGTCCGATGCTATATTATAAGTAATGATCTCAGCACCAGAATGTATCATCCTGCTCAGCCCGCTCGAACGGTACGCTTTTTTTGTAAGAACTGTAGATACAATGCCTTCATCGCGCAATTCTTCGTAAATGGTGTTGCCATTCATCAGCTCTCTAGGCTCCATCCCCGACGCAAGGAGTGTGTCCCTCTGCAGTTCTGCTACGGGGCTGAAGCTGATTAGGCTCGCAATAGTTCCAATCTTCTTCAGGTACATTGTATGGCCTATGATGCCATGCTGTTCAGGAAACAACCCTGTATTTACAGATGCCAGTGCCGTTGTTGTGGTTGAAGGGAAGGTTGTCGTTATTGGAGCGTAGTGGCTTGTCTGCAGCAGCGATTTAAGGTGTTCTTCTTTCTGCAGACTTTGCACTAATCTGTCACCGAGACCGTCAAGCAGGATAAAGACAACAGTTTCGCTATTGTCAAGCACTTCCTTCACGGGCTCATCCCTGATGGCTGGAGCTCGCTCTGAATTTTTGTGGAAGTGATCTGCAATTGTCGATGTTAAATTTGGCAGAGAGTATTTTTCATAATGAGGTTTGATGCCTTCACTATAACGGCTCGAAAGGACGCTCTTCCTGACTTTGGAACTCCACTCGTACAACAAAACGCTCACTTGTGCGCAAGTATCGCTACTCGGGGCTCATCGATTCTGCAGAACCCGAACCTCGTGAATTGAATTATCTCGCCAATCTTAAGATCCTTGCACGATTTTTCTGCAAGGCCTTTCACAATTTGCATGCTCGTTTGGTTGTAGACATCATCATTGTAGAGAATACCTGGAACCTTAACGACAAACGGCAGAGAGTCTTTTGTCACCCACTGTATCTTCTTTGAAGATTGGATTATTTCTGTCCCAGCAAAGCTTCCCACTATTTTGGTGTCTTTTTCGATGACTTTTACATTAAAGAGTTCCATCAAGCGGAATACATCCCCTGCTTTCAATGAGTTAGCGTCGCTTACTGCAATGAAGAACTCAGTGCCGGTCTTTACGGCCCTCTCACCAAGCCCTTTATCTGGGTGAGACTTCAATTTCAAATCGAGCGCTGGTGCATCAGGAACTTCGAGAGGCACGGGATCGGGGACGAAAAAGTACCTCTTCGCAAGTGGATCAATTAATTTCCTGTTGAACGCTTCCAGCAGGTCCCATGTTGGCTCCGACTCGCTCTTGCTCACACCCAGACTAGTGACGAATTCTCTGATAGCTTCTGGCAGTATCCCTCTTCTCCGTAATGCGATGAGAGTCGGAAGTCTCGGGTCGCTCCATCCATCTACAAGGTTCTGCTCTACCAGTGG
>CAZXXP010000104.1:0-7066 GCA_964644785.1 uncultured Nitrosopumilales archaeon | reverse complement strand
CCCATGGTTGGAAGGAAATACCTAAAGTGCTGTTCGTCAGCCTAATTGTCTCAATATTGATGCCACTACCTGCGCTCCCCCTTGTTCAGGGTACCGGTCTTGTCACGGCTGGTTCATGGGGTCTTGGGATGGTAAACATAGAATGGATAGTGATCCGAAACCTTCCCCGCTTGTGTCTGGGTTAGGGCTCTAGCGACCATCTTTGAACTTTGAAAGGACTTTGCTCAATTTGTTTTTGAACTCATCGTAGAGTTCGAGGTACTGTGCGGCAAGAGCCCTCCGCCTCAAGTCTTTCTTGACCCAGGCATCCTTGTTTTTATCATCTAGGATAATTTTTACAAGTTTCTTGTTCAGTTTCTTTCCTTTGGCACGCCACACCCATTTCACAAATATCTCATATTCCTTTTCTTTGGGATACCGGACTGGCTCGCATTCAACAACCAATGCGAATCTATCATCAGTCCCTAGCTTCTCCCTTAGCCGTCCAATCAGGGCGGGTAGTTCTTGCAAATCCTTGGAATCAAGCTCAACTGATTTTCCTTCATGAAGGATTGAAACAGACAAGATGTCAGGCATACCCTGTGTAAATATCTCCCCCAGAATTTCAGTAAATTCTCCATTGTCGCTAGAAAAGAGATTCGTAATTCCCGCCTTAATTCCTGTTTGTGGCACAAGGTTTCGGCTAATCACAGGCCTATAGACGGATTCGATGATTCTCGGTGGAATGGTGTGTTTAAGACTTGATATCGATTGCAAGAGGCTAACTCTATCCGCTTTTTCGGTCCCTTTTCTTGAGATTGAAAAATAAGGAACCATCCGTTTGCTTACCCTGTCTCCATCCTTGGCGTAATCGTATTTCTCTAGGAAAGTTCCACTGCTAACTAATCCTCCTACTTTATCATACAATGTCTGCTTTGCCACCCTCTTTGTTTTCACAAACTCCAATTCGAGCTCTCGCCTTCTGACAGGGGAGTTTTTCTTAACGAAAGCTATTAGATCCGCTTCAATATCAGGCATATCTTGCCACTAGACATTGTCTAAAACATAGACCATATTATAACATTATGCCTGAGTAAGGGGGTGCGAGTAATAGTCTGCCTCCCATTCGACACTGATTTGTTGGAACAGTTAGATAGGGCTCGGGAAGACGTTCCCAGGTCCCGTTTCGTAGAACGTGTGGTAAGGTCCTATTTGGGGGAAATCAAAGCGCCCAAGGTGGCTCATTGATGAGTCTAACCCGCTCTGTTTCCATAACCAAGCTAAAAGAACTAGCCCTCAAGAGGCCTGCAAACGATGCAGTCAGACAGGTCATTCTGGGCTTTGACGATCAACTGGATCCTGATGAATTTTGTAGTCTCGTGAAACTTTGTCTGCGAATAATGTCACAAAAAAGGTCACAGGCGGTAGCAGTCCCTGGCTCGGAAAACCCCAAACCCTCAGGAGGTTAAAGTATGAATGTGTCATTTCCAAATAATAAACACGCGCGCTTCAATGAGGGCAAGGCACGTCACTCCCAACACTCCAATAGTCATCTATGCTCCCGCTATGGATGGCAAGTTTAGGGGAGGGTTCGATGATGATGAGCCAAGACAGTCAGAAGCTTAATTTCAAGGTTCCCATTAAACTGCTTTGGCGCAGAGGGTTTGAGGAGATAACTTGGAAACAGGCCTCCACATCATGGGTTTATGGTATGAGGTTTGCAGGTAAGTCAAATCTTGTTGAAATAATTGGGCTCAAATATTTGCTATCTGCAATGCGGAGGACATACAAAAACACGCTCTTTGATATATTCTCAGCACGGGACTCTGAGAGCCTTGGATGGGTAAGGAGCCCTTGGAATGACGTTTTGCTTGTTGTTGGCAACTCCGTGAGCCTGCACACTAACCTCAAATGGATCAGGATGGAGGACTTCGCTCTAAAAGAGGCGGAGGAGCATGAGGTTGTGATAACCGTGCCCCGTTTTTTCAGTACTGAGTATGAAATGTTTGCAACGCTCAGCAGCCTTGTTGATATTTTGAAGTGGAGGGTAGGTTTTGATCCCCGCTCTATTGACTGCCTTCTTATCAGGGAGGCAGGGCAGTTGCTTGCAAGCAGGCTTGTGTCAGGGGCAGCCCGAAACATTCAGGAGGCTGAGTATGATTTTATTGACATGCACAACCAAGCTTACCATGTGGGGCTTGCAACCGTGATTGACTCACTCAGGCCCATATCCATTGCTCCTGCCGTCAGGGAGCTTGCAAATTACACCTTTATGAAACGCATGGGTAAAATGAAGATACCAAGGGAGTTGTATTACATTCTCAAGAGGGTTGATCCGTATTGGTTAAGGCGAATGCGTGACGATGAGTTTTTGCTGCACACTGACAAGGATAACTATGCTGCTGGAACTAATCCGCTCCTGCCTTGGCACATTCAACGTGGGGAGGATATAGTCAAGGGCCTTGGCATACAGATTGAGCCCAACATTGCAAAGGCTAAAGAGCTTGAAACCAAGGACTCTACACCAAAGCGGGAGCACAAGGTCACTCCCGAATATCATAAGGAGATAATCACGCTCAAGGAAGAGGGCAAGTCATACAGGGCAATTATTGACCTGCTGCAAGGCAAAGTGCACCTTAGCTTGCAAAATATTAGCATTGAAACGCACAATCATCACAGGCAGGTTTGTTCTTGCTATGTGTAAGTCAAAAAGAAGTCAACGGTAGGTCAAAATTTGTGCATAAAGGGTGTCTTGTCTTTATACCTCCTCCACCTCCCCGGAGGGTAAATATAGGACATTTGCCTGCCAAGCCTTGCCAACCACGCTCAAATTGCATAAAGGGAACCCTTTAGGAATTTTTCCGAAGCCTTAACTTTTGACAATGAATCCAAGTGTCCTTCCTAGCTAGCCGAAACTATGGCTAGGACTGTTCTCGAACAAAAAAAGGAAAGATGACGGAAAAGGAGCCTCTATTAGATCGGGTTGGCTGACTTTGTTTCCCATGCTGTGCAGGATATCTTTAGCATGTTGACAGCTAGGGGTTGAAGGCCAGAACTAGCCAATAGTTCTATTATCCAATTCTGTTAGGTTGGGGGACTAGCTCTCCCTGTTAACTGTAGGGGCCTGACTTGCGTTTTCGATTATGGCTCTCCAAGGTAGATGGGTAAACATGCCTTATAGAAGTAAGATGCAGAAGGGTTTTAGCATGCGGGAGTTATTTACAATAGGTTGGATAAGCGCTTCCTAATAATAGGAGTTATTGTGCTAATTACTGCAGGTTCTGTAGCCTACCTTACGGTGTTGCCCTCTACCAATACACCATCACCAAATTCAAGTCCCGATAACCCATTGATTGGAAATGCTCAATCTAACCAGACAGAGGTCAGGAATCCGACTACGAACTTTACAGAGCCGAAGAGAGAACCTGCTAATTTGGCAGAGGTTAAGAACCCTATTGCTAATATTACAGAACCAAAGAAAGCAGGTCAGGAATCTGATCCAGCAGGACCCGGTAGGGAATCAATCGTCTACGTACGCAGCATCTATGAACACCCTTACCTAGTTAGACCACTGGGAGGTGTAGCTTTTAGCGCTACACCTTTCAATTCTACAGGCGATATTGTTGTAAATTTGCCTGGAGGCGCTGGAGTAACTCTAAAACAATGCATCCATCGAGTGCCAAGCGAAGCTGCTATTGTGGATGAGGGAAGAGCAGTAGTTCTTCCTAACGGTAGCAAGGTTAACTTCCAACCGTGTCCCCAAGGCAAAACATACACAACCAATAGCACTGGATGGGCAAGCATCTATCCAGTGGCAAATGCAAAGTACTACTTGCTAATTAGGCAAACTATCACTGAGGGTACTTATGCAATAGCACCAGTTCATCCAAATCAAACTACCTATGCAACAATAATAGTTCCGAGGCCCGGGCCATACCATGGTATATTGGACAATGGTGGACTCTCATACACCGACGGAGTTTCACCTGCAAAAGGCTTCTCACCATCACTTGCGAAGGGCTTCATATCAGCAGAACCCCTAGTATGGCCCGTCTTCCATCCCACTGTACTCAAAGGCACGTCTGCAAACCTTACGATCACCCTCAGTCCAACTCAGGATTGTCTACAACACGAAGATGTTTGCTCCGATTCGGACTTCCCTCTAAGAGTGGATCTCTCCTCCCATTCTTATGGCATAAGACCGCTTATACACTCATACAATATCGAGAACTCAAAAGTGCGTGCCGTGTGGCAAAAGGAAGCTCTGCCTCGGAATGACCCTCGCTACAACCTTACCAACGCATCAATAACAATATCCCAAGACCCAGTTGTCTTAGGACGAAACGATCGAGTTAATGTTACAGTGACAATAACTGCGAAGAGCGATGCATCATACGGATTATATTGGGTGGGCTTAAGAGCGATGGTGTATTCAGGAGCAGGAAACTCTAGTGACAGGGCATTTCGCTGGACGATGCCCCAAGATATACAGTTCTATCTGACCATCAACCCATTTCCAGTGATAGTCGGCAAGAATTATTATTTTGATAAGCAAGGCTCTAGTCTACTAGTACCCTTTGTTCGGAATAGCACTTTGCTTAAGGACAGCACTTGGTTTAGGCTCAACTATGACGGCACTTTCGACATAGGTTCAGATTCTGGAAGCAAACGGGTTGGATGGTGGGAGATAATCAATAATGAATTGTTCTTCACACTTCCAAACATGACCTTTAGAGGCAGAGTAATTGAAAACGCAGGTAGTCCGATAGGATCGTCAATAATCTTAGACGATGGTAGTGTATGGAACATAAGGAAAGATGGCTGAACAAGAGTTCCCTAGCAATAATGGTTCTTGCATTAATTACTGCAAGTATCACTGCTTACCTCGTCCTAATACCTGCAACGCATACCCCATCTCCTTGTGTGCAATCTGAGGCAACACCAATTCTATGCGTACACGTTATCGCAGACGGAGGTAAGCCGCTGGAAGGGACAACTGTGCATGCGGGCCCAACCAATTCCACAAAAGATGTTTTTACTCCTGATAACCCTGGCGGCAATTTTGGACCAACCCTCAAGCAATGTTATTGTTGTCCTGATGCTCTGTCTTGGCCAAGTGGTGTTGTTGTAAGACTTGATGGTAGCGTACTCTGGCCAAATGGCACCTTAATGTTTCCTCCATGTCCCGTGAAAAGCTATAAAACGAATACCGCAGGATGGGTGGTTGTTAATCGTACTAACGCGGACTATTACTTACTAGTTGTCTACTATGACATTCCGAACCAAGGGCCGTTGAATCGCCCATTTCGCTCTGACATCATAACTACATGTGCGAACAAAGCTATGTACGTGACAGTCGATGTTTCTTCAGGGAAATTCAATGTCACATGCAGCGATTAGGCTACGAAGAAATAGTTACGACCAAATACTGAAACAAGCTCTTCCATAACCTGTCGGCTTCGGAGCCAATTAATAACGCCTCGCAACCTATTCGTAGCCAGCTTCACGTAGTCAGGATTAATATCACTTTCAGGGAATTTCCTGCCTAGTTTGTTAGCAACTATTACGGTAGTTCCACTCCCAATGGACGAGTCAAGTACAACATCCTCAACTCTAGAAGAAGAATGCAGAACCATTTTATCATGCAAGTGCGTATCGCAGTAAGGATAGTTTGAAGCCAAATATGACGCGTATGCTCGCCATTGCCAGCTTCGTCTTGGCTGCCCTATTCACTCTATCAGCCATGTATCTAGCAATAAGCCCATCCCCACGTTTTATCTTTGAACCTCCGCCAGCTTTGGATGAAATAAACAACCCCATTCTCGGGAATGTCAGCTCGGTTTGTCCCATGGAGGCTGATAGACCATTGGATTGTAGAGATCTTGGGAAGGGAGTCGCTGTGTGGCTATCCGTCGACAAACCTTCCTACAGGTCAGGAGACAACGTCATAGTTCAATGGACAATACTCAATAGGGGTTCGACAAACGCAACCTTCCGCTTATCACAAGATCTAAAGATTAAGATCTTCAACGATACTGGAAAGCTCATGTGGGCGTACCCATCCTACTACTTCGACGGTCTTTTTGGCATAGTTATCATAGTCCCTCGCGGAGTAATAGGATTTCCAATTACGGTCAAAGCAGGAGAGTCATTGAGCAATCAGGTAGTTTGGAATATGGAGAGAAGAGCGGCAACCTGCTTCACAGCGGGAGGTGAGTACAGGGGTGATGTTTTGGAAGCTGGTCTTCACTGTCTTACTTACAATGCTGGAATAGTGCCTCCAGGAGATTATTCGGTAACTGTATCAGGATTGGTAGAGGTTCTGTCGCAAGAACTATTCTCTGTCAGATTCAAGGTTCTAGAACCATTAGGCGGGGTTGGAAATGAAGTCAAAGAAGCAAACTGTAACTTGTATCCCTGCGGCCGGTACGTTATCATGAAGGATGAGGGAAATCTCCAGGTGGGAGACTGGCTTGAGCTTAGAGAAGGCGGAATTGCATACATAGATTCACATCCAAGAAATGTGCAGGGTTTTCGCTGTACTGCCACGCCTGAGAAGCCCACTGCCACGTGGAATCCAGAAAGAGCACCTCTTGATCCTGCTCGCCCGAACGAGATCTTAGAGACTAGACTAACTATCAATGCATGCGGGCTCACATTTGGGTGCCGACCTCAAGTGGGTACTCGTCCCGCTGGTATAGGTCCAACAGGACAGGACCGATTGTCATGCGACAATTTCGCAGATGGTAATAATGGTGGCACATGGATATGGTGTGAGAAACCAGAACCGCTGGAGAGCATGAAGAGATATTGCAGCTCTTCAGCATCGCCTGAAAATGTGATACGATCTATATTGCCGTCAATTCTATACGTGCATGTCATATCGGAATTTTCGGGCAAAGGTATCGAAGGAGTGCATGTTGAAGCCGGCCCTCTAAATATTATCCGCAATTTTGATGGTAAGTTGGCTCTTGGTAGTCTCCCCAGTGGCGCTATGTCATATCTTAGCCAATGTTTTAATTCATTACCATCCGGGGCAAAACTGGTGGATGATTGGAAAGCATACATTCTTCCTAACGGTACTAAA
>CAZXXP010000103.1:6794-7077 GCA_964644785.1 uncultured Nitrosopumilales archaeon | reverse complement strand
TAGAGATTGTTTGGAATGATAATCACGTGAGCCTGTATCCAAACAAGTTTCTGCGACAGAAGTGCAGGTGTGCTCTTTGCGGAGGAGAGCCAGTTCTTACTTCTTCTGGGCTTGCGATGCCTAGCGGCGAGCCTCCCAATGTCTCTGATGACGTTTCTCCGACAAGGTTCGGCCAAGTTGGGAGCTACGGCTTGAGCGTTGATTGGAGCGACGGGCATAATACGGGGATTTACAGTTTCAACTACCTTCGCCAGATATGCCAGTGCAGCCTCTGCCCAAAACG
>CAZXXP010000103.1:0-6718 GCA_964644785.1 uncultured Nitrosopumilales archaeon | reverse complement strand
ATTATTTGTTAGTCTTGCACTCTTCTACTGTTGCTCAGCCCGCGGTCGCATTACTCCCCGTATAAGGGGAACCCTGAGTAGGGCTATAAGGAGGGGGGTCACAATTTACTGCTGAGAGCAAGAGTTACTAAACCCGCCCCTGAATGTGACTACCACAAGGTAACATCATGGAGGGTAAGACAGAAAAACAATGGTGATTTAGTGATGTTGATTTTGTGTTCATAGACGATCAGAAAAAATTGTTCCGTGTAAAGTACGAGAGTGATTTACTCTTAGATATGTCTGCCAGGCTAACATGAAGAGTATGTCATACATCAGCATTATCTTCAGACTTTGTCAGTTGTGCGCTAAATGATCTCATGAACTTATAAGAAAAAGGAATGCGAGCGAACTTGCAAAGATCGAAGAAGAGATCAATAACTAGGTATCTGAATCATACGGCCTAACGGAACAAGAAATGAACAGAGTGAAAGAATTATTAGCTATAATAATGTACGAGAAAAAATGAACAGGAAATACAAAACACTGCAGAGAATAACCAAGAAACTACGACAGATCTTGAATTGATCGCATAATCAAATACCGTTAAATATCCTCAGATAATGCCATTTACAAATGGAGCAGGAGATCACTTTCCGCGTCAAGTTCAAACCCAAGGCTGGATGGGTAGACCAGATATATCTGGGCAACGTGCTCGCAGAAACTCTAGCAACGCTCTCCAAACAGACAAATTCGTTTGAGTTCGAACTTGAACGAGAGAAGGAACAGTCCTAGACAACCATATATTATAGCATTGTCAAACAACAATCGCGGGTTGAGGGGACCTCCCCCCGTTCCGCAAAACAAACCCCGGAGTGGGAGGAAGTTGGAAGCGATACAAGAGCAATATAGAGTCTGCGAGATGTTCGAGAGCATACAGGGAGAGGGAAATGTAATTGGAAGGCCCTCAATTTTCGTAAGAATGTACGGCTGCAACCTTACTTGCTCTTGGTGCGACACAAAATACTCTTGGGTAGGTCAGGAAAGGGCCAAAGAGGGAATCGATTATGCAAGGATGTCTTCAAAGCAAATTCTACAGGAGATTTCAGAATTTGATGCTTCTCTGGTGACGATAACTGGAGGAGAGCCGCTTTTGCAGCCTGTCGAACATTTGATAAAAAGTCTTGTTAATGCTGGGTATGAAGTTCTCATAGAAACTAACGGCACCATAAAACCATCAAAAGAGTTGCGGAAACTTGTCAGCATATGGTCGGTTTCGCCCAAAACTTCCAATGCTGGTTTTTCGATAAAATACAATCTGGAATGGCTGCAGAATGTCAGGGACTATTATTTGAAGTTCGTAGTAGTAAATCCGAGAGAAGATGTCAAGGAGATTCTTAGCTTTTTGCAGCAAAGGAACATCGATCATTCAAAAGTAATTCTTCAACCGGATGGTACTAATGAGGACTATGTCAATGCTTTGAGAGACTTGATGGATTTTGCAAAAGAGGAGCTGCAATTGAGAGTGCTTCCCCAGCTGCACAGGCTTGTCTGGGGCCATAAGAGAGCTATCTAAAATGGGCTGCAGCGTAAGCGGATGCCTAATTTTTCAGAAGAGCAGAAGTCAAGAGGAAATTGAGAGGATAGAGCAAAGGCTCAGACAAATTATCATCATGGCCGAGGACAGGGGCAGAGATTCGTACGGCATAATCGCTTTTCAAAATAATGGCAATTACATAGCGGTCAAAGAAATCGGTAAGGCTAGCGAATCCTTGCCCAAAAAGCCCAAATTCATAAATTCCGAGACATCCGTCATAATTGTGAACAACAGGGCGGAGCCAACTACGGAATACGTACCGAACAAAAATGCAGAGGATATTCAGCCCTTCGGCAATTTAGTTTTTGTCAGCCATAACGGCACAATTGCAAACGATTTAGATCTTGAAAAGCGGTTCAAGCTTAAGAGAAAAACAAAGATAGACAGCGCCATATTACATCCGCTTCTCGAAAACATCTGGGATTCTTCGTTCGATGGATTACAAAAGATTCTGAGAGATGTCATAATTGGAAGTTTCGCACTTGCGATAGTCAGAAAAGATCAGCCAAATACTCTTTACCTAGCTTGCAACTACAAGCCGATATTCCTTGAATACGACACTGAGCTCGACGTGCTCTATTTTACATCGTTGGAATCTTACCTGCAGCAAGATGTAAAGAAGATATGGAATTCCAACCCTACAAGGCAGCTCAAACCCTATTCTGTTGCAAAGATAACTACGTCTAAGCAGTTCGACGAAAAACCGCTATTCTTTGATCCAAAGATCAAGAAAGCCCTTGTCGTTGCGAGTGCAGGACTCGACAGCACTACGGCTGCAAAAATGATGATAGACAATGGATACGGAGTGACACTATTGCATTTTAGGTACAGACAGAGAGCAGAGGCTAGGGAGCAGGAATCGATTGGGAGAATTGCAGGGCATCTTAAATGCGAACTAATGTTCGTCGATACGACTCTCTTCAAAGATGTAATCGGCCATTCGCGCCTTACGGAAACTCGGATTGCAATAGAGAAGGGGAGGGATGGAGAGGCTGGGGCAGAGTTCGCGCACGAATGGGTTCCCGCAAGAAACCTGATTTTTCTGTCAATTGCAACTGGCATAGCAGAAGCTCACGGCTACGATGTCATAGTACCAGGCACAAACCTTGAGGAGAGCGGTGCATACCCAGACAATGAGATGATTTTCATCAATAAGTTGAATGAAGTGCTCCCCTATGCGACAAACTTGCAGAGCCGCGTAAGAATAGAGATGCCCGTCGGAAACCTGATGAAGCATGAAATCGTAAAATTCGGCCTGCAAATTGGAGCTCCCTTGCACCTTACTTGGAGCTGCTATGAGGGAGGAGAGGCGCATTGCGGGAAATGCGGCCCCTGCTACATGAGGAGAAAGGCGTTCGAGATTAACGGTTCGAAGGACTTGGTTAGTTATCTAGAAGAGCCGAGAATCAAGATGGCTTAGCCTTTCTGTTATAATATGTAAAGAGTGCAAACCAAGCAACTGTTATGGCAGCTACAGTCAACAATACAGATATTCCCAAACCAGTGTTTGTGACGTACGGAGAAAGATCAACACCTGCTCTTTGAGCTCTATCCACTACAACCTGCGCCTCAACGACAGCTTTGTTATCGTCAAGCCATTCCAGTTGTTTTGGAGTTTCCTGATAAAACAGCCAGTAATACAGCAAGTCTGCAGGGCCAAATTTCATCAAGCCTATCCCCGTTCCAGCCAGCGCTATCGAAGCAAGTTTCATCCCAGAAGAGATGAAAAATACCAATCCAATCGAGATGAACGTTGCGGAGAAGCCTATGCCAAGAGCGTAATGATAGATGTAGATAGCATCCCACGCTGATATCGGCCTGAAGGCAGATTCAACCACAACCCTATCAACATAGATCCAAGTAAGGAAGGATGCTATGACTACAGAGAAAGCCGCAGCCAGCCTGATGTTTTGTTGCAAGACAACCTTCATAGTCAAGCGATCGAGAATAGTTTCTGCATATTTAACGCCTTTGAGATTTTGCAAGGGAATTGTGATTTGGCCGAATTAGGGCAAAAAGCGTATTCTATTTGCAGCGAACTCCAAGTATCCTTCATCCATCTCAAAACCTACACATGGTAATCCAAGCCTAGCACAAGCTATCGCAGTAGAACCTATACCCATCATAGGGTCTAAAACAATTTTCGTATTCTTAACCCCATGCAATTTGATGCACATTTCTGGCAGTTTTATAGGAAATGTAGAAGGATGGGGCCTCTGTTTTCTTTCGCGGATAGTTTCATAGGGTATGAACCAAGTATTTCCTCTACATCTTTTGTCCTCTCCTGAGCTCCACCTTCCAATATTGGACTTGTCCTGATAGGGTATTCCTATTGCAAGCCTGTCTATCTCAACATTACCAGTCTTCGTGAGATGGAAAATGTACTCGTGCGAATCGTTAACAAACCTCTTGCTCATTATCGGTTTATAGTGCCCAACCGCAACATCATCTAGGATTGCAGGGTACTTGCCAGAATCTTTCTTTGCAATCGCAATAGACTTCACCCAGTGTATCACGTTCTGCAATGCAAAATATTTTCGCATTCTCTGTGCAACGTCAAAAGGTATCCACGGGTCGCTCGGCTTGCTACCAACATTCAAGAAAAAAGAGCCTTCGTCGCTGAGAACTCTCTTGGCTTCCTTTGCAAGATCTTCAATCCATGCTAGGTAGTTTTCTCTGGGCTTTGCATCGTCGTAAGAATTGTATCTGATACCTATGTTGTACGGAGGAGAGGTTACAATGATATCAATTGACTTACTGCGGAGGTGCTCCCTAATACCTTCCAAGCAGTCCTGCTTGTAAAGTGTGATATTTCTGAAACGAAAATAGGGTTTTTTCTGCTGAACTTCCAAAGCTATATCCACCTTCTTTCCTGAGGGATTTCCCGCTTTTCGAACTTGGTAGGCAGTTCCCATTTCTGACCTAACCATTTCTCAAAGAATTCCTTTTGCTGCTTTGTAGGGTTCTTTATTTTCTCAAAAGCAAACTCTAGATTCGGCTGTTCCTCTACTTTCACATTCAAAGAGATTACCCTCTCGTCTCTACTGACGATCATCGTAATAATTGAATTTGGCTTTGTCTCGACAAGTCTGTCCTGCAGTTTTTCATAGACGCGAAAACCGTCAAAGGAGATCACCTCGTCGTTTGCATAGATTCCTGCCTTCTGCGCCGGGCCATTGTGCATTATATTCGTAACATACGCTTTACTATCTTGAATCTTCAGCTTTGCGCCGAGGAAACCCCCATGCTTTGAAGAGGGTTTTAACGAAAGGCCTGCATACTCAAACCATTTGTTATAATTGATGTCTTTTACTCCTCCTACATAATCGGCAAAGAAACCCTCAAGGCTTCCGCATATTTTTTCACATGCCTTATGGAAATCCTCGGTTTCAAAACCTCTGCTCCGCTTGTAGGTCTCCCTGTAGAGTATTCGCATGACATCATCAAGAGATTTTCTATGTTTGGTTCTTTTTTTGATCTCCATGTCCAGCATCAAGCCAATAACAGAGCCCTTTGCGTAGTACGAAACGGAAGAATTTAGAGTGTTTTCGTCCTGCCTGTAATGCTTAATCCAAGCATCGTAGCTGGCTTCTTCAAGATTCTGCACCCTCCTCCCAGGCATCCCCTCAATGAACTCTATGTCATCAAGTACAGCATCCAAAAACTCTCCTGTGGTATATGTCCCTGATCTCCTGAGTATTTCATTCTCGTAATAACTTGTTATGCCCTCTGAAACCCAGAGCAAGTTAGTGTAATTTTCTTTTTCATAATCATACCGCATCAACTGCCTTGGGCTTAACCTCTTGACGTTCCAAAGATGGAAGAATTCGTGCGCAACTAATGAGAGCTGGCGCAAATAATCTGCTCTTGACTTGAAGTTCCACCTCTGTAGCCTTATCATACTCGAATTGCGATGCTCTAATCCTCCGCCTCTCCCCGCCAGCAGATGTATTATGAAGACGTATCTTTTGTAAGGGTACTCTCCAAATACTGTCCCAGCAGCCTTGACTATCTCCTTAATGTCCGCAATGAGATTCCTTGCATCGAGGTTTCCCGAGCCATAAATCGAAACTTCGTGCTGCTTTCCATTTACCTTGAAACTGTATACCTGCTGATTTCCAACTTCAATAGGAGAATCTACCAGATGATCGTAGTTTTCAGCAAAGAAGATATGGTTTCTTCTTTCGAGCCCTGTAGAAATTTTCTTAAACTTCCTATGCGGGTTGATTTCTACCTCCACAGCCTCATCTTCCCTGCCCTCGATATAGCAGAATACACTCGCTCCATTTACAGTTGCCCTTTCTTCGTCGAAATAGCTAGTTTGTACTCCAATTTCAAATACATAGACCTTGTAGGTGATTCTGCAGCTCCTTTCTCTTTCAGTTTCAACTTCCCAGACATTTTTCGCGATTTTTGAGGTATGAAGGGCTTTCCCGTTTCTGCCAAAGGCCCTGAAATTCTGGACGTTCCTTGAGAACTCCCTAATTAGATATGAGCCAGGAGCCCAAACAGGCATGACAACTTTAATCGAGCTGCCCTTCAAATCATCTGCAAAGATTTTGACATCGAGATAATGGGTTGAGGGATCGTTCATTGAAAGCGCATAGCGGATAGTTCCCAAGAATGCTCTGACATTGTAAAACCATGTAGCGTAAAAAACCTTACCAATGTTATCGTCGGTTGAATGAAGCAGATTTCAGGTTCGCCTTTCACCTCACATTTCATTTGCTCATTTTGGTTCTTGGCGCGCTCCTGTTCGCAATATCTGTAAAAGCCTTCATCATGGACGGCAGATCAAAGCTCGTGGTCCTCAGCGCAGCGCTTGCTCTGATAGCTTGTAGGGAGGCCCTGAATATATCCCATTTAATGTTGTTCAGCGGTCAGAGAGTCGTGCTATTTACGGACATAGAGCTCTCGTATATGATCGACTTTCTGATAGTAGCCTTGTTCTCTGCAGGCACTCTGAAAAGTTAGCCAACTTTCACGATAACTTTGCCGACCATCCAAGGGTGTTGGTCACAATGGTACGTATAGAGACCGGGTTTAGTAAAAGTACGCGTAAATGTCTTTCCAGGATCAAAGAACAACTAAGTCAAGTCCGTAAATTTGTTCTATGTTGTCTGAGGAAATGAGTCGTATTTC
>CAZXXP010000102.1:0-7080 GCA_964644785.1 uncultured Nitrosopumilales archaeon | reverse complement strand
CTTTCCCAATATTGGGGAATTTGCATATCTGCGGCGAACGAGCTTGGCCTGTCGCCTTACGTACTAAGCGTTTATGAGGGGGTGATCAAACTATTGCTGATCGGTCGATGGAAGTCGGACGAGCAAGTTAGGGGGATAGTAGTAGTTTTGAAAGTGGGCCGGGAAGGCATGATGCAGGAGGCTTTAGGAGAAGAGCCTGAGCAACAGGCTAAGTACCTCTCAGATAATGATCCGAGAAAACTAACTCACGAATACAACAATTAACTTAGATAGTTCATCGTTTAGTGTTAATTCATCCAAGGGATAGCGCGCGCCCGCCTTCTATTTTGGTGACTCGCTCTGTGAAAGCATTCCAAATTCTATTATGGGAAAAATTAGGCCTGAAAATCGCCATCAATTACAGTAGCAGATTGTGGCTAGCCATGGACTTGAACTCGATTACATTCAAATCCCACCGGGCCCACACCTTAGCGAATGTTCATCCATTGGCTTGACATCTTCTTGAGCATGTCACACGAGGCTTAAGGGACAGTCTGGACTGAGCCTGTCTGAATTACAGGCCCCCAGAGATCGAGACACCTCGAACTCAAATATAAAAACAACATATCTCGAGGTTCTGTAAAGTTATAGTCGGATTCGTGCTTACTGATCACGCTCCATCCGACGAAGACTTGACAATGCCTCTTGCCACCTATGACTCGTGACCACCTTACCATATTCTGTTATTCGAAACTAGGGTTTAATTCTCTTATTTGGAGATATAGGTCCTAGTTTAAGAAACGCTAAATCACAATCCAGATTCCGTAACAGATCATACGTAGTGCCGTTGTTGCAAACCCTCCGAGGCTCGAACCCACGATTTTGAATCGACTTTTAGAACCAAAAACCTATCGGGTCCTGCATGCCCGCATTCGGAAAAAACGTGAGGAGGCTCAGCAACCTGCCTCCATAGGCGTATCTCGAGCCGCTTTGTGTCTGAGTAAGATAATCCTCGAAGACTACCGCTGAACACTAACTGATTATGAAAATTCCCTTCTGAGCAGTTTGAACCATACATCAACCTTTGCAAGATATTCTTCTACGCCCAATTCGTCTTTGTCGCTCAAGATTACTTCACGCAGTACTGATTCCTTTGGCAACTTTCGCATAGCGAGTTCCTTCAGACTTCTAATGTTGATCTTTTGCAAAGCTTTCGGTGCCAATACGTTTCACCTCCACCTGTCAGCAATCTAATCGATTCGTCTGAAGGCCAATGACCGCGTCGAATTAGAATTAGATAACAAAAAATTGGGGAAGGGCAGGTTGAGCAAATCAACCTACCCGATGAAAATTCGACCTTTTGTAGGAGCTATCTTTTTATTGTGAGGATTACTACTGTATAGTGGTATTGAACGGACAAGGCAGCAAATCCGATTCGTCTTCTGGGATAGCTTGTGACTCGACGGGCCTTATCACATCCTATGGCATAGGCGCACAGAAACTTTTTGGTTGGAAACCGGATGAAGTAATCGGCAAGCAGAGAGTAACGATATTCCACGAGCGCGAAGCCGTTGAATCTCTGGTTCCCAGACTCTTGAAGACCGCTGCTGAAAAAGGCGAGTTCGAGGAGGAGGTAACACTCGTAAGAAAAGACGGATCGAAATTCAGAGGGATGTTGACCGTGCGTCCCCTGAAGAGCGGGGCCGAAATAACCGGATACATGGGCCTAACCAAACCTATCAGGGATCTCTAAACACGGTGCGTCTATTTTATGGTCCACAACGTCTGGATCAAAGAGCTTAGGGCGCCTTTTCTACTCGTGCCCGCAATCTTTATTCCTGTGGGCGTTGCTATCGCTTGGAACCATGGAAGCTTCAACCTTCCGACAGCAATCCTAACATTAGTCGGCGTGCTCAGTCTACATGCCAGCGTAAATGTGCTGAATGACTATTTCGACTTTCGAAGCGGAATAGATCTGGCTACGACTCCTACACCCTTTAGCGGTGGCAGCGGTGTGCTTCCTGCAAACGAGTTGACTCCCAAAAATGTTCTCTACGCCGGAATTCTCTTTCTCGGGGCTGGACTGGCAATTGGCTCCTACTTTGTGTACAGATTCGCCTTCAATCCCATTCTCATCGGGATCATAGCGATAGCGGCAGTATCCATCGTGGCGTACTCAGCCTTGATTTCGAAGTGGGGTATCGGTGAGCTCATGGCTGGTCTAAACTTTGGTCCCCTTCTCATTATTGGCACATACTTTCTGCAGACTGGGAGAATTGACCCTGAACCGGTTATTGTCGGCATATCTCTTGGAACCCTAGTTGCAGGCATTCTTTACATAAACGAGTTTCCCGACACAATTGCAGACGAAGAGAAAGGACGGCGTCATCTGGTTGTTAGATGGGGGAAGGCCAGGGCCGCGACGCGCTTTAAGGTTCTTATCGCCAGCGCTTACCTAATTATCATAGTTGGTGTGGTTGGAGGCGTAGTTACTCCTTTTGCGCTACTCTCCCTAATCGCTCTTCCAAAGGCGCGGGCGGCAACGAGCATCCTCGCTAGAAATTATGATAAGACCATCGAACTGATACCGGGAATGGCCTCGATGGTGATGGCTACCCTCTGGACGGGATTGCTGCTGCTCGCAGGCTACTTGATTGTAGGATTCGTTTTCTAGGATTTCCTCGAGACACTGTCAAGATCTTTTCTTGACCTAGTATTGGTGGTGTTGGGTGAGAGCGTGTATAACCCTTCACGAGCTTACTTTTACTCGGAGAGACATGAGGCGCATAGTAGCCAAGGAGAAATGCTATAGTAGACGACAAAGGACAGACTAAGAAAATGGCTGATCGGGTTATCTGAAATTCTTCCTTCAAAACAATATCGAGGTGAATCTTGTTAAAGTGATCGCTATATGAGACAGTCCAGCAAATGGGGACAACAGAAGTGGTTCGGAACATTCGTAGTAACTAATGCTATAGTAGTCTAGCCCTCTACTACGAGCTGTCCTACTAATTGAGAGTGTTTTATGTATTCTCTACCGTTCTGCTCATCAGGCTTGGGATCAAAGTAGCTGAATATGCCTACTTTGTCAGCAGTAAATTCTGCAACATATTGTTTGTTTGGAGCTATATCACCAGAGTTGATGCTGTACTCTTTTATCGTGAACCTGTAGGATGTGGGCGTTGCAATATTTTCCGTGTCACTATTGAGTATCATGAGCTTCACTTTGTCACCAACTTTTACGGTAATCTTGTCAGGGTTAAATGCCCTATCTGGCCCAGACTCTGTAATAAGGATGGTAAACTCCTTCGCTCCTGATGTGGAGGTGCTTGGTCCTTGTGAGAGAAGCATGAATCCGACCGCAGCAGCTGCAACGACTACAACAACGGGGATGATAACCGTCTTGGGTACCATACGCGCAAACTTCTCTTGCAATTAATTAAATTTTTGGTCTCGATAAAGTTGCAACCTTTCCACTTGTTTCTTCATTCCCATCGTCGTATGATTTTGTTTGGGTATGGTTAAAGAAGAATGTAGGAGAGGCGCCATGACCCGCCTCCGGTAGGCGTACTCAGACCCTCTCAGGAATTAGACGCCTTCGGGCTAATCCCCAGAAAGAATTTGTCCAGAACCCGGGGTGCCCACATCCTCTTATGGTTCGAGTCCTATTTTCCCATTACCACTTTGCCGTTGGGGAGGACGCCCAATGAACTCCAAACCTAGATGCATCTATATCCTCGTCTGTTGGGCTCCAGGCCTTCAGCCTATCTCGGAGGAGGTCTTGCGTCTTTGTAGGCTTATTTTTCCAGTATACTTTCCATTTTATTACGCTCAAGGTCTTTCTTAGTACTGCCTGCAAAAGCTTGGTTTTGAACGCTTCTAATGTATGCAATGGCTTGCTTGAACGCACGAGGAAGGTAAACCGGCCGCACGCTTATACCATGAAGGGCAAAACCTGCTCTCGCTTGAAGAATAAAGAGTAGGAGTCCAACCGAAATGGGGATTATAGGGATAATGTCAAGCAGTGTATTTGGAATTTCGGGTTGGAAATTAGCGCTGGATATCAACGATTTAATGAGCGGATCCTGCAAGTTAATACTTGATATCAGCGAGCGCATGAGCACCTCTAATCTTGCCATCAGAGTCCCCGAAAAAATAGGCCGTAGGTAGGGCTCGACCATCAGAAACAGAGTCAAGATTGACCCTGCCAAAAGGCTCCTCCAGGAGTACCTCCTAACATGCTCGATGGAAGTGATGTTGTTGTAGGGGATCTCAAGCACCCTCCGCGAGAAGGAGCCATGCTGGATGAAGAGCCTTCGATCTGTAGCTACTACCCTTCGCGAGCCAAACGACCAACTCTTAATCACCTGCTCTGGCTCCGACAACGTAGATCCAACATCATGCGGGATCTGCGCTAGCCCGCTCTCTCTTATCAGAGCACGGGTTATTGATGCATCTAAATCATCGATTAATCTCGAAAAAGTATAGGCGCTTGCGCGGCTCTTTGCATTCGTTGCAAGCCTATCTCGCAATGAGGCATCATCACACAACCTGTCAATCGCCTTTACTGCACCTTCGATGTCGTCAGATCCTCGAACATGTATACCATCTTGATCATCCCTGATAAGCCATGATTGACCGCCGACAGCGGAGGTGATCACGGGGACGCCTTGAAACATGAACTCAAGTTGCGCTAATCCAAGAGCCTCAAGCCTGCTTAGAATGATGTTCAGGAAGGATGCTTTGATCAGTAACATCTTTTCCCTTTCGTCAACCTTCCCAAGGTAGGTGACATTTGATAATCTTCGCGCCGCTTCCTTCACTTCATCAGCATATTTTGAATCTCCGTGACCTGCTATGACGAAGTGTATATCTTGCCTATGCTGTAACTTCTCTGCGATCTGGATTACCGCTTTCGGGTTCTTGCGTTCCTCAATTGTCCCTAGATAAGATATTATTTTTACATCATTCTTCAGGTTCAGCTGCTTGTAGAACTCTTCCGAGCTTAAGGCGGCAAACCTGAGGAAAGATTCATCGTCTACACCACCTGGGAATAGGTGACATTTATCCCGATTTGCACCCATCTTAACCTGAGCTTCCTCTGCATAAGGCGTAACCACGAGCAGTAAGTTTGCCGCACGGAATATCTGAGATAGCGATAGCTTATTCCAAGCGACCCTAAACGAGCGTTCAACGAGGGAGTATCTCTTCGGTGACGGCTCCTGAAAATGGGACATATGACAGAAAACTACGGGGTCTTGATATCCCCCCAAATCCCTTATATTACGCCTCCACTCCACAAACTTTGCAACCTCCTCAGGACCATTCCAGAGCGTACTATGAGTTATCAGGACATTTAGCCTAAAATCGTTCACGATGATTTCTAACGCGTGTATAAAGTCCCTGAAGGCTATTCTGCGGGGAGGCCATCTCGAAATAAAGCTGTTCACCCTAATAACAGGAATCCCCAACTCATTGTCTTCTGAATATACATAATTCTTATCGTTCGGCAGACTTTCAGCGGGGATAACTTCATTGCCATCGTGATAGAGACTCGTGATCAAATAGGCATTATGTCCTATCTTCCTGAAGGCTCGAACCATCCGCTGAGCAACAAGCTCCTGCCCCTTGCTCATGCTCGTCTGATACATTATGACGCCTATTCGCTTCTTCAAATCGGTTAGTTATGCCATCTTTTGGATAAAAAGCTATTTACTTTAGACAAAACTCTCTCTCTTGGTTGGCTTAAGCTATGGAAGTGGAAGTGAGGTTTATCTACACTGTAGGGTTGACGGCCTTATTCAAAGTCCTAGCCATCATTACCCATAAGGTTGTGCGTAGTCGGTTAAAAGGACTCAAAGGATATAGAAGATTCCTATATCTCACAAATGTCATCGTAACCTTGGCGATCCTGGCCCAGATAGGCTACATTTGGGGCTTAGTTGAGATACTTGTGGGTTCTCTTACTGCTGCCGGTGTCTTAGGTCTAATAATTGCTTTGGCCATTCTACCCTTGTAGACAGATATGATAAATGGGATTCTCATTCATCTGGATAGAGAGATGGATGTCGGAGCAGACATCGAAATTGATGGCAAGAGAGGAATTATAAATGAAATTTCGCTGACTCGAACGAAGATACTTAATGGAGAATATACTTTGCTAGTGCCAAACAGAAAGTTCAGAGAGAATGTTGTCATAATTAGGAAGAAAAAAGATACCACATGATGTCTCTAGGTGCCTCCAACTGAAGATAGAAGCCATATTTTCAGACTTCGATGGTACGCTCAGTCCGTTGCAGGTGCCCAGAGAAGAAGCCTTCATACCAGCCAAGCTGTTTCGCATTCTGGAGGATGTGAGTCATAAGATACCAGTGGCAATCATCACAACAAAGGATCTAGTGTTTATCAGGAAAAGAGTTCCTTTCGCTCATGCAATTGCTGCTATATCTGGGCTAGAGCTGCAGATTGGATCCAAGTTATTCGTGGACAAATGTGCCCTGAGGAATATCGGGATCATGAGCAGAGCGTACCGTGAAGCCCGCAGAATCAGTGCCATGGATAGTGAGATAATTGTTGAAAGTAAAACTACCCATGAAGGGAAATTAATGGCCTTCTGTGTGGATTGGCGAATGTCACAAAAATGGGTAGAGGCTCAGAGGATGGTTAGACCATTCTTGGCTAAGTATAGAAAGCTTGGACTGTATGTCGTAGAATCAGATTCCCATCCCTTTGCAGACATTTATACTACAAGAGTTGACAAACATGGCGCTTTTCTCAAGTTAAGGAGCAGGCTCGGGTTGGGTGGCCCAATAATGTACCTGGGCGATTCGGAATTTGATAATCCCGCATTTGAGTTGGCAGATATTTCGGTAGGAATCAAACATCAAGGAGTATCTCCTAATCTCCTAAGTAACTATCAGATGGAATTTGATGATCTTCCGGTCTTTCTTTCAAGCTTAAGGGCGGCAAATTTCGATTTCGTGCCAAGCATGTTAACTAAGCAAAGCTACCGTGCAGATTGATGTGCAAAGATTATGCTACGCTGCATTACTATTCTTGCATTAAAAAAGGTGTAAGATTACGGAAAAACGGTTACAGTCG
>CAZXXP010000101.1:0-7081 GCA_964644785.1 uncultured Nitrosopumilales archaeon | reverse complement strand
CTAGGACGATAACGGCGAATATCAGACTGGACGACGACCGCAGTGCCATTCGTTACTTCACCAACGGAATTTAAGGGTTAGCAGACCAAACACCTCAATTTTTTTTGGCAAATTAAACTTAACCTAGCCAACATAGATAGCCCAGACCTGTAGTAGACACTAATCAGGCAGCTATGTGAAGGCGACGAAGATAAGTACAAAACATTTGATGTATTGGGACTGTTCTTTGATCCTTTGAGATTGACGCAGAAGGCACATGAATCCACATCGTAATCTAATTTGGAGCAGAAGGGTTACTCATAGTGTGCAAGTATAGCCGGCCAGCCTATCGAACCATTATGAGAATTGCACTTGCAAGAGTTTCCTCACTAATATTGAGAAAATAAGCTGAAAAGGAGGGTCATTTCGTTCATAGCAAGGTTTACTGGCCTTTTATTGACGGATCAGAGAAGACCACGAGATAGCCAAAAATTCTATCAGGCTAGCCCTTCTTGAACCCCAAGAAGAAGCCTACAGCGAAACTGCCGTAAAACGGTATGCCAGAAGTTACAAATGCTGGTATCTCGGGATTCTGGAACTTCTTGTCAGCCCATAATCCAAAGGCCTCCTGAAACTTTGCATAATTTATTGTAAGATAGCCCTGATACGCCAAGTATTGCAGTGAGACAAAAAAGACTCCCAACAAGATCACTAACAATTTGACGATTTTCTTGGCAGCATTTCCGATTACAAATCCCACTATAGCATCAAAACCTAGCTGAGTTGCCGCCGAACCAAACACGTCTGTGCTCAATATCCTTTAATCGATCGCATGAAGTTAGCATTGCTAGTGTTTTATGCAAAAAAGAGGTCTGGTCCAGAGGAGATAGTAATAATCATTCTACTGTTGTGTTTATATTGATACGCGGTGCCGGGAGGCTGAAAACATATGCCCGACTCAGAAGATGCAAGGAAAAGAGCAGCCGGTAAGGAAGGGACTCTCGTAGTTTATGCCTCCCTCAGGGGAGTACTGGCGGATGCTGTAAAGGCCTTCCGTTACAAGTACGAAGACCTGAACCTGCACATAAGCTACTTCTCTTCGCACCCCGTCCCCATCTATGAAAAGGTCAAGGCCGAGGTGAAGGCAGGCATCCCAACTGCCGATGTCGTCATGATGCCACAATACATGCTCATGATGATGGCAAATGAGGGCCTATTGAAGAGCTATGAATCGCCGGAGCTAAGGATCTTCCCAAAAAACCTCTACGACTCCAAGAACCACATGTGGGCCGCCATGGCAGTTGAACCCACAGGTGTCGTCTATAACAATACCAAGATCAAGGAGAACGATCTTCCTACAAGCCTAGATGGACTGACTGATTCTAGATGGGTAGGCAAAACAGCAATGCAATCAGTGACAAGGTTCCCCGAAGGCAAGATGGCATTCTACTACCTGCTGGCATTGAAGAGGCATTTAGGCGAAAGTAAGTGGGAAACATTCCTTAAGGACTTCCTCAAAACAAAGCCAGTATCCTATGAGTGCCTGCTCTATATGACCCATATGCTGGGAATAGGACAACACGTGTTCGGCTTCCCCGCAACTCTCAGGAAGCAGGCTATGGGAGACGACTTCGCACACATGCGTGAAGGAGGAGTGCAACCAGTTCCTCTGATGGATGTTCCACCAGCAGCAATATGCAGAACTGCGGGTATAGTCAAGAAGGCATCTCATCCAGCTACTGCAGAGCTCTTCTTCGATTTCATAATGTCGTCAAGATGGCAGGCGGAGATGGGGAGGAACCTCGATGGAATGGTTCCAGCGAGACCCGGCATGGTTGCGACTTACTGGGTAAGCCAGCCATTGGTAGAAGGCTTCCTGCACTACCCCAACCAGAAAGAAGTCGACAGCGAGAAGGAGTATGTGAAGTACTTCAACGACCTCGGCTTTGACAAGTTACCAAGAGGAAAGGGTTAGCAAACAATCGCGGCTCTGCCGCGATACTTCCATTTTTATTACTGTTATTTTTCTGGGAAGGCTTTATCTCTGTAGTTTTCTGCAAAGCAATGTTGTATGGATGTAATTACTGTAGAGAACCTTTCCAAGCATTATGGTGACAAAAAGGCCGTTGATGACATAGGATTTACTGTAGGTAAGGGGGAGGTTTTTGGTTTTTTGGGTCCCAATGGCGCGGGAAAAACTACAACGATAAAAGTGCTGACTACGCTGGTGCCTCCAACGTCTGGGAACATCATGGTGCTAGGACATGACCTTAGGAAGGAGGCAAAGCAGATTCGAAACAAAATTGGGGTCGTTCAGCAGCAGGAAAGTTATGATCAGAACATCTCTGTCGAAAACGGGTTAGACCTTTACGGCTTCCTGTGGGGCGTTCCAAAGCGGGAAAGAGCTAGAAAGACTGAAATTCTGTTGAAGCAATTTGGCTTGCATGAGTCAAGAAAGACTGCAGCCCTTGACCTTTCGATGGGCCTTAGGAGGAGGTTGCAGGTTGCAAGGGAGTTTATGCACGACATGGATCTTTTGTTTCTGGACGAGCCCACCGTAGGACTCGATTCTTTAGCGAGGAGGGCAACTCTAGATTTCCTTAAGGACAAGGTCAAGAACGGGCTCACGATATTTTTCACGACACACATACTTGAGGAAGCAGAATATCTCTGCAACAGAATTGCAGTAATCAACGATGGTAAAATAGTAACAACAGACACTCCTCAAAATCTGAAGCGCAAGTTCGGGCAATCAAAATCAGTAGATTTTAAGCTGCTCGAAGGGGCCTCAGTTGAACTAGCGAAGTTACTTGAACGCATAGACGATGTAGACAAAATAGTTCAGGATGTTTCTGACGGTGCATATCATGTGACTACAGCTAAGCCAGAAGCTGTGATACCCCTGCTGTACCAGCTTGCGGCAAAACTGAATCTCCACATAACTTCCATTTACATTGCAGAGCCCACACTTGAAGATGCTTTCATCAGTATCTTGCAGGAGGCCAAAGCATGAATGTCATGCTCCGTCTTGTCTACAGAAACCTTAAGGCAAATCTTGACAAAGGCTCGCTCTTCTTCGAGCTCATTCTTCCGCTGTTTTTCATCTTTATTCAGGGAGCCGCTGTATCAGGGATAGTGCAGCCATTTGACATAGGAAACGGAAGGGTAGTTTCGTACTCACTCTTCCTTGCTGCGGGAGCAGTCACACTGACGGTGATCAATGGAGGGACTAATGCAGGAACTCAACTGTGGTTCGACAGGAGACACGGCATGTTCGAACAGATTCTGATGGGGCCATTTACGAGGGCACAATACATATTCAGCATAATAATAACTACCCTCATAATAGGCATGGCCGCTTCTGCACTTGTCTTTGTTTTCACGTTACCGGTGATTTCAGGGATTGCGATAACATTACAGGCGTTGGCACTTACAGCTCTGGCGCTGTTTCTCGGCACAATATTTTTTGGTGCATTTGCAATGGCCCTCTCAGTAGCCCTAAAGTCCTCCGAAGCATTTCAGGTAATCTCTACCGTAGCATTCTTCGTCTTCCTTTTCACCTCTTCAGTCTTCTTCCCTGTGGACAGAGCTCCGAGCTATATCCAAATGGTAAGCCTGCTTAACCCACTAACATACACGACAGATATATTCAGGGCCGGACTTTTTGATGCTGCCACTGCATTGTTGCCTATGGAAATTACGGTATTGGCAATAGAATCGCTGGTCATGTTTACAGTTGCCGTGCTTGCATTCCGTCGCATAAAGGTCTAATCAAAGAGCCGGATATGGAATGGTAACTCCTTCTGATTTTGCAAAGGCTACCTTGTAGATATGACAGTGCATACTAGGCAGAGGTTCTCAGCAGAATAAAGAGTAGTACAATGACAATGCCCATAGAGAGCATTATTATCCCATAAAGGAACGTGCTTGACTTTGCCGACCTGCCCAGCAACGTCCGAGGACAAAAAGGAACCCAGTGTCAAGGCCTAGCGAACCGATGAAAGCTACATTACCATCAATCATGCCCCACAGTCGTGGAATAAATAAAGAAAGAACCAGAGCTCCTGCTAAAACTGGGGCAATAGCGTCTATCGCAGCAACCAAGGGCACTATAGCTTTTGAAGCCCGTTCAACGATAGAATTGCCAAGCTAGGTAAGCATTACTTGCTCGAGCTTTTTGATTGTTCTGATTCACCCCCTTTCTTTCATAAATTTCCCCTATGCACCAGATATCGGCATTGCTAGCGTTGCTCCAAAACCTGCACTTAAGATAAGTTCTGGCCCAAGCCTCCTCGAAACATAGAGGGCCTTTACGATACCCAGAGTCGTCAGTGCTCTGCCAAACCTGTTCATTACTAGATAGCAGCGAGTAATCTCCCCCGCCTGTGCAATGCGCAGATACTTGCGTTGCTTACCGAACGAAAATTTCAATGTGATTGTACTATCCCGTCCATCTATTACCGGTTAGCGTTAAGCCGAGAGCGATAGCAGACTATCAAGAACGAAGACACAGACTAGAAGAATGGCCGTAGATTCTCTCAACACCAGAGAAACTTCCACAACAGAGCTCTCGAAGTATTATGTGAAGTTGACGGTGTAAGCGAAGCGGATTTTGTCGTAACCGAGGTTGGTTCAAGGACAGAAATTATCAAGATCACTATCAGACGCCAACAAATAGGCTATTATAGCGTGATGAAGGCCATGGACAATCATGGGGCGACGCTAAGAAGCATTGACGAGATTAATGTAGGAAGAGCTCCTGTACCTGCGAGATAAGCTAACCATATTGTAAGAAATGCAGATAGGTTATATTCTGAATTATCCCTCTTCAAGACATTGTCCAAAAAAACAAGCAAACCCAAACTAATCGTATTTGCTGTTTCAATATACGTCCTGGCCATGGTGGCGTTCATCTTCCTCTGGTATTTCCTGATAACCAACATTTCAGCCATAACTAGGGCTATGATTGGAGTTTCATCGATAGGGAGACCGCCTGGAGGCTTTCAGGAAAACGTCAAAATTGGAGACGAGTTATCAGTTGTCGTATTTAGATATGGCTGGATTCCTGTATTCATAGGAGGCCTAGGCGACCTCACTCCATACTACTTCGGATACGGCATGATAGTAGCAGCTGCTTTGGCGTGGTGGGTCAAAAAGAGGTGGTAGCATGAAAGGTCAGACAACACTGAAGACTTGGGCATTGTTCGGCGGTTACCGGTTTGCAACGTTTGCTATTCTGAGCCTCGTGACAAGTACAGCATTGCCCGTGATACTTGCAGCGGCGTTGAGCCTCTACGCAGGCGTCATTCTTGCGGTTAGTTCCATTGCCACTCTGCTCTAATAAACGATAAGATCGGCCAAGAAAGCTCCAGCTGCTGAGCAAAAACCTGCAGATGCCAAACCCAAGCAAGAATTCCTGACGCTAGCCCTACCTGTTGCCTAACATGCGTTATGCTTAAGTAATACGAATAGGACTTGATTTTGAACGGAATGTATGTTACTTCCTGCTGAAATTGAAACTAGGGCATCAGTGCCTGCGATAAGGGCTCTGGTAGCACGAAAACTCGTCAAGGAGCACCATATGAACCAGCAGGAAATCGCAAAAGCTTTGGGACTCACGCAGGCGGCAGTGAGCAATTACCTTCGAGGCAGAAGAGGAGCTGGCTTCAGCGAGGACGACCTTGCAAGCATTGATGGTATCATAACCCAGATATGTACAATGCTGGTTTCTGGCGCTACCAATCCAAAAATTATCTCGAAATTTGATGAAGCTTGCCAAGCCATAAGGCATAGTAGGCTCTTGTGCGGCATCCATAAACAACTCGATCCGAATCTCGATGTCGAGAGCTGCCATGTCTGCGATGGCGAGTCTGAATGGAAGCCTATCGCTTTGAATCTCAGCTAATCGTATTTCGACATACCCTTTAATAAAGGCAGTAATGCGAAACATATTATGCGTGTGGCTAGTCACGTACTAGTGATCTTCCTTGTCGCTATACTCGTTCTGACGCCGTTAGTAACTGCAATTAACCTTCCAAAAACAACCGAAGAAAACTCTCTGCCCATATTTCCGAAAGATTACGAGGCATATGCCTCCGCCAAAAAGTACACGTCTATAGAGCAGTTCTACAACGAAGTTGGTTATTGGAACCAGACTTCCGATACCCTCCGCGCTTTGATTCTCTATAATGCTGGGGAATTGGTGTACGAACCTGAAGGCGTAAGCATAAAGCACGTTTACAAGACACTTCCAATGGCTTCCGTAAGCGTCGACAGGAAGAAGTTTACGGCGCTTTCGCAACTTGCAGGCGTAAAGAAAGTCTATCTTGACCAGAAATTTGAAACTACGTCCCGCAACCTTCTCGATCTAGCTAACGGGAAGCTCAAGGCCGATGTCAACTATCCCTACATAGGCAAGTACCCTACACTGCTCAACGACACTACGAAACTAATCGGTGCGCAAGATCTCTGGAAGAAGGGGATTATGGGCAATGGAACCATAATCGCGATACTCGATACTGGCATAGATTCAAGCCATCCAAACATGGCTTTTCTTCCCAACTCTCAACAGAAGAAGGTGATCAAGGAAATTTCGTTTGTCGACATTCCTGAGGAGCTGGGAGATGTGAGCGACCAGTCAGGCCATGGAAGCCACACTTCTGGAATAGCCTCTTCAAGTGGCGCAGTCGGAAGCACAAAAATAATCGTAACTTCAGTCGGGCAGGAGGTTCTCAATGCGACGATTCTGCCAAACACACAGATGGGAGTTGCACCAATGTCAAGGATTTACAACGTAAAGGTTCTTAGCAACCAAGGTTTCGGACTACTGTCTTGGATTATTAGCGGAATAGAATGGGCGTCAGAAAACGGCGCAGATGTAATTTCAATGAGCCTCGGTGCATACCCATTCTTTGTTGATGACGATCCTCTTTCGATGGCAGTTGAGAAAGCTGTCAAGAACAATGTTACAGTCGTCACATCGGCGGGCAATGCAGGGCCTGCAACTTTTGCCGTAGGTACCCCCGGGATAAGCAGGGACGCAATCGCAGTCGCAGCTTCATATGTGACAAAATATCCGATATACTTCAGCAGCAGGGGTCCA
>CAZXXP010000100.1:0-7169 GCA_964644785.1 uncultured Nitrosopumilales archaeon | reverse complement strand
GAGGAATTCTACGCTTTTGGAAACCCCCTCAAACGTGAAATCCTGTTTTAGCAGAATGTTTACCGATGTTCTTTCCCTGGCCATTTCCATAACCGCGAGCAGATGTTCTATTCGCAAACAATGAAGACTACAGGGAATATTCATTTAAGGAGAACGTATTTTTTGCAATCAAGTGCAATACTAAAATGATCGGGCCCGCGCGATCCCTGCCTGCTAGATTTCTATTCACCGAGCGGTAAGCGCGCGCGCTGGCGTCTCATGACTCTTTTGCGTGAAAACCTTGGGATCTCCCCAAGCATCATGCCATCACCGCATAGGAACTCCAGCTCTTTTCATGGCTCTTAAATTCTATGCATGTGGATTTGGATTTTACATGCATTAATTGTAGTATTGAAGAATGTCTCACTGCCAACATCCAGAGTAGAGGAAGGATTGGGCGATTAACAATATTTGGTAAGGGTGAACGTTTGAGCAGAGTTAGCTACTCTTGGCAGTAAACAAACGTGTCAAATAGGCTCGAACAAATAGAGAACGGACTGAAGCATGAATTTAGAAACTTTTCCAATTATTTCCTACGCCGCAATAAGACGCCAGCTACTACTATTCCAGCGACAACCCCAACGACCCCGATCAACTGGATGTAATCCGTCCTCCATTTTGCAGTAATGACCTTCGGAGAGTCCACAAGAACTCTTGTATCTGGGCTATCTGCATGGAGATCTCCCCTCCATCCGTCAAATACCTGCCGCACCAAGATTCCGTTTACTGTCGAAGAAACGTTGACTGGGACGCTAGATCCTGAGTCATGCCATCCCGACCCTCTGGTTTCACCAAATTGCGAAGTGACACTCACAAAGTACTGGGTTCTCCATTCAGTTCGAAGAGTCTTCGGACGATCCACCAGAACTTCAATAACAGGCGTAGTCCCTTGAGCGCCCCCAAGCCATCTAGCAAACACGCGCCGTGTCTGATTGCCTTGGTCTATGCTTGGCTCGACTGAAGCGATGACTTGCGAACCCGACTCGTGCCAGCTCTCCTTGGTCCCAACACCGTAGTTGCTATTGACGGAAAGGAGGTACAGCCTGACCCACTCAGCCGACAACCTCTTTGGTGAAGAGACGATAATAGTAATGGTCGGAGATGTTCCTGTTGCAGAGCCAGTCCATTGCCTGAACGAGGCGCGCGTCCCGTTTCCGAAATCAAGCTCTGTAGGCCCAACGCCGATAGTTGCTGAACTTCCAGAATCGTACCAGCCTCTCCCAGTAGTCGCACTCACCGGCGTTATCGCTTCAACGAAGAACTGGTTTATTGAGCCAAAAGTGACCTGATTAGGGGCACTCATAGTGATTGGAGGAGTGATGAACGTCCCAGAAGTCTGTCTAACGATCGGCTGAGGATTGGTATTTCCTATCTGCCAAGATCGCAGCACGAGTCTAGAGCTGTTCGTTTCTTCATTCCAAACATAACTGCTCATGGCACGCGTCTCTGTATTTGAATCAAACCAGATAGTAAGGGGCTGGGATCCTCCTATTACCGAGAGCAAATATTGCGTTTTGTAGCCCAATAACATTGAGCCATCCTGCGTGATTGCAGACGATACCGCAGGACTCCGGCTGGTCAGCAAACCACTCCAGCCTGCGAAGAGATACCTGGTTCCGCTGCTGGCTGCCAAGGTGGGTCCAGTATCGAAACTATGCGTCATGCCTCCGTCCAACCACAAGACGGCCGGGACATCGTACACTTCGCCATCAACTATGATAGTCGAAGACACGCCTGCTGGCAGAGATGTTGAAACGGTGACACGCTTTAAGCGCTCGGCAAGGCTCGTTGCCAAGAGGTTGGTCTCTGGAGAGCCCCACCCCGTAACATAGTCCCATCCCTTTGCATTCTGATAGAAGCCATTCGACCCACTAACCACATCGCGTATCGTAGTCCCATAGGCCGTCGTCTGGGCTTGGTTGTAGAGCAGTGGTGAGGCAAATCCGAGGTTGCTCCCGCGCAAATGGTTTGCAAGCGCAAACGAACCTGCCATCAGCGGGGCGGAAAGCGATGTTCCTCCTACTCCTACAGGATACAGCTTGCCGTTGACGGTGACATAGACTCCTGTCTTGGGGTCTCCAACCATTGCGACATCGGGCAGTATACGTGTGTTTGAGGTCGGTACTCCACCCTTTTTCTGCCACGATGGCATTGCGAAGACAGCGCTTACCCCTCCGCCGCTCCCGTTCCAGCCCGTTTCCTGGAGATACCTGTCCTGTGCATTTAGGGACAGGGACGTCCCTCCGACGGCGGTGACATACTGGGAGGAGGCGGGATAAGAAACCGCACGACGAGTTCTGTCGCATCTCGGAGGGGAGCCTCCCGCAAAAGCTCCGCAGTCACCCGAAGCCACGAAGACCGCTATTCCCTGGGCAACGGCCTGCTGGAAGATGGGCTCAAAAAGTGAATTCTGGGTTCGCTCGTCGCCCCCCCAGCTTAACGATATTATCTTTCCTAGGTTCTTAGTCACCGCGAAGTTCACCGCGGCATAAAGGTCACTCTCCCGGTTCGTGGGGGTTACAACCACATTAATGATCGCTCGGGGAGCCATGACACCGGCCCACGCCACAGTGAGGCTTGTTTCAATCGACCAGCTGTCATTCTGACTAGCGGGCTGGCCGAGAGGGTAGTACAGGAAACTGTTGGGCCGCTGGACAGAGAACTGCTTGGCAAAAGCAGTTAGGTCATTTGAAAGGGTAGGGCTCCCATAAGGGGCCACAATCGTGATGTTTTGACCATTTCCATCGATTCCCCTGTCGAGCAGAGCCGTGACACCGTAGGCAGAACGAATTTGCTGTGGTGTGAATGGTGGCAGCCCGCCAGCCGCTAGTGGCGCGATGCTGTAAGATGGTTTGATCGCCGTCAGGTTGTCAAGCCCAACGATGCCACTTACCATTGAGGAAAAGCCAGACGGAAGTCTGGGATTCTCGGCCGAATAGAACAAGCTATCTCCCCGTTTGTACAGCGAAAAACTGACTCCCAAGGCTTCCTCAAACTCATGCGCGCTGCCTTTCACGTAAAGAACGAGCCTATTTTCATGAGCGAGGGTGCTCAACTTTGCACTTCTGAAGTGCTCAACAAGAGCGGAATATTCCTCCGATGTCGGCGAGAACTGCTCAATGAATCTGCTTGGGCTAATAAAGCGTCTGTAGTTAGGTGAATTTGGATCCGATAGCTCCTCTAGAAAAGACTGCAGGCGCTCCTTGTTGTGGGGCTTTAACATGACTAGCACGCTTATTTCTTCCTCGGACCCTAGTTGCCCGATCATTGAGGAATTTCCGACTTCGGGAGGGACCTCGTAGGGTATCAAATATGGACCTGCGAGCGCGCCATTGTCCCTTCCATCGAAGCCACCTTTCCCCCCCTGCGCCAGAAGAGTCGGACCCACGGTTCCCACCATAAGAATAACGATTAGCCATGCTAGCAAGAAATAGCTCGTTTGGGATGGCCTGCGGGTTGGCACCGTCAGGATATTTGTCACAATAATATAAAAGCGCAAATATAGAATTTCAGCTTTTCCGAGAACGGTTCTGACAACTTACGTAGGGGTCTATGGATTTCTCGTTCATCTAAGATGCATATCCAAATATTATGAAACTGCGCAGATTTGTCAGAGCCAATCGCCTTTAATGGAGATTCATGCACTAGCGCGCGCACGATACCCGTGTTTTAGTATTACAGTATTCAGGTTATCAACAATCATTTTTGGTTGCTCCGCTACATATTCCTTAAAGCGGCAAATCTGATTAACCCTCTTCTCCGATAACGCAATATCACTGCTGTTAGTCCTTAAAGCCAAATTATTCAGGATGTTATAAACACCAACAGGATAACATGTATTCGGTTGGCTCTGTTATTTAAACCGCCGAGTAATTTCCCGCAATTCTTGACTATTACTATCCAACAGAATCGGTTGCGAGTGACTTGCCAACTCATCTAGTAGTATCATCTTCATGAATTAACCTTATCTCCTATAGCACTTACCAAAGATATGTGAGTCCATGACAAAAGACGGAACAGAATCACATCAAATGATAGAGGAGACCCATCATCATTGGATAGAGGACAAGAAAAAAATGGAATGATACTCTAGGCGATTCTCGGTGGTATGAATTTACCACACTTTTATCGACACACCAATTTTACACACTAAGATTCAACAAAGTACTTGCTAGTCCATTAAAAAGTTATAACTATCTTGCCGATAATCTAAATCACGCCGCCTGAGTTTCAGATAACTTGCATTCGTCATGATGAAAGAGGTATAATTACAGATGAAAGAGGTATAATTACACATGTAGGGCTTGACAACGGTTCCGATCTATACACAGTTAGTCAGATAGTTAGCTGGTTACACGCTGGCACGCATCATTTCTACGCCTTCAGAGCGAATTATAGGGCGGAAGTCTATGCTAGGAAACATCGAATCAGTTCCAGGTGGTTTCTGACTACTGACCCGGATGGCGTGTTCGAAAACAATCTGAACTTCCTACCTCACTGTAGATAAGTTCCTACCACCACAATTTGAACACCGCAATTTTACACACCTAGACTGAACAATTCAGAATTTCGCGTAAAATAGTTCTTTTAAGCAAGCGGGTTACTACGAAAACCGTAATTGGAAGACGCAAGAGCGAGCATAGCCCACAATTCAGGACTAGGTGAGGCTGAATGTACTCTTTGCCGAGAAGAAGGGAGGCCAAAGATTCAGGCACACGATGAATTTCGTGTGAAATCTACTAAAAACGGAAATGAACGCTTAATCACTGTATGCATAAGGCATGGCGACGAGCCAGAGCAAGGGAAATTACCCTACACAATAGCAAGAGGGAAAAGAGGAATAAACTGGAAACCGTTCTAGATCCATACAAAAGAGTTAACAGAACCCAGACTTAACAGAATTCTACGCTCAGCCCCTTAAGTCCCGACATGCACCACCATAACTTTCTAAAGCAAAGTCCCTAAGACGCACCAGAAGCCCAATTCTGAAAGGCTACCAATTATTCCACAATTTCATACGAGAGAATGAAGGGTTAGAAGGTAAAACTCCAGCTGAAGCTTGCGGTATCAAAATTGAAGGAGAGAATAAATGGAGAACTATAATCGAAAATACTAGGCAGGCTGAAATTTAACTACAGATTCTTCTTCCGTGGTTACTATCTGCCAATCTTTGTCCCAACATTTTATTGTATACTTGTCACCCGTCTTTTCGATGTGGAACAAATTAGATTTGCAAATAGGACATTTGAATGACATTCTTCAGAAGATCTACAATCTAACTATTTAAGATCACTTTTAGGGCCGACAGTTAACAGCAACAGGTATGTTAGCGCGCGCTACGCATAACGCCTGATTCGTTTATCTGCAGCCACCCTGGCGAATTCCTCAACTATTGCCCCCGAAAGGATAAGGACCTGATTCTTTGCCAGCAGCAAATATAGGAGTTCGCTGGGCTTTCCATCCATACTAATCAGCGCGGAAATGAGCACATTTGTATCAAGCAAAACCCGCATCTAGGCGCCTTTTCTCTTGCCATGCCTGTATTTCTGAACTATCTCATTAATCTCCTCGTCCGTAATTCCCCCGTACGTGGCCACCCTTCTATCGACCATTGCTTTGAGCCTCTTCCATTCATCCTTGATGTCTGGGAGCTCTATCCTCTTTAGGATGATTGTATCTCCTTCCCCATAGACCAGAAAGCGATTCTTTGGCTTTATTCCCAGATACTTTCGCATGGATTGTGGAATTACTACCTGCCCCTTTTCACTTACCGTAGTGATTTCGGGTTCATAACTTGCCATAGTTAACAGTAAGACGATTTTACTTTCTTACCATAAATACTTTTAGCCCTCAGAACCTATCTCAATACTATCTTGAGCACATCATCAATCTTTCTTCACACCCATTTCTTTCGATAATTCTTTCCTAAAGGGCCACGATGAAATTCAAGAATCTTGCCGACGAGCAGTGGGATTACATCAGGCCACTCCTGCCACCAACCGCCAAGGAAGGAAAGCCGCGGGCAGATGACAGAAGGACGATCAACGCAATCCTGTTCGTGCTCAAGACCGGCATACGCGCGCGCTGATTCCAGCAATTTCTTCGACAATTGTTCTTGCCCATCTACTACGACAAGCGGGGCAAGCCCATGGAGATTGAGATTTTAGACGCAAGCAAAACCGCGGTCAAGGTGGTCGAAACAGAACTTCAGAGTAAAAGAGCCATGTTAGCTACACAGGTACTAGAGCTGGTTCTGTAGGTTTCATCGGGTTGTAGGAAGCAGCTAGATCTGTATCGGCCTAGGACTTGGCAAGGCTTTAATAAATAACATAGCAAGTAATCCTCTAAACCAAGATGGCATTCAAGACCTTCACAGTTACACTGCAGGAGGATAAAGAAACTGGCTGGATCACAGCCCAATGTCTAGAGCTACCAGGTGCAGTTAGTCAAGGACGAACCAGAAGATCGGCATTAAGAAATTCAAAGGAAGCAATTCGTGCCGTGCTGGAAGCTAGGGCGAAAGTACTGAAGAAACAGATTGGGCAAGCTAACATAGTTGAGGTCAAAGTTCGGGAGACTTCCAGTTCTCTCTTGGCGTGAGCTTGTCAAGGCGCTGGGCAAACTAGGTTTCAAGGTTGTCCATCAGAGAGGCAGTCACATCGTCCTACATCGTAATGGGAAGTTTGTAGCTGTTCCTCGTCATAAGGAGATCGCTCCGGGCACCTTGCTTGCCATCATTGGCGATGCTGGTCTGACCAAAGAACAATTTCTTGATTTGGTTGGTTCGTAAAGAAATGCCAGAGACGTACTTTACAATATTTATTTGGAAAAGGAACAGGAATAGGATTCTGTCAAGTTCCCAGGACATACATGTTCCAGAATTACTCGTCTTGTCCAAGCAACTTTGCAGAACCCGCGTTTGAAAAGAGTGTCGAGCGTGGATCCAGTAGGAAGGCCAAAAGCACAGCCTCCAAGATTCTCCGTGGAGACTAACCTCTTTGTCGCACCAATCAAATTCACTGGTAAACAGATCCTCTATGGTCTATCTTAAGAATGATGACCCTCTCTTCATTCTTATCTACGTAGAAGATCGCCCTGAGATCACCGACCCGCAGACGGAAGGTGTTCTC
>CAZXXP010000099.1:0-7322 GCA_964644785.1 uncultured Nitrosopumilales archaeon | reverse complement strand
GCCTCGAGGCGGGCGAAGACCCGGAGGCTATCGAGAAGTCCATGCCGGAGCTGGGGGGCGGGGGAGATGATAGTGATTATTAGAGAGCGGAAGTAGCGTTGTCGCTATTTATGACTCCGCTGGTGTTGGATGGTCGGAGTAGTAAAGTTATTCTGAGAGACCAAGTTTGCCCATGACAAATCTCTCAGAGAGATCGCCAGCAAAAGAGATAGCGGCTATCCATGCAATCTTGGTAGCAGGCTCCCAAGAGGTTATCTGGATAGAGCTGATTTTTGAACCGAGAACTTGAAAGGGCATTATTCCAACAATTGCTCCCGTCAGCGGCCTAACGAAATACGCGAAGACAGATGATCGTTTAGCGCGGAATTGGAGGGGGAATTCTTGAACTAAAATCCGTGGAATTGACTAATTAGCCTCTCCTTACGCAGTCAGTGTTCGAATAGAGGTGGCTGAGTTAGGATACCTTTTGAGTCCTCAGCTTGCTTTTCTATGTCGTCCCACGTGAGATTTTCGAAGCGCGTTCGCATATAGTCTTCAATTACTAACCGGGCCGGTCCGAACAGAGGACTTGGTAATGAATCCAGAGGGTACCAACGCCAGTCAGAATGTTGTTTTTCTTCTTTTCGTCTAGGTTCACCCGTATACTTTGTAGCTAATGCTCCAATTGACCAAGTTGGGCGGCGATTAAGGAAGTGAGTTAACTTTACAGAGATTGGTTTGCTTTCCAAGAGCTCAAGACCAGTTTCCTCAAGGAGTTCTCGTTTTGCACATTGCATGAGTGTCTCGTTAAATCTTTTTTTTCCACCTGGTAGACTGTATTCTCCCTTGCCGTATCCATCAAGTCTTTCGGCTAGAAGTACCTGTTTACAGCCGTGCTTTTCATTTCTAATTACTAACACATTACACGCTATATATGAATCGCTAGATGACGAGCTAGACGATGAGCTGATCTTCGTCAATGTATCTAAGCCGTAAGTAAGTCTATAGGTTGAGTCCAGCCACTCAGGTATATCTATGATGAAATCATAGAGTGCGTTACTATTGTGAAAGTTGATGCGAACTTTAGCTGGTAGGTCCAGATTTTTATTGACTCCTTGATTAGCCCTTTTTCGCCATTCTTTTACTTCTGCTGCAACTTGGTCGAACCATTTGTTTGAAGTTGAGATAGGTGGTGTAACATCATGATTTGACCAAACCTTAACTTTGGTTCTAGTAAAATCTGCCAATTCAAATTCGATTGCACCCTCTTTATCCTCCTCATCTAGAGGAGCCTCATGGATGAAGGGAAGACTAAGATTAAGACGCCACCCAGCAATTGCAATTGCAACTAGAACGTGAAGCATGATAGAAGAGTAGAGGCTAGGCGGGTTGTGGCGAAAATTCCAGAGCATACCTCTGGTAGGAGGTTCTCCCTCAAAGCCACAGACAATTCTTAGCGTTCTCTTTTCCTGTAATTCCCTTGCTAGGGCCCTTTCTGTGGGAATGTTAATGAGAAAGGGTAGGGAAAGCGCCTTAAACATGCTTTCTGGTGGATATGTGCCATAGGCGTCTTTGATACGAGGGTGGAGTAAAGCCACCCCCCAATCTACCAACGCGAATAGATGCCGAAGATCATCCAGGTGTAAGCCTTCTTGAACTGGCAAAGGAAAAAGCGCAACGGGAGAAGGTTGGATACTCACGTCTTGTTCTTAATTATACGCGAGGAGAAAAACACCTTTCGGTGAGGTAAACCAACTAAGTGCGAGAAGGAGGAGTAGTTTGTTGCATTATTATTCCCGCCTTCAGAAGATACTGCCATATCTCATTCTCAATCTCGTCTATTGATTTCTGTGCATCAATAACAACGAAATTCTCACCTGGTCTATGTTGGACCATCTGCAAATAACCAGTGCGGAGCTGCTCAAGTGCTGTGGTAGTCTCGAAATCTCCTAATTTCCGATCTTCTGCTTTTGTCCGATCTGCAATTCGGCGGTAGGCCTCTTCGGCAGGTAAATCTAAAATAAATACAGCATCAGGAATAGGTACAAATTGATGGAAGAAATCAATGAAATCTTGCTGGTTTGCTTTACTTGCCTGATAGACAACTGTACTCAGATAGCTTCGGACCGATATCACAACTTGACCGGCCTCCAAGGCTGGCCACTCGTCAAGCTTGATTTGTTTGTATCTATCTGCCATGAGCAGGAACGTTTGTATTAATGGGTCTCCTTTTTGATCTTCCCAGAGGTCACGGGCTTGTTTATACAACATGGTCGGCTCACTTAGAACAAGCACATTTCTGTTCATACCAGTTAAGTGGTCACGTAATCTACCGGCTTGGGTGTCTTTGCCTGATCCACTGATGCCTTCTAAAACAATATAAACTCCTTTCTGGTTCATAACCTTTAGCTCAGGATCTTTGCGTAATAAGGATCCAAACAGCCTGGAGAAAGCCATCTCTCTTTTTCCGATTCTTCGGCTTTCTGGAAATTCCAAACCTTCTAGCCGTTTGGGCATTCTGTTCTCTAATCTGTCGAAGACTTGGTCAACTCCGCCCTTCGTTTCCCCTACCCACATTGCGATCCGAAGCACGCCCCATGGCCCAAAACCCGCTAAAAAGTCGGCATCCTTTAATATTCTTCCCTCTAAAGTAGAGGGACGTAGGTCGGGTTGGTCGTGTTCACTAATCGCAGTTAGAACGCTTTGTATCTTTGTAGGCGGAAATTGAGCGCGGCGCAGCATTTTTTCTGCCAACTCGGCAGATTCTTTAGAGCTTTCAATGCCTCTAAGAGATGGATCATGCCTTCCTAAATCATGCATGATTACGGCAGCAGTAAGTACCTCCAAATCGCCACCATAGATCTTTGCTAGCTCTTTGGCGTATTCTAGTACACGGTCTATATGCCAACGGTCGTGACTCGGACTTAGATTGAGGCCTGCAATTTCTTTCCAAATAGTCAAGTCAATTGTTTGGCTGGTAACTGGGGTCATAATTTCTTCAAAGGAACACTCTTATCCTTTCTGCCGAGAATTAGATTATAGCCCTGTCAGCGCGAGTTCGCCACAGGCGGGAATGCTACAGGTAGTCTCCTAAGATTCGTAATTATGAGCTCTTGTGACGACTTCAATCCCGACCGGCTAGCAACCGAATACAACACTTCAACGCGTTTTGGCTTGGTGCCGTTGGCAGAATAAAGCAGGTGAATGGCTTTGGCTGCATCGTAGCTAAGCAACCATTTATATGGTAGGTTTACAAGGGCGTCATGAAGCGCCACGTGATCCGTTTCGCTAAAATAATAGCTATAAAGCCTTTCAGCTTTTTGGTAGAACGGAGGGTCGAGATATAACATCATATCCTTTTCATTGAGGCCTCCCTTATAGCGCCGAAGTCTCCGGATGCATTCTGCCCAATCACATTCCCATACAAATGCCACCTTAGCTCTTAAACTACTTGCCTGCTTGATCCGTTTGATAAGCTTGGTTTTAGGAAATCGGCAGGCAATATCATAAATGGATGATTGGTCCTTGCCGCCTAATGGTCCGGCGGAAGGGTTGAGTATCCCGGAGAAGCTAGTTCTATTAAGGAACAGACATTTGAGAGCGCTTTGCCGATCGCTTTTAGGGTTTGCTCTCTTGAAATCGCGCCAATTCTGAAGAGTAACCTCTACGCGTTCTATTGCATTAATTAGCCAGTCAGTATCGTAGAAGACACACCTCCAAAAGCCAGCTATCAGCGGATCAATATCAGCTAATCCTATACTCTCGACAACATGATCGCAAAGTAGCTGTAGGGCAACACTAGCCCCGCCCGCAAATGGCTCAACAAATAATTTGGGTTGGAGAGAATTTAATTCGATTGTCTTTCGTAGATATTGGACGAGCCGCCGCTTGGAGCCGGGGTATCTGAGGGGGCTCAGTAGGGGAGTACCTGACCTGGGAATAGGGAAATTGTTAGTCATTGAGGATGTGACAAGCATTTGGCCTGAACTCTGTCAGGTGCTCGGCCAGCAACGCGATATCTGAGTGGAAATGGCAGACCCTTCCGGGCCTTCGAACGAGGCGAGGAGGCTCAGGGGAATTTCATCCGCATATCCCACTCATGCTTGACATGGCACAGGTCGTGCTTTGTCACACATCAATTTGGATAGAAGTGCTGAAAGTAACCCTCGCAAAGGAGTGAGATGCCCTCATGCACAGTCTCAAGGGTGAGGCTTATTGGAGACAGCTAAACCTTTGAATGTGGTTTTCTAGGTCCAGAAGACCCCAGAGGGCTGAGATCGCGATAGAAGAAATATGGACGATCATCCTCGGAGATGTCCGTAATCTTAACATCAGAGAACCAAGAGATATCAGGGAAATCTTTAAGCGTAGGAAATCTAAATATCCGCTTCTTCAACCCGGGAGGGAGAGTCTCATAATCTTTAACATCACCCCATCGCAGAGGTAAAGCCATAAGGGGAAAACGCTCCGGAACTTTGCGAATCACAATTGCGCGTACGTACCTAATACCTTTCTTGCGTGCTAACGCAAGCCTGTGGGTGCCATCCACAAGTGCCCAGACTTTCCCTCGAATCTCACCAGCAGTCTCATTATATACCTCGATTATTGGAGGAGCTAAACGAATAGGTTCATCTTCTTGACCAAGTTTGAACTCTAGAATACCAGCCATATCAAGGATGTCGAGCCCATATCTGGCTAGTAGAGCATCCCGAAGATTGTTCTGGGATCGCAATTTATTGGACAGGATGTATAGGGACAGTGGGGAAACACTTTCAACGTCTATAAGTTGGCTCTTGATCTCGGCTTCAGCGTAAGGAAAAAGCTTAGGATCCCCTCGCAGCCGTATGTCCCTGAGCTCTCCTAGTAATTCATTCCATGTGCTTACACGAGTTATATCAACAAGATGGTCCGTATCCTTTTGAAAGCACATCTTTAATGCCTTAGTTTGGAGGGCTAACTCCGGCTCATAATTTCCCCCCTCGCTCTCGCAGAAAGCCTTCACTTCTTTCTCTCCATCGAGGTACGCGTTCCATGCATATTCCTTGCCAGCTTTTGTATAGGCATCTAGCAAGGCTCTCTTCATAGCAAGCCGGGTGTTACCTACTGCCGACTCTTGCCACATCCAAGCATTCAGCGGGTTCCCCTCGTCATCAGCAAAGGGTCTTACATCACGTTCGTCGGAAGAGAAGCTGAGTGTCCTCTTTGCACCTATTGAGCCTGTTCCTGCACGCGCATCGGCTTCACGAAGGATTTTTAGAAGTGTCTCGAGTTCTAAATTTTGCCCTGGGGTAATAAGCTTCCACTCTGGTTCTTGTTCGCGCAAAAGCGCCTTCGCTGGGTGACCACCACGGGTCATAGTCGGGAAACTATAGTTTGTGTCGTCATGGTGGAAGATAAGGTAACAAACCTTTTCTGTCAAAACAGGGTCGTGGGAAAAGGGAAGCAAATTTGATAAAAATTCCCTGGCTATTTTGGTACCTTCAGCAACATGCTCAACCTCATCTGAGGACCAAGTTGAATCGCGCTTCGCTCGCCCGATGTCATGCAGGAGTGCAGCCGCTGAGAGGACTATGGGGTCGATACTCAAGTTTGCGAGCTCAGGCCCTTTTGATATTTCCAATGCTATCCGCTCCACATCGATAGCATGGTCGAGCCCGTGTGCTCTATCATTAGGGAGAAATGTGCGCCTAACAAACTCCTTGATTGCTTTATTCCACTGCTCTTCCGTGATAGAGTTAATTCTTGATCCCGCAGCTCTGCTTGTCCTGTCTCTTACTAGTGTCATAGCAACCTCCGTCCTCTAATTGGGAGAATAGAGAATATACTTGCCGCAGATGGAATTCTCGCTCGCGGAGTAAGTCGTGCCAACAGATCGTTTCGTCATAATATCATTGGCTGCTTGAACCCTCTTGAGACTCGGATAAGTAGCGGCGGAGTGTATAGTACTGTAGGGTCTGTGAGTCGTCTCTAGCATTCTGCCTGTTCTTAACAAAAATAAGATTTGCAGCAACAAATATGTAGGTGGCAAGCGAGAACGGCCAGTCAAACCACCCAAGCAAACGATCTCGATAAAAGAAAAGCACGATGCCTAGAATTAATGAAAATAAGATACCAATGCGTCCGCCGTTGATACCTGGGCCAGAGATTTGAGGCCACACGCGAAAAGCGGCTAATACGACCAAGGCAATGCGAAGGAGCAAATCCCAAAACAACAGACTTGCGTCATGCTTTGGAGCCAAGGTGGGATGACTTGTAAACAGCACAACCCCTAGAGCAATGAGGCACAGCGATGCTGGATACTCAAACACAAGTTTCAATCGCCCAATCGTCACTCCATAGCCGTAGAATGTCCAGGAGTTTGAGGGGGACGCGCTGGCTTGACGCTCCCGCTTTGCACTATCCTCTAGTGACATCAACCATAAGAAGACAGCAAGTATCGTGACCACGAAAACTACATGGGCTAGATGCCAGCGGCTCTCCACTCTTACCTTATAGATAAGATAGCTTAGAAAGCCAAGATAGACACCTACGAGACTTACTCCGAGCAAGTGCATAAGCTCGTATACGTAGCGATATCGACTATAAAGACTCAGAGCAGGCCATTTTGTATCAATCGCTTGAGCTGCCTGAGTAAACACGAGGTCGACGTACCGCCATCGAAAGCTATGATCGATCTTGAACATTGGATGGGAGATCCATTTCTCTCGCCACGGGTCTTTGTTCAAGATCAATTCCTTAGGGTCAATATCCCCCAGCATTCGATCTAGATCATCAATCCCTCCTACAATAAACGGTGGCAACAGACCTTTGCGAGAAAATGGTGAATTCCATTTTAGAAAGAAGTAAACCTGGTAGATCACGAAACCGAGTGGTACGCCTGCCGCAGCAATAAGCAAGAGTGTAACCAGTCCTGGTACTACTTGTTCTGTCTCCAGTGTCTTAAAAGAGCGCACAACTGACCGGGATAGTTCTGTCTCGTTCGCCCCTGCTCCCAGGATATCCAAGCTTACAAAGGCCGCGAAGGCTAGAACTGCGACCCATCCGGGTATTGCCCACCGGACGATCCGTGCAAAGCTAAACTGCTCACTGGCTTTTTCCATCCCGGTTTCTCCATTCTTGCTCGCATACACCCAACCGGTGAAATATTCTCCACGCAGGTGAACACAGACTAGAGCTTATCATGGCCAGTGTTCGAGGGCGGGTTAGTCAGACACAATTAGCCTACACTAATCTTTAAATGCACGCAAGTTGTGGAGGACACTCTCAAGATGACAAACCTCTGTACTTATCGGGCGCGCCGCCGAGTAGAGCAAAATTTCCGCGCGCGGCTGCATCGTCTTGTT
>CAZXXP010000098.1:0-7333 GCA_964644785.1 uncultured Nitrosopumilales archaeon | reverse complement strand
GTGAAAGTTTCTGTGAAACCTATGATATTGTTAAGCTCCTGTCCGGGTTGACTTTGTTATTTTCCATTAGCTGACGATAAGCTAACAGTTCCTGTGATAGCATGATATAATAAATCAGGAAAAGCTGCAGGAGCTGTCCAAGCATAATGATAGAGTTTGTTCAGGCTGCAATTCTTGGCATAATAGAGGGCCTGACAGAGTTCATCCCAGTTTCCTCGACCGGACACCTTATCGTAATAGGGAATCTAATAGGGTTCAAAGGCCAAACCGCATCGACATTCGATATCTTCATTCAACTCGGCGCAATACTTGCCGTTGTTGGTCTCTATAAGCAGAGACTCACCCGCATAGTTTCTACAAACAAGACTGGGTTTGCAGGCTCAAGGGCATTAGGGCTACTTTTGATGACGACAATTCCAGCAGGCGTAACTGGTTTCCTCTTTCATGACACGATAATCCAATATCTATTCAACCCCATTTCTGTTAGCATAGGTCTAGCTGTTGGAGGGATCGGAATTTTATTCGTAGAAAGATTTCTTCCGAAAGTTAGGAAATCGGATGTGGACCTCCTTGGCTGGAGAGACGCGTTAATCGTAGGAATATTTCAGGTGTTTTCCCTGTGGCCGGGAGTTTCAAGATCTGCGGCAACGATAATCGGAGGGATGTACGCGGGGATGGAAAGGAAGACAGCAGCGGAATACTCTTTCCTTGCTGCAGTGCCGATAATGCTTTCAGCAGCCCTTTACGATTTGTCCAAGAACATCCAATTCCTTAGCAGTTCAGACATGTTGATATTAGCTTTAGGTTTCGTGGTCTCGTTTGTTTTTGCATGGTTATCTGTAAAGTTCTTCATCAGATTCCTTTTGAAAAACACAATGAAAGTCTTCGGATATTACAGACTGATTTTGGCACCGTTGATATTGCTGCTACTCTCACTTTGATTTGTCTGTTTTGAGCCTCTGTTTTATCGTAAAGTTGTCAAGGATTTCCCTGCACCTGTTTCTTACAGTTACTTCTGTGACTTCTGCAATGTCTGCTACCTCTCTCTGAGGAAGGTGCTGTCCCTCCATCACTGCTGATATGTAGATGTAAGCGGCAGCTAAACCCACTGGTGCCTTGCCGCTGGAGATCTTTGTATCCTTCAACTCCCTTGCCAAGATAAGTGCAAGCCTTTCCACCTTCGGATCAATCTTTGCAGTGTTCACGAGCTTGGAGATGTACTTCTGCACTGGGTGCGGAGGAACATAGTCATTTTCAGTTTCTCTAATGATCAATCGATAATATTTTGCAACCGCGCCCTTGTCCACAATTGCAGCTTTGGCAACTTCCTTGATAGTTCTGCCTACCCCGCACTTCCTGCATGCAAAATACACCGATGCTGCAGCCATCCCTATAATCGACTTGCTCTTAGCGAATTTCATTTTGGCAGAGGTTCTGTAAATGTGCGCCGCAGTTTCAGTAATGGTGTCTGGCAGGTTCAGGTTTTCAGAAATCTCCGAGATTCTCGACAAGACATCCGACAAACTTCTCTCTTGCGAGCTTGATGTTCTGGCGCGTCTCTGCCACTTCCGCAAGCTCTCCAAGCTGGCCTTCATGTATGGGCTCATCGACCTCCCACCATCGCGGGAAGATTCACCAATCTCTGTAGTCAGGCCGAAATCATGCAATGCTAGAGTCCTCGGCGCGCCAACTCTGACTCGCCTTAGCTTATCCTCAGGATCTAGCGCTTTCCATTCTGGTGACATGTCTTGTACATGGTCAACAACTACAAGGCCGCATTTTGGACACAGAACTTCACCCTTATCGTAATCTCCAATAAGAGGCCGCCTACAGTTCGGGCACCTGATAGGAGAGTCCTCGCTATTTCTTTTCCACATGGCTATCACTAATGTAAACATCTTTGGAGACTGCTCTTTTAATCCTGTCAGAAATTGGAACAGCGGAAATGTACGGAGATCTTACAGGACCTATAGTTTCTGCAACCTTTGCAATTTTGTGCCCAGTCTGATCGACGATAAATTGGCCAGCGCGTACATCATGATTGGCTTTGATTATGAGCCTCCCGCTCTTTGCGATGTGCAAAGCTGTACCTATTTTCTGCAAATCCTCCCGTGGCGGACTCCGGAGATTAAAACGTATCTGCTAAAACCCTGAACTTTATGCGATTCCGGAAGTTTTAGCTTGTTGAGTTTCGATGCTTTTTCTTTTTGCTTTTGTTTGCAAATCCTTGAATTATAGCTACTGCACTTGTGACTGCAGCTATGAGTAGCAGGCCAAGCGTAAGGTATCGGTTAGCAGTTACCTGTTCTTGAGAGGGCAGCCCCAGCGCCATAATTGCGCCGGGAACTTCAGCAGATGGACCTCCACTTACAGGCACAAAAAGTAGCATCTCTCCCTTTAGGCTCGCACCGATAGAAGGAGGCGACGAAAATATCGCATTGAACCTCCGTTCCCAGAGCAATATCCCACTGTTAGCATCCAGCGCATAAAGCCTGCCATCGCGAACTCCAAAGTATACTACCCCTCCAGAGACCATACAGCACCCTCCTGAAATTACAGTATTATCGATGAAATACTTCCACTTTATTTTGCCAGTGCTCGCATCCACTCCATAGACAGTCGTGTTGATCGCCGCGGGTGCCATTGCAATTTGATCGGAGCCTGCAAATGTCTGGTTTGGAGGAGGTCTTGCAGAAACTGGCCGGGGCTTTACTTGAATGCATTCGTTCTTCATAGCGACGAAAATTGTATTGTAGGCGAAAGCATTCGGCGTCTCTATTGCTCCCGTATGGCCTGGGCACAGGGTAAACGATCCCGAACTGTCCCATTTTGACTTTTCCGCGGAGTACGCAGTTTTAACATCTGCAGCATTACCTGCATTTGCATTCCGATCATTCACTCTTGCAACATCTGGCAGGTTCAAAGGCTCCCAAACAGGCTTCCCAGTAAAAGCGTCGAGTGCGTAGATGTACCCGTTTTTGCAACCTTGTATCACGACCTTCCTTTCAACATTGTTCACCTTTACTTTCGCTAATATTGTGTTCCACCCGCAATCATAGTCCGAGGTGTCGTGCGGAGTAGTCTGGTAATACCACACAAGGCTACCATCGTCGGCATTTAATGCAACAATAGAATCTGTAAAGAGGTTTGGACCTGGACGGTTTGTAGCGTTGAAGACGGGCGCAGGGTTCCCAGTCCCAAAATAGACTATCCCAGACTCTTCATCTACGGAAAACCTGCTCCATACACCCCCTCCTCCAATCAGACTGCTCTTCCCCCAATCTTCACTTGCAGCAATGTTCCCCCTTCCTGCAGCCTCGGCAGCCCAGTTCCCTTCGTATCCAGCAGGAGGCACGACGTACCATCGCCAGCGCTCCTGTCCAGTCTTAAGATCGTAGCCTGCAACAAAACCTCTGGCTGCATATGCACTCCCTGCGGGAGCAGTTATGAGGATTCCCTTCTTCCTGTACACTGTTGGAGGGTATGAAGAACTGTAATAACCTTGACTTCCTTCCGACTTATCACACATGTCCCCTATCGCGAATCTTACTTGACCAGTGAGAACATCAAGTCCGTAAATGGTACAGTCCTTCGAAAGATGGTACAAAATACCATCAACAACTTCGATGCCGTGCGTGTGTATCAAACCCGTTGCTATTGCCCTATTTTTTGGGTTGAAGGGAGGGCGAAAGCCCCAGATGAACCTTCCATCTTCTGCATTTAGAGCGACTATCTGCTCACTTCCCTTGACAAAATACACTATCCCGTCTATTACTAGGGGTGGGTGCTCTACGCCCTCTGCAACCCTCACGACGTCTTCTATCTCAGGATTCTTGAAAAGAGGGAATATCCACTTTATGTCGAGCGGCGCAACCGTATCCTTTGTTATGGAGGTCTGAGGGCTGAAATTAGTTCCAAAAGAGTCACCATAAAGCCTCGACCAGTTGGCTCCTTCAGGAGGTTGCTGAGCCTGAACAAAAGGCAGAATTAACAAAAGTAGAAGAAGTGTGCTCTTCATAAGTTAGAGTTACTTGGCAGAAAGATGCAGTAAAAACCCTTTCTAATCCTCAGGGTGTTCTAAAAGTAGATCAGATTGGATTGGCGTTGTTCAGACAGAAGCTTTATAGATATTATGTGGGATAAGTGCAGTGATGAATTTGAATAGAAGCGGTATTTCCAAGGTCATAGCGGTCGTGGCAGCCGTTGTCATAGTTGTAGGCACCGCTTCCGCATATTTCTTTGTTTTCCAGTCTGGAGCACCTGCGCAGCAGCAGGTTTCGCCAGCACCCCAACCAGTACCTGCACCTCAGCCAGAACAACCTAAACCAGCACCTGCTCCACAACCCCAGCAACCCCCACCAGCACCTCAACCTCAACAGCCCGCTCCACAACCCCAGCAACCAGTTCCTCAACCACAACCTCAACAGCCAGCTCAACCTCCTGCTGGAGCAGTGGATTCTGCAAAAGTCAATGCACTGAAGACAGCTGTAGAGGGCCACTTTAACAAGTTCGCAGCAAAGGACGTTCCAAGCCTCATGTCAGACTATACGCAAACAGGTACATACGCTGAATGGAAGGGTCAGGCAGGCGCATTTGCAGGCAAATATGACGGTTTTCCAAGAATAAGGATCCTCTATGCTACGATTGCAGGAAACATTCAAGACGTGAAGGTCAGTTTCCAAGATTACAAGGCTGATATATCGGGTGATACAGCGACTGTCTCAATGAAGGTACTTGGAGACGGGCATGGAAAGCTAATCGGTGCTTTCAACATGGACGTCAATGCGATTCAAAAGTGGGTCTACCAGGGGGGAAAATGGCTTTTACAGGATGATAGGTGGGACTTTAAGCTGTTCAAGACCGAACTCGTTGCAGAAGGCACAGTGTTCCCCATAAACTGGAGAAGCCTTGGAGACTTCAGTGGCTGGACTGACAGGATAAAGTCGCTCTTCGGCGGCAATTAAGCAAGTCTAAAATACACAATCAGCGGGGAGCTAGGGGATGCGAATAACCGTAGAAACGACTAAGGTAGCAAGATGGTTCGTCTACGGAGGCTTGTTCAATGCACTTATAGCCTGTATTTTTGCAATACCCCTGGCTATCGCGAACGATGCTTCTGTTATAGAGCCTGTAGATCAAACCATCGTCTATGTTCTGCAGACATTACCTGTTATGCCATTCCCAGTAGCTGCTGCAAACTTCCCAGGTACATGGCTCTTCCTGAGCTATATGCTCTTCCTGATTGTAGGCTGCTTGGGCTCCTTCTGTTGGGCAGCAGTATATTACATGCAATCTGCACTTTTGGGCAAGACATACACCAGCAGAGTTTTGGCAGCACTTCATTTCATATTAGGGTTTGCTGGAATTTACCTTGCAGTAATTTTCTTATTTACCGCGGGCTTCTTTGGAGGAGCTGCTAGACTCAGCGGGATTCAGGGGGCTGCGATCATTAATAACTTGATATCTTGGACCGTCATCCCTACAGCAATAGGAATGGTCCTGGGGGTGCTTGGAAACCTTCTCGGAGTTATAAACAACATAATGACATTCTTCGGCAAACAGGTTTCAATCTAGCCTGAAAACCTAAAGCATTTAAGAGCCGCAATTTCGGGGTTTGTAATATGGTGGAGACATCAAGCGTCGCAAAATGGTTCCTTTATGTCGGCGTCTTTAATGCGCTTTTCGCGGTTTTCATCACAATCCCGCTGATAATACCAGATAATACTGGGAGTGAAGACATCTTGAGAATGGCCTTCGCCGTAGCCAACTTCCCTGGCCTGTACATCCTTATGGGCTACCTGGGCTTCCTTATTGTAGGAGTTGCGGGTTCGGTAGCATGGGGTGTAGCCTACTACATTTTGGGTAGCGCGGTAGGCAAGAACCAAACGAGCAAGGGGTTTGCTATGACACACCTCATTCTGGCAACAATCGGAATCTATGGCGCTGCAGCTCTATTCTTCGTAGGAGGATATACGGGAGGCTTCGCTAGGCTTACTGGAGTTGTAAAGTCAGTTGAGGATGCTATGGCGCTGATCACTTGGACCGTGATGCCCAGAATGCTCTTTATCGCGCTTGCAATACTAGGGAACCTGATAGGAGTAATCAACGTGTTCAAGACCGCAAGGTCAAAGGCTTCTTAACCCCCATTTTATCAGGAAACGATAATACAGACTATCACGCAGTGCTCCAAATATGGAGACCATAGAGACCGAGCGCATGGCACGCTATTTCATGTACGTTGGGCTCGTAAATGCTTTTGCAGCCGCGATCTTTACGACGCCGATTCTGGTTCCCACCTTTGGCATTCCTCTGATAGCTGGGATATTCCCAGGCGCGTGGATGCTGATCGCGTACCTTGCATTTCTTGCTGTTGGCGTTATGGGTATGGTTGGCTGGGCAGCCATGTACTATCTAGCTTCCCACCTTTTGGGGAAGAAAAACACCGCAAAAATATTTGCCATTATGCACCTCGTCATTGTAGAAGTCTCTGTTTATGGCTTTGCTGCGCTCATGACCGCGGCTGGCTGGGTAGGAGGTCAGGGGCTAAGGCAGGGTTTGGCAGTCGCTGCCGTAGGTTTTCTGATTGAATGGCTAATCCTCCCTACTGGAGCCTTTGTCGCGCTTGTAGTCCTTGGCGAAGTTCTAGGAATACTGAACATGATCAAGACTATCAGGTCTAAAACTGCTGAAACGATGTCAACCTGATTTTTGTCGGTCGTAGCGCCCTTCATGCAAGAGAAGGCGGGATCGCAGCATGAGGTGAACCGTTGATATTTTTGATGATAAAATGGTGTTAATTCTTGCAGTAAATTTCGTTTCGTGAAGTGTAGGAAAGAATTGTTCTGACATGAATATTGAGTTTTATGGCGCATTCTAACATCATCAGTTTCTACTTGGCTTTTGCCAACGCCTGGTAGCTCTGCTTCACATAAGGAAGTACCTTCTGAATGTCATCGGGCCCTTCTAGCGACATCATGACCCAGTTCTTCGGCACCCTTGCCCCCGTCATCGCAAAAGGTTTTCCATTCTTTGGAAGCTTTGCACGTTCAGCCTCCGAAAGCTTAGTTATGACAATCCCTTTAGTGAGCAGAAAGGCGAAGAATGGTCTTTCGAAAAAGAAAGTAGGAGATCCCATCATCTTTCTGGCAGTTGCGCCCTTCCAAAGTATGACTGCTTCTTCAAACCTCTGGCGAATCGCCCCCATCTGTTCTTCGTCATAATATTTCATTCAAATGCACTTGTCTGTTCGAGCTGAACCGATCATTGACAGATGTAGGGAATGCTGTGTTGGATAACTTACCATAGTATCAAGGAAATTTGTCTCGCGCATCTA
>CAZXXP010000097.1:0-7349 GCA_964644785.1 uncultured Nitrosopumilales archaeon | reverse complement strand
CAAAATTGTCACATAGCCCTTCAGCGCGCGCGCGACCTTAATGCTGGAGGAAATGACGCGGAGGTCACATAGAATGCAGCGAATAGTTAGTCATGCACCAACCCAGATTTATAGTGGTCACTTATATCCACGGTGAACAGGATGGAGCAGGTACCCAAAGGAAAGTACGATCAAAATGCGCGGAATTTGTACATGGCTTTGGCATGGGTTTCTGGCTCGATAATACTCCTCACGACGGTTTACGGAGTCGTTGAGGCTCTTCGTGAGTATCTTACTTCGGGCGTCGTGACCGTTGGCCAGACATTGGTGGAGGTTGACTTTCCATTACCGTATTTTGCCAAACCCATAACTTACCTCTCAGTTGCAATCGTCGTATTCTTCTATTCCATAATCAAGGGCTATGAACAGAGGATTTCACAGATTTCCGATTTCAGAAAGGCTGCCCTGTCCGTCTTTGCGCTGGTAATGGCATTTACGTCTGCTTATGAGGTCTTCTACAACTTTGCCGTGTGGAATGCTCTCTTAACGGCTGAAGTCTTTGCAGGGAGGATCAATCCCGATGTTTTGAGGGTCAACTATCCAGACCCAAAGGTTCCTTGGAACCTTGTCTTTGCTACGAAGATATTCTTCTCGGCAACGATTACTAGTCTGCTTTCGTTTTACTCTCTTTTGCAGAGTCGGTCTCGGCAGGCAATACGGCTGACACGCTAGAGTACCCTATCAGAAGCATCAGGATAGATGATAGAGCTGCAAGAGCATACAATACCAATGCTAGAGAAGCGAAGACTAGTAGACCTGACTGGAAGAGCAGCACTGAAGCGTAGGCTTGATACACGGTTAATATGAAATTATAGGCTGCAGTCGAAACAATAACAGTTCTTGCGTAGTTTCTCTGCCACCCTGATCTAATCATCCAGAGGCATGCCAGATTTGCAATCCCCGGGGCAATCAATAGGACAGAGCCCTCTCCAATGGCTCCAGCAGCAACCCAGAATATTCCCATTACAGCGAAGGTTATTGTTGCTAAGGCCTTCAGCTTTATTTTCATGTCAGAACACCTTCATAGGATGGATAGATAAGCTTCACTAAGAATTGAAGCGCCCTGGCCGGGATTTGAACCCGGGTCGCAGGAGTGACAGTCCCACATACTAGGCCATACTTTACGAACCAGTGATTTTTCACAAGGTCCACTATACTACCAGGGCAACCTTAGCAACTTGCTAAGACCTTATCCAGCATTGTTTTAAATTTTTACAATAATAGTTTTCTAAAACTCCGTTGCCTGCCATACGACGGGGGGGATTTATAGACGGACACAGAACCTATTTTATGTCCCCCGCAGTAGGCAATGACAGCTCATGTCGTTAATGTTCTTCAACACCTTGGGAAGAAAATTAGAAGGGTTCAAGCCCCTTCAGGATAACCACATCAGGATGTACACATGTGGTCCCACAGTGTACGATTATCCGCACATTGGAAATTACCGAACATTCGTCTTTGAAGACGTCCTCAGAAAGTACCTAGAGTTCAAGGGCTACAAGGTAACTCAAGTGATGAACTTAACAGACGTTGACGATAAGACTATAAGAGAATCTCAGAAAGATGGTATCCCTCTAAGGGAATACACGACAACATACTCCAAAGCCTTCTTTGACGATTTGGAGAACCTACGTATAAAAAAGGCAGAGTTCTACCCCAGAGCAACGGACTTCATAGACGACATGGTCAAGTTCACCAAAGGGTTGATCGAAAAGGGGTACGCATACACGAGCGAAGGTTCAGTGTATTTTGACATTACAAAGTTCAAGGATTACGGAAAATTATCAGGTCTTGTAATAGAGCAGCTGAAGTCTGGAGCCAGAGTCAAGGTTGACGAATACAAGAAGGAAGATGCTCAGGATTTTGCTCTTTGGAAAGCTTGGGATTCTGCAGACAAGGATGTATTCTGGGACACCGACATCGGAAAAGGAAGGCCGGGCTGGCACATAGAATGCTCAGTAATGTCAACTAAACTGCTGGGCCAAACTTTCGACATACATGCTGGAGGAGTAGACCTGATATTCCCTCACCATGAAAACGAGATTGCACAATCAGAAGCACTCACTGGCAAGAAGTTCGTCCAATACTGGTTGCATTCAGAACATCTTATTGTTGAAGGGCAGAAGATGTCAAAATCCCTCGGAAACTTCTACACATTAAGGCAATTAATTGAAATGGGCCATGACCCAGTAGCGATACGCTATCTGCTAATTTCAGCACATTACAGAGCACCTTTGAACTTTACCTTTGATGGCTTGAAACAAGCTACAGCTTCTTTGAAGAGGTTGCAGGTATTTTACGGAAGGCTGCAGAGCATTGATGGGACTGTAGACAACAAAGAGTTTGAAGAGTTGACAAATTCTACGCTAAAGAAGTTTGAAGAAGCCATGGATGCTGATCTGAATACTCCTCTTGCATTGGCAGCGTTATTTGACTATGTCAGGGATGCCAATAGACTGCTAGATGGGGGCAACTTCTCGGAAAAGGACAAGAAGAGAGCACTGGAGGTTATGCAGAAGATAGATTCTGTATTTTCAGTAATGCAAGTTTCTAAAGACGACATTGACAAAGAAATCGAAGAGCTGATAGCAAGGAGGAACGAAGCAAGAGCAAAGAAGGACTGGGCTCTGGCTGATAAAATAAGGACTAGAATTTACGAAAGAGGTTTCATTCTTGAAGATACTTATGCAGGCACCAAAGCGAAAAGAATCACTTCTTAACCTTCTGCATGAACCACGACTGCCTTATGATCGGCGTCACCTTCGCTATTGCAATGGCAGGTGCCACTGACAGAATGACATGTAGAGCGTTGTAGATTCCGCTGAATGCGAGCATCAGAGCAATGAACTGTTCCTGCGATGCAAGTGTTATCCCTACAATCTTTAAAGCCTTTGACGCTGTATTGTAGTAAAAGTCGCTTGCGAAGAGCACCCCAACCACAACGTAGTTAATCGGAGTCATTAAGAGCACTCTGAGGACGAGCCCCCCGGCGATTCCCGACACAAAGGTCTTCGATGTTCCAAACCCCATTTTCTTAGCCACCATAAATCCAAGCCACAGTCCTACTTGCATAGTAACTATCGCTGCAAGTTTCATGTAAGGGCCAGGAGGAAAGGAACTCCCTTTGATCACCATGATCAGCCACAGTATTGCCGATGATAGGAGGCCCCACGCAGGTCCAAATAAGAGAAATGCTACGATCGTAGGTATCTCTGCGAAATCGAAGACGAGCCAAGGAAGAAGAGGAAAGGGGAACTTCACATAGAGCTGTAATAAGAATGCCATCGCACCAAGAATTGCCGCACCGGCAACCTTTACAGAGCGATTATCTAACCGCCTAGAAATACTTACTTCCTGTTGCATAATAATCGCAGATATATGCCAATTATTAATTCTTTCCTTATCATTGTGTTATGCCATATGCGACATGTTATTACTACGCGGAGACCATGGCATTTATCGACTCAAGGACTGTATTCACCAATTCTTGATTCCTCGGAGAAACTACCCTAGATCTGCCTACTTCGTAAACCTCCACGATCTTTGCCTTCTTTAGAACAGAAACATGCCTGTAAGTTGCCCCATAATCTAGTTTCAGCTGATCTGAAATTGCCTTTATGTGCAGCGGCCTTTTGGTACTTGTAACCATCTCCAGAATCTCCAAACGAACGGGGCTTGCAAGGGCATCGAAGAACTTTGCAAGATCATCCAATCTAGTGATACTAGGCAAGCACTACGGAAATCGCCTCTGAATCGTATTTAACGCTTTGTTCTACTTCTTTCTCGATGCGGAGACTATGGAAAGAACGTCCCTGTCTTTCAACTGGTAGTCTGCAGGAAGCCTCAGCCCTGACCTTGAATCTATTCCGTAAAGTATGCTCTTTGCAAGCTCCGTATGCACCGACCTAGCCAGATCAACGACAGTTGATCCTGAAGGAAGCAGGTAGACGTCTGGAAGAATATTTCCGTCTTTGTCTGCAAATTTTTCAGGGTCAGAGACTGGATATACAGAGTTCATTCTGAGCATCTTGAATACTGCAGTATTAATGGCGAACTGCACTCCGGTCCTCATATACTCCCCAAGTATTGCTTTGCGTATGAATCCCAAAGCTTCTGACTGCTTCTTCGTCAAAGATGCTTTTTCAAGTATCTCGAACCTTTCTTCGCCCGGTATGTATTTTATTACGCCCTTCTGCTGAGCCCTTCTTAGCGTCAGTTCAGCCTCTCCGCTAACAGGCACGACGATAAGATCTGAGTAATATTCTCTTAACCTCTTAAAGTTCTCTGCAGCATTAGGGAGATCCATTTTGTTTGCTACAATTAGAGTAGGCTTCGATTCCTCTCTTAGCTCCCATGCGAAATTGCGAGTGTCCTCATCAGACCAGTTGTCAAATGCCTTCTTGGCCAAGTTAACTTTCCCTACTGAATTCAACACATGGCTCATCTTGACGCCCATCCCTGCAAGGATTTCCGAAACTGCTTGGCTGATTTCCCTGCCCGATCTGATCTCCTTCGATATCTTGTCCCTGTTTGATTCTATTAGCCTCAAGTACCACATTACGAGCTCTTCTTCTATGTCTGCAACAGGATCGCCCTCTCCGGGTTCGGTAATCTTCCCTTCTGAATCGACGCTTCCCGAAGCATCCACAACATGTAGCAAGGCGTCAGACTGGGTGGCAACAGAAAGGAACTGATTCCCAAGACCTTTTCCCATCGATGCTCCCTTTATCAGGCCGGGCAGGTCAATAAGCTCTACGGGGATATAACGCCATCCGTCCATACATCGAGAGTTCTTCGGACTATCATTGATGTTAAACTCTTTATGGACGCAGAGAGTCAGCGCATTCGTAATCCCAATGTTGGGTGCTTTCGTCGTAAACGGGTAAGAGGAAACTTGTGCGGATTGGAGCGTGGCAGCGTTGTAAAAGGTCGTCTTACCCGTGTTCGTTTTACCTATGAGACCGATTCTAATAATGGGCACTTACTATCGCTATTAGAAATTATTCAATTAGATTTAAATCTACATATTGGGCGTGCGTCTTGCTGAGGTAATCGTACTTTTGCATGATATTTCAATAACAAACTCCAACGGAATAATCGTATCGACAAAGAAAAGGAAGATCTTTCTCGATCCTAAGAAGCCTCCAGAGTCTGGTCTTTCGTTTGTCTCCCATGCTCATTTAGATCACATACGGTCGTCGTTTTATGGCAAGCGTGTCATAGCCTCTGATGAAACAGTCCGGTTGGCCAGAGAGAGAGGATTTAACATAAATAATTACAGCGAACAGGACGAAGACATAGAAACATTCGATGCCGGACACATATTAGGCTCTCGCGCCATTCTGATAGACAACAGCATATTCTACACTGGCGACTTCGCATTGCGTCCACGAGCGTTTCTCGAAAGCGGCAAAGCAGCAAAATGCGATGTGCTGATAATGGAAACCACGTTTGGGAGTCCAGAGTACATTTTCCCCCCTGTAGGAAGGGTGTTCGAGCAGACCAACAGGCTTATTGCAGAAATGTTTGCAAAGGGGGTGCCTGTAGTATTGATGGGCTACCCTCTAGGAAAATCGCAAATTCTGTCTTACTATTTTTCATTTTGGGATCCCGTCTACGTATATGAGTCGGTAGCAAAGATGAACAATGTGCACACAGAACTTGGAGTAAGCCTCGGAACCAATTTCAAGAATTACGAAGAGGCCAAGGAGAAGGGGCTGCTGAATCGCAAGCCGTGGGTTCTATTGTGTCCATTAATGAGCGGCAGAAACAAATTTGTAAAAGAACTCAAGGAGAAATATGGTGCAGTTTTGGTTGCATTTTCAGGCTGGGCCTGCAGACCAGGGTACAAAAATGCCATGAGTGTCGATTACGCTTTCCCCGTGAGCGACCACTGCGATTTTAGCGAGCTCTATCAATTAGTGAAACAGTGCTCCCCTAAGAAAGTGATAACAGTTCACGGCCAGAATTCGGTTTTTGCAGCGTTTCTTCAAAAGCAGGGTTATGACGCTCAGCCTTCTTCAGCCCTTCATGCATCGATGACCGACTTCATACACGAAGACTAATATGCAAATTTCTGAAACGATAATCATAATTTCTATATAGCATGGGTTGCATCTCGCCGATAATCAGGTGTGCAGATGTCGTCGATAATGTTTAGGAAATTTGGAGAAGAGCTGGTCGGAATGGTGGGTAAGAGAATCAGCGCATTGACTTCTGACGACAAGGTCTACCAAGGCGTCCTTCTTGGTATCGACGATAAACTCAATGTCATAATTGACAACACAACTGGCGGAGAGAACGCCTACAAAGTAATCCTTAACGGAGCATACTTGAAAGAGATAAAGCTGGTAGAGAAGCCCTTTGACCTTAAAGCACTTTCAGAGAGACTGTCGAAAGTCTTTCCCAGTTTAGTTAGGCTCAGGGTTGACATTGGTGTGATAGTTGTCATGGACAAGATCAAGGTTACAGAGCATGGAGTCGCAGAGGGCGTAGGTCTTGCGGCAGACCGTGTCAAAGCGGTCTACGACGAGTTCGTCAAAGAGACAAAGAAGTAACCAATGCGGGAAATATTCCAAATCGATGAGCTAGACCTAGCTGGGCGCATCGGCAGGATAAGGACAAACCATGGAGAGGTACAGACGCCCGCGCTGTTGCCCGTGATACACCCTTACAATCAGAAACTTCCTGTAAGTGAGATCAAGAAGCTAGGCTTCCAAGCATTTATGACGAACGCTTACATTACAATGAAGAAGTTCGGTAACAACGCCCGCGAGAAAGACATCCATGAAATAATAGGCTTCGACGGCCCCATAATGACAGACTCGGGAGGCTATCAGGTTCTCGAATACGGAGAAGTAGAAACGAACCCATTGGAAATGGCGAAGTTTGAAGAAGGCATCGGGACAGACATTGCGATAATACTCGATACCCCGACGGGAAGAAGCGGTACATATGACGATGCAAAGAAGACTGTTGATCTAACTCTGGCAGCATGTAGGGAAACTCTTGCTGGCCTAAAGGAGAGAAACTCCCTGTGGATAGGACCCGTCCAGGGAGGAAGGTTTCTAGATCTTGTAGATAGCTCAGCAAAGTCAATATCTGAAATGGACTTCGACATGTTCGCCCTCGGCAGCCCCACAGTGGTATTGGAGTCGTACAACTTCGTCCTACTTGCGAAGATGATCCTAGCCGCCAAGAGAGCTCTCCCCCCTGGGAAGCCATTCCACCTATTTGGTTTGGGACACCCTCTCCCTATGTCGTTAGCAGTAGCACTCGGCTGCGACACTTTCGACTCTGCATCTTACTGG
>CAZXXP010000096.1:1713-7657 GCA_964644785.1 uncultured Nitrosopumilales archaeon | reverse complement strand
CAGAAAGAGTATTTCGCGTTTGAGGAGGTTTCCAAGAGCATGGAGTTTCTCTTCCGGCGGAACCTCTTGACTATAGACCAGCTAGGCGGGCTGACTCTATATAGGACCACTGCCAAAGGATTGGAATTTCTTAAAGATTTCAAGAATATTAGTGATGTGTCGCAATAGTCTGATGCTCTGAAACGTACCGATTTGGTTTCCCGCAATTAAAGGCAGAGGGTACATCCGCTGATTCTACTTGTGCTCCCTCTGTAGTCAATACTACAGCAACAAATACAGAATTTGCAGGCCTATGTTTCTGCGCAGCTTGGTTATCGGCCCTTTGCTGAAGTCAACTACGATTGATTTGGCAGTTGTATTTTATTTGCCAAAGAACCGCTTTAGCCTTCCAACAAAACCATGATCGGGCTCGGGAGACTTTACCTCTTTTTCAACTGTCACTCTCGTCTTGAAGTACACTTCGTTATACTGATTAGTCGGCAAACCCTGATTCTTCTTTAACGGGTTGTCGCCTAGGCGCTTCGCCAATTTACAAACTCCCTCGCGAGATCTGCATATGCCTTTGCCCCAGTGCTCTCTGGCGCGTAGGCTATTATCGGCTTGTGATAACTTGGTGCCTCTGCAAGTCTTACGTTCATGGGTATTACAGTGCTGAAAACCTTCCCATTGAACTCAGCCTTTGCTTCCTCGCCGACTTGCTTTGAGAGTGTGGTCCTCTTATCGTACATCGTTAGGACAAATCCTCTAATCTTCAAGTGTGTGTTCAGGCTCTGTTTTACCTTCTGGACTGTGTCCATGAGTTTTGAAACTCCATCAAGTGCAAAGTACTGCGTCTGGATCGGTATCAGCACCTCGTCAGCCGCTGTAAAAGCGTTTATGGTAAGAAGACCCAACGAAGGAGGAGTGTCAATTAGCACAAATCTGTATTTTTCTATCCCCTTGAGTTTCTTCTTAAGCTTGAATTGCATGTCGACATCGGTTGCCAGTTGAACCTGAGCAGCACTCAAACCAGAGTTTGAGGGGCATAGATCTAGATTCTCACTAAATTCTGTTTTGACAATAGCGTCACGGAGCTCCAGTTTTTCATTAAGAAGAAGGTCTGCAGAGGTCACCTTGGGCTGTTGGGAGGTTAGATAGTCCGTAGCGTTTGCTTGTGGATCCAGATCAATGAGTAAAACCTTGTTGCCCATAGCTGCGAGATTGCAGGCTAGGTTCACGGTAAGGTCAGTTTTTCCTACGCCTCCTTTTTGGTTCGCAACCACTAATACGGTGCCCATGTCAACCGAGAACTATTAGCATAATTGGTTGACAAGGGCCTTTGTCATTTCCCTTTGCTCCTTAGCTAAATCTTCGTTAACTCTTCTTGAAGTCAGAAAAAGACAGGGTGAGATGAAACTTCATCCTCACAAGCTTCATCCCTGTTCTTGCCGCAAGATCCTCGGGTTGAATGGTGCACCCACGTACGCGGAAAGGTTCAGGATCTTATTGCTGAGAGCTTGTCTGGCCTACTTTGGTTTCTTTGTAGGCTTCTTCTTTGCCAGGCTCTCCACCTCTATTCACCCCACCCCAGGTTTGTTAATAAGTCTGAGCCATCATAGGCAAATGCAAACTCCCAAACTTGGGGTGTTGAATCAAGAAAAATGACGTATACCGAGAATCGCCCAACGGAACTATCTGGCTTATTGTAAGCATCTGCCTAGTTTTTGTACGAATTGAAAGTACCTCCTAATCCTCCTTCCCTACCTATGCCCTCTACCAATCGCATATACCTGCGGTAAGTACCTTCTTGAGAGAGCATCTGCGGGGTGAGCTATCTGAACGAAAGTATCTTGTGGCATTGGGGAAGAAGGGGGAGCATGCGGATGCCATAATAGAGCACGTTCAAGCCAACCCAGCTTGATACCCTGATTGTTTTCCGTGGCGCTGCTCAGCTGACCCTCAAGATCTTATCTTTCATATCATGAACTGAAATAGCCCTGTTGGGCCTTTTGGTAGTGATTCTCTATCAGTCAGTCTTGCTGGTATTTCCAACTGGCACGACCATCGCTGGAACTGAGACTTGCAACGTTGAGAGCAAGGCTCAACTTTGTATCGCCTTCCCGTTACTCCCAAGTAAGGCGGCTGAAGCGAAAGCCTTGGCGAAGACTCTCAAAGGGCCAAAGCGAAAAGAGTTCGAAAAGGCTGAGAAGCGACTCAAAACGACCAAAGAGACCTGGTTCCTCCAGGCCAGCCCCCAAGGAAACCTTGTTCTAACATATTTTGAGAGTAAAGTACCGATTGCAAAGGGGTTTGAAACCTTCGCAAGATCAAAGGACACTGTCCATATCGGGTTGAAAGGCAAATTCAAGGAACTCGGCGGAATCGACTTTAACAATCCTCCCGAAGGGCCAGTTCCATAGCAGATCTTTACCTACGGCTCCTAAACTGGCTTTGCGAGCGCGACCTTAAGGTAGCGTAAAATGCGATACTATCGCACAATTGGTTTCAAGACCTCCTCGAAAGGCGTGCTAAACGAGTCCACCCAAAGCGATAAGAAAACAAGACTACTATCCTGGGATAGGAATTTGCTTGCCGGCCATAGATCCATAATCACTTCCTATAGTCGACCTTGCGGAGCTTCTATGAAGCAAACCCAGCGCAATCTGCCCGAGAGCAAGAATTGAAAGCCGGTCAGAAGGCCCCTTTAGTTTCGCCCAAGGCGCTGTCTGCTTATTGTAGGTCAGACTGTCTTTTCAGAACCTGCCTACTCGATGCGGTGCTAACAAAATCTACGACTGTTCGGTCAATTAACTAACTCCCAACAATTCAAGGAGAAGAGGTTTGTCCCTACCTCTCACGGTTAATATGAAGGCATCTGTAGCGCTCATCTTTTCATGGATGGTCTTCTCAGTTGTTGGAACTCTATTTACAATAGTTATAGGGCCATTTGACATTTACGCCGTGGCAAGCCTATTGTTTCTGATCCCATCTGGCCTGCTGGGATTTTTTCTCTTGGAAAAGAAGAGCTTTAGCGCATCTGGGGAATGTAGTTTTAAGTGTAATTTTGCTTCTTATCATCCCGACAACGACGGGACAAGAACAAATTCCCCTCTGTTAGCGTGGGAAACTAACCTTGCGACACTCTTGCTTGCCCCTATGGCTCTGCAGGACTTGGGTGTATCTAGAATCAAGGCCATGAGCTTTATCCGCTCTGAGATATTTTTTTCCCAACCTCAGAAAAATAGGTGAAGGCCCATTTAGGTAATGGGCCCTGGGTCGGCTAGTTATGTGGATGGATCGAGGTTCGACTGGGGGAGGCGACATCGTTGAATAGGACTGGGAAAGTTGTTCCTTCTTGAGCTGTGCCACTGACTATCTTCATCGTTAGCCCCGAGAAGCCAAATCCCGTGTTTGCATCTCTGATACTGATTGTAATGAGGAGTTCCCCTTCTTGCTTACCATTGCTTGGACTTCCCGAGGGAGTGAAGCCCTGATAACCCATTACATCCCATGTCCCTTTCGCAACTATAGAGCCATCAGGTCTATAGTGTGTGAACGCTCCACCTCCACTTGCGACTCCGCTAGTGTCGAAGGTGCCCGCTCCAGTAAGGCGGAGAGTATCACCTGCCATTATTGGGGTTTGAGGAATATTTGCGGTTGCCCTTGCGGTATTTGGACCTTCCAGAGTGAATGTATATGATGTCCCGCTGCCGTATGCTCCGGTGAACATTGGAACGACTCCCATGAGGAGCAGTGATGCTACCACGCCGAACGTGACTGTCTTTCCTTTTATGGTTGACATGTCTTCTGGATATGGTGGAGCTGATATATCACCCACGGGAGTTCGATGCCCGTAATCTACATTTTTTGAGTGGGATTCTATTGATTCATTTGCGTATCAAGTTCACAGTTGGCCCCACTCGCGTTAGCATGGCCTTACGGAAACTAAAGGCTCAACATGACAAAGTTATGCTTAGCCCAACTAGCCTGAATTTTCATATCTGACGGGCTATTATTCATGCATAAGGGGTTCACCGATTGAACCCAATCAATCCCTTTCAATCCGTTTAGTACGTGATTTCTATTCAACACCTACGTTGCATCATTTTCGCGGAAACCAGAGAGACTCGGGACTACCATTAGACTATGTCTTTGGTAGGCTTAGTATATATGATACTAGTCAAGGTAGCCAACTTATGAATCGCAAAATCATAGTTCTAATAGGAATGTTGGCCCTAGCAGGTATGATGGCAGGAATGACACTAGCTAGTGCCGCAAGATCGTCTGTAACCGTAAACGTCGGTGGAGGAGGCGCAAAGGGAGCCGCTGACGTGCTTAGGTTCTCCCCGAGCCAAGTCGCAATATCCGAAGGCGGAAGCGTTACCTATCAATGGGTTTCGAGCTTTCACGCCGTCGTTCTTGAACAAGGAACCTGCGCAGATTCGGGGATAGCCGAAGCTTTCGATGGAGTAAGCCCAGATCCTGGGTGTAACGAGATCGACGACGAAATACTATGCTTTCCACAGGCAGCAGGACCCGGAGCTGTACCTTGCACCCCAGCACTTATCTCTGCATTAGCGGCAGGGAAGTATGAGTTTTACTGTCCCATAGGTGATCATCATCTGAAGGGGATGGACGGAAACATCAAGGTGCTCCCGTAGGAGACCGCTTGACAGCGCTCTAGGCCCCTATTTGGGGTCTGGATATTTTTTTAAGAAAACCGATTGCATCCTTTTGAAAGAAAATAGATGGCTTGGCAAGTCCAGCGCGGCCTGTGTGCTAATCCTTCCAAACTCATTCGGTAGCTCTCCCAAAGAACCTCGTAGAGTTTCATCTCCAGTTTCCCGCGTCACAAAGTCCAACATTACAACAAACTCATTTGACTCTCCACATGTTCAGGAGGCTTTATCGTTCCTGCTTTCTTCCTGAAATCTGAGACGTGTGTACCGTAAAGTTTTCTGCACTCGATGCACCTGACTCCGCCATCGTCATGAAACATGACTTTCCCTCCACAGGAACACTGACCAAATTCGGGCTTCTGGATTACCCTAATTTCGTGAGCTAAACGCGGCCTCAAATTTCTACCCCAACCTTTCTTTTTGTAGGCTTCATGAGTACCTGAGGCTCCTGATCGGCGAGACCTTATTGTGGTCAACCTCATTGTGCAGGATGAGGGTCGCTTCGGCAGAAAAGTAGAGATCGCACTTCCTGCACTTTAGAAACTGGATCCTACCATCAATGTTTCGCGCTTTGATGGAACCCACTTGCAACGACTCTTTCTGGCTATCATCAATTTCGGGTGTGTTGGGGAGCACCTCTTGGCTTTTGGCATCGTTTCTCTCATACTTTGCTACCGCTTCCATTAGAGTGACGTTTGCACGACCGCCATTCATTACGAATTCAGTGTGGCTCTCAGCATTCTCCTTTTCTCTAGGTGAAGATCTGTATGCTTCAACTGCTTCTAAAAGCTCTTGAATGTTGGAGGCAGATAGCCTTTCTCCACTCTCACTCTCCCATGTCCACCTTTCTCTGGCGGATGACTCAGGGGTGTCGTAATTGGCCGACCTCTGCATCGTTGATCGCATGGCTACATATTACCGCAGATGATAGATAAGGAACCCCGATGGAGACATCGATCCCGGAAATTGGAACGCTGTTTCTAAGCTTGGACTACCAACTGGTTCCTTGGGTATCGCCTGCATTATACGATTTTGAAACCAAAATCTATTCCATTCAGCATATCGTGTCGTATGCAAATTCGCTAGGCAATTAACGAGTCTCACTTCTCTGCACCCGCATGAAGAAGATCATAGACGGTTCGGGGGGCGTACACTTCGAAGAACAGGTCTTGTCGCCAATGCGGCGCTGTTTCCAAAAGATGTTTTGCAAACTGGAAAGCCATGAAGATTCCTTATTGGAGAGCCTCGACTATCCTGTAGTAGTTCTCCACGAATTCCCTGCCTTT
>CAZXXP010000096.1:0-1703 GCA_964644785.1 uncultured Nitrosopumilales archaeon | reverse complement strand
CTTTTTGAGTAATCTGATAATTTCGTTCCCCATCTATGGCAACTTGTTCGAGCAATCCTTTTTGAATCAAGAACGCCATGATCTTGGAATGGTCCCTAGGATTGACGTTTGCCTTGTACATTATTCGGGTCTTTTTACCACCAGAGCCGCTAGCTTCTAGTATGGCAGCCATGAGATCAATTCGCGTTCGTCTGCGCTCTTCCATGTTGTTCATCCTGCATTCTTACTGTAATATATTTAAACACTTAGATTGTTACACATATTATTTAGCTCTATAACATTGATCTAGATCATGGGTCATTCCGCATTTGATGCCACCTTCACCAAGGAAGTAGAAATTGTGGGTTCGTCCAACACGTACACACTGAGTCTAACATTGTCCGAAGAGTCGGGTCCCGAGCTCATGTTTGGGAACAAGCCAGATCCTGGCAACGCGTGTATCCCCTGAATCAATGCCAAGCTATCGACCGCAAAGTTAGCCCTCTTAACTTGCACGACAAATGTTACTGTGCGACAGTGGAGCATCATTTGCGGGCTTCCAAGGAAACCTTGAGGAAAATAAGCTGGTTTTGAATTTACAGAGACCGTCCACGAACTTTGCATTGTGATGGGCATGACTTGTGACCAGGTGCAAACGCACGCCATGCCTTAATATGTCGTGTGAAGTTCTACTAGAGAGCAAAAATACAGAAATCGCGGCTCTGCATTATGGAATCCGGCTTCCACCATAGATGTTAGCGCGGTACAAACGCATCCGACATTCACCTTTCCCAAAGGTCAAGCAGAGACCAAAGTGATAACGTTCCTCATACTTAGGGTAAGGCTGATAAGAAAATCCTGAACCTTCATCAGGGACGATCTGGCAGAAAGGCAGAAATGCTAACGGAAGTTTCAGATAACCCAAAAGATCTGGCATCCCGGCCCAAAGACAAAGGAAATCAGTGATTACTTCAGCAAGGCATCCAAGGATACTTCTTTAAATGTCTGCGTTAATTCCCTGATAAAGGCGTATGGCGCGACATGAGCGATGATCCCCTGTTTGACCGCCGCATTAGGGAGTAGATAGAACTTGTCGGACGAAATTGAACTGAAGAAGCAGCAAATGCTTTTGGAAGATGAGCTGAAACAGACAGTGGAACAGTCAGCGACGCTCTCTGAAGCACTCCATGAATACAAGCAGAGCATGGAGAGCAAAAAAACCAGAATTGCAGGCATGGAACAGAGAATACTCCAAATTGAGAGAGAGAACAAGAGATTGAAGAGCCCGAGCAAAAAGAAAGGGCGCCTAATCGTAACCCGTAGGAGCTCCATAATCTCTATGATTGGGAAGGTTTTCCTCATCCTCGCAATCGTTTTGCTATTCTTGCATTTTACGGGATTCCTGCGGATAACTGATATCTTTGACCAATTCGACACCTTGGTACGGAGGGTATTCCTCTATCTGGGGAAGATACGGAATTAGGAACACCAATTATGGTCAACACACACAGGTCACCTAGGATTACCGTTACCATCTAATCCGGTTGCATCGTTTGTCCACAAAAACTGGGTGCTCCTTGCCCGAAGGGACTGATAAGATCATTGGTGATGATGTAAGCGGGAGAAATCACAAATACTAGCCCTAGCGATTCTAATTTAGAGATCCAGAGATTGGCTAAGGATGAGTCAGTGCCGAAAGAAGACCAATTGGCACAGGAAGAGGA
>CAZXXP010000095.1:0-7688 GCA_964644785.1 uncultured Nitrosopumilales archaeon | reverse complement strand
TGAGAAAACGAAATCGCTACCTTCGCAACATCTTCTAATCCATCTGCAGGAACCTCCCAAGTCACCATTCCATTAGCAACGAAACCAGCTTTTTGATGTCTTAAAATCGCAGCAAACCTCCTCATGATTCCCCTCTCTTCAAACTCCTTCGCAATATCAAGCAATTCCCTTTCCGTAATGCCTAGTTTGTTGGAAATATTGAGAAATGGCCTTGGCACCAGTGCAAGATCTATCTGTAATTCTATGATTCTTGCGATGTCGTCCTTAGTCAGCTGCACCCTCTTGACGTTTTTTTCCTTTATCACATCGTCTGGAGCCGGGTTCTCAGGATCTGGACGTTCCACATCTAATTTCACGCCAATTTTGAAGAGTTTCTTTGTCGGCATCAGTCTAACCTTTCTTACACCATTGATTTGAGTCATCTTCGCAATTTCATCTTCTAGGCTTAGATTTGGAGGAACGGCGAGGGTAAACCAGAGATTGAACGAATGCTCTCTTTTGTAGTTGTGGGACACCCCAGGATGCTCGCTAATTTTGTTTGCTACTTCATCGATAACGTTATCATCTATTTGCATCGCTACAAGTGAACTCTTGTAGCCTAGCATCCTTGTATCAAATATCGCATTGATCTGTCTTATAATACCAGAATCCTTCAATCTATTGATTCTTGTAATAACATTGTCTTCAGTTGTCCCTACTTTTTCAGCCAAGGCTTGAAATGGCTCTACAACTAGTGGGAAATCCCACTGCAAGAGGTTAAGCAGTTTCTTGTCAATGGCATCCATCTCATGAACTGTTTCGATTGCTCCCATATCTTGAGGACACCCACTTAAACGATCAGGCTTGGAACGCTAATTCGGAAGACGTTCTGATAGAAATCATTAATCCTTGCTATCTCATCATCTCCCAGATCCACAAGGTCAGAGGCTCTAACATACTCCTCCAAATCAGCAAGGCTTGTTATTGTAGGAAGTACCGAAGAAACGCTTTTCTCAACTAATGCGAACTTGATTGCTACTTGGGCCAAAGTTCTCCTCTTATCTTCGGTCAGAAACTTGAGGGCGTCCATTTTCCCGTAACCCTTTAACAGCCATTCACGCATTCTGTAGCTCCTATGATCATCGTTTCCAAAGTTGGTATTTGGCTCAAACTTTCCATCAAGGAGCCCTGATGCATGCGGCACTCTGACTAGAATTCCAACATCTATTTCCCTTGCAACTTTAAAGAACTCTCTACCTGGATCTTGTTCGAGCATGTTGTAGACGGTCTGCAAAGACGTAGTATCCGCGGTCTTCATCGCTGTGAGGCCCTCGTCCAGCCAGCCAATCGCTGGGCCGAGTGCAACACCGTAGAACCTGATCTTGCCTTCCTTCCTCAAATCTTCAAGAGTCTCAAACACTTTGGCATCGTTTATTATGTTCATCCGAGGATTATGAATCTGATAGAGATCAATATAGTCAGTCTCAAGCCTTTCTAGGCTTTTCTGTAATGCGAACCTGATAAATTCTGCGCTGAAATTTTGCTTTCTTTCTTCATGCCCCTTCCTGTCCTGCTTTGAATAAATATCATAGCCAAACTTGGTTGAGAGAACTATCCTATCCCTCTCGGTCTTAAGAAATTTAGAAATGAACCGTTCACTTTGACCATCGCCATAGGCATCGGCAGTATCGAAAAAGTTTACACCCAAAGAGAAAGCCCGTTTCAATAATTCTTCAGATTTATGCTCTGATACTTCACCCCACCAATTCGTTCCTATACTCCAAGCCCCGAATCCCACTTCAGAGACTTCAAGCGAACTTCTTCCAAGCTTTCTGTACTTCATATATCGCTATGCCCCCAGATTTGAAAATATAGATTTCAAGTCCTTTACTATACTTACAATCATAGGCGTATCTCTCACCGTATATCGGCTGACCTCGCTTTCTCTGAGTTTCATCATCAAATCCTGAAATTCAGATAGTTCCTCGACCTCGAATGCAAGCATGAAATCTTGATCGTCTAAACCGAAAGAATACGTAGTATTCAATCTAACGTTAGGATACTGCCTACCAATCTTTCCATGCTCTTCCATCATCTTCTTTCTCTTCTCGAACGGCAAAAGGTACCATTCCCTGCTCTTCACGAACGGATATACGACGAGATATCTTAGGGGTTTGAGTCCAAGCTCAAATGCTGTTATGTGCTGCTTGGTGTAGACAGAAGGTCTAGTCATTGCCATCCACAAATAAGGAATATCCAGATATTCGCCGAGACGCGTATTGAACAAATCAGCTGTTATTTCCTGAAAGGCATCTACATTACCAGCCGTCATCCATAAGAGGAAATCAGCTTCTTTTCTAAGACCGACCGTCGAATAACTTCGAATTTGCACTTCACCTTTATGTTTCTCCATTATCTTGAGAAACTCGTTTGCACCCTCGACTCTCTGCTTTGAAGCGAGATGCCTCCACTCACGGGTAGTTTTGAAAAATATGAATTCCAGAAAAGTAGGTTTCATCTTCTGCTCTGCCTCGACATGTTCAGCTACCGTATTAGAGGCCAAATTGTGTCAACTTCCCAGTTAAAATCCTTCCAATAAACGTTGCTCAGTAGGTTTTGTATGGCCCACGGCGATAATTCGCCAGGTTTCGGGAAGCGCGCGCGCTGATTATTGGCCTTCTGCCCAATACGGATTCGCAGGATGTTCAGGCAGATGATAGTCGGCCAAGACGATTTCGACAAATACCTGAACGAAGGCTACATGTACATAGATACACTGCAAAACGGTAAAGCTATCATACAGATGCTATAGGTGGACTCGCGATCCTACCATACATAGTTGTAGTATAACAAAGTTGTATTGCAAATAGTGTATTGTATAATCTAGATGCCACCATAGGACGCTCAGATTCACCATGTCCGGCCAGATCTTAATCAAAAATGGAGAAAAGGGTTTTGAGCCCATCAACGAGCTATTTGATGGGCAGTATTATCTTATTATCTTCGTTCTAGTTGATCTGCTAGGCTCTTGGCCTCATTCACTATGGCGTCGATCCTTTTTTGCGCATCATTCACAGCGCTGGAATCCTGTAGCTTTAGCTTCTCAACCACGTCTTTCATCAAGTTCTTGGCTTCGTCTATCTTTACCTTGAGCGATGATGTGTCTACGCCCTTCTCTTTCAATATGTCTGCTCTTTCTTGAAGGACTTTGATTGCTACTTCGCTCCTGTCCAAGCTTTCGACAGCTGCGCCAAGATCAGGCCTTCCTCTCTTGATCTCGCTTACGACCTGGTCCACCTCTCCTCGCAGCTCTCCGAGTTTAGGAATCACGTCCTGAACTCTTCCCTGCGCGATCATCTGCTTTGTTTCGTTAACCCTAGCCCTTGCCCTCTCTTCGGCCCTTGTGATTGCCTGCAAAGCGGTGTCTAGTCCCTGTCTTGCTTGTGGTGGAAGCCTCTGTTGCAGTGCTTCCAAGACACTTCTTGCTCGAAGCGTTGCATTGCTTAGTCGATCTTCAAGATCCTTTACGTATTTCATGGTCTGGTTCTTCTTGTTCATGTCAATCGCCGGCCTTAATGCTGCCACGGATTGACCGAAAGCATTCTTGCTTGTTTCTAGATCTTTCGCAGCGTCATCTACTTTGCCAGCTCTAGCTTGCTCTCTCACCTTTTCAACGAGTGTCTTGGTTTCAGAGAGCTTAGCTTTGACGTTAGACACGTTTAGTCCTTTCTTTTCGGCCGCTGCTACAGCATCCTCCAGCCTCTTGCTGGCTTCTGCAAGTCTATCAGCAGCAGAGTCGACTTCGCGAGCCTTGATCGCTTGCGCTTCGGCTGGAGTGCGTGAGCTATCTAGTTGGGGACTAATGTTTATCATGGCATCTTTTATGCTCTGAAGTGCCTGGATGACCTTCTGTCTAGCTTCAGCTAGCCTTCCCTGAAGGCTGAGTTGTATGGCTTCCTTTGCTAGGGCCAAGCCATCCAGCCGCTTCTGTTCTGCCTGCGGAGGGATTGTGACACCTCGGGACTTTACCAGTGAAAAAGCCTCGTCGGCTCTTTTGCTAGCATTATCCAAAATTTGGAGCAGTTTGTCTGTAGTTATCCGTTCATCCTGGGCTTGCTGGGCGTAGCTTGGTAATACTGTACCAGCCAACATCGACCCAAGCAGGATGCTCAGGATGGTCATGCTTGCAAACGTCTTTTTCATGTCAAGTTCACTACCGAACCTATCGTAGGGCAGTGATAATAAGAACACCCTGAAACAGCTATTCCACCGAGTGTTGCAGCCATTTTTGACTTCCTCCTCCTGGTAAGAAAGACGCCGACTATGGCTAGAACAACTGCCACTCCTATGACCAGCAGGTTTTGAGGGCTGATCAACTGCGATTGTTCTTCAGGTTTCACTTGTCCAGGCGCAGGTTGAGCTCCAGGAACAGGAGCTGGTTGTTGTTGTGGTTGCGGTGCCGCTGCAGGAGCAGGTATGGGCGCCGGCTGTTGCGGAGCTGGTGCTGGGGCGGGAGCGAGTTGAGGACCGGGTCGTGGCTGCGGTACTGGCTGGGGTTGAGGAAGAGGTTGCACTATCGGAGCTGCAAGATTGATTTTGAATCCAACTTCAACCCTTCCTTGGGGGAATGTCAGCCTGTAAGCCCCGTCAACTTGTTCGGTTTGTAGCGGTATCGGACTAAGACTGATTATGTCTAACCCTCTAGACAGGGTAACAATGGTTGTTGCAGGTGCGCTAATTGCAAGTATCCGTACGTCGCCATTAAGAGAGGTTAGTCCACTAGCTTGATAGCTGATGCGCAGCCTGTAGGCTCCCAAGGTGTCTATCCTAAGCACATTTCCAGCAATAGAATAGTCCAAGGGAATTCCCCTTTGATCTACCACAAGGATATTCTGAAAGCTTGTACCGAGCAGTGGTATATCCACCCTTGGGGAAGTCGTATCGACATCAGCTTCATGGGTTACTAGGATATTCCCATCAGCATACACAATAGCAGACAGGTTTCTGGTTTGGTAGGCTTCTTGGGCAGATACAGACTGAAGGCCTACGATCATGATTGTTAGAACTAGTAGCGTCAAAGCACGCACAGACCATCTGGGATGACTCGTTTGCATAAACCTTACATTACACAAATAGGATTAAAAAGAACACCTTGAAACAACTGTTTCACTAACTTGTCAGAGTTTTTCCAACATGATTAACAGATCACTAACAGCTTTCTTGCCAGTAATCGCTCATATGGGCTGTTCTTCCCCCGAGATAGAATCCTTTATCCTGACGAGATTCTGGCCACCCACTTTTCTGACTTCCAACAGGTCTTCCCTTTCGAGACGTTTGATCATTCTCCATACTGTTGAGCGAGGTAGCTTGAACTTCTCTCTGAGTTCAGATTCAAAGCATTCACCTCCAGCCTGACCGATGAATTCCAATGTATCCCTGTCCTCTGGTCTAAGATGAGTCCTCCCCTCGAGGACTTTTTGAATGTCAATTTGCCTGAAAGTCTTGGAAACCTCTATCGCTCTCCCTTTCTTCCTTCTGCGTAAAGCAAAACCTACTGTCACGGCAAAGAGCAACCCTAGCAATGATGCAGTGACTGGAGGCTGGGTAATACCAAGAAGCAGAGGATTTTCTGAAACAGTTGTTAGCTTTCCAGCCCCGCCTATGATGCTATTTGCCTCTCGTGCCAGCATTTCCGCTTGAAAGTATTGGGCAGCATCAAGTTCCTGTCTCGCCCTCTGGAGAAGAGCATCAGCATCAGCCACATTAATCCCCTTTAGCTTCGCCGCAGCTATGCCCTCCCCTGCCTGGCTTATCCGAAGAATCGCTTCTTCCTTGCTTCCGACCGGACCTATCATGTAGCTAACCTTCTGTGCCCCCTTTGGCAAAGTGAGTAATTGTTTCCCATCAGCGACGGAGATTGCTATTGGAGACGAGGTCAATCCAACTATGGTTGAATCTGATGGAAGAACGACTCTGAAGTCTATCGGTGAATCTATCTTGATCGTCCATACCCTTCCTGCCTTGCTTGTCAGCTCAGATGTGGCGTAGGTTATCGTAAGCTGCGATGAACCGAGTGAATCAATCAGAACCCCATCCTTCTGTATGCTATAGTCCAGTGGAAGTCCACGTTCGTTAATTACCAAGGTTGTTTCGTAGAGTGAACCGAAAAGAGGGATCTCGACTGTATTGAGTGAGGCATTCACCATCACCACATATTCTATCCCTGCCTTCCCATCATCATACAATGTGAAGATAAGCCTCTGAGGAATGTAATCATCGCCGTGGGCCTCTTGTACCTGAATCGAAATGAAGAATATGGCGAGTAATAGAATTGCCCTACCAGCCATTGGTCTAGTGTAGATGATTGGAGAATATAAGGACGTGTAAACCCGCAGGCATTGCTGGGGACATCGTAAACCATACTGAAAATATGATGTGGATGGAGGTTCCTAGACCGTCTTTGGTAGGAATCCAATATCAAGGCTCATCCTAACTCAAACAAGAGCCTAACAGGTGCGATCGACTGGATTTGAACCTGAACGTGTTTACAATCTCAGATCTATTACGATTATCATGGTTTAATGGAAATGAAGAAAAGATCTGCGAGGCCACTCGCCAAAGGTTGCTCCCTTACTTTGCTACTAGCTTGTATGTAGGATCGGTGGCCATGCGTTTCCCGACTAGAATGATCACGTCGGGATAGCGATCTATGAAATCGGCCAGTTTTCGAACGCCATAATTTGCCGGTGAAAAGGTGGGATCAAGCCTCTTTAGGATGACCCCTAACTTTGCACCCTTCACAAGCCCATCTTCGTCTGCAGCCTGCTTAACTGCTCTAATCAGTAAGTCTCTACCATCATCTTCGGGCTTCTTGCTTCTAATGTCGGAATCGTTCGTTGGCCCTTTGCTTTTATTCGAGATTCCAGCTTCACCTTCCACCCCGAATGCCTTTCCGACCAAGTTCTCGATCAATAGGAATTCGTCGCATCCCTTTACAAAAGAATCCGGTGTCGTAGCTCGTCCAATCCCTATCACTTTTAGACCATCCTCCTTGATCCGGGTTGCCAGACCTGTAAAATCGCTATCACTCGTGACAAGAATGAACATTTCAACCCGGTTCTGATGTAGGATATCCATAGCGTCAATAATCAGTGCAGAATCAGTTACGTTCTTTCCTTTTGTAAATCTGAATTGCTGCATTGGTTTTATTGCATATTCCTTGAAAATACTACCCCAACTTTGCAGGTGCGAACTTGTCCAATCACCGTAAGCTCTCTTGATTATTGCCCGTCCAAATTTTGCACATGCGTCAAGAACCTGTTCAATTGAATCATAAGGTGTGTTATCCGCATCAATCAAAACCGCCAGCTTGGTAGATAGGTACTCTTCCTGGCCATCATGGCGTTCCTCAGGCACACTTTTCTTCCGCAGATCTTACCTAATAAACTATTGAGCTAGGGTTCTATTAGGTAATGTCAGCCTGGAGGAATTATCGTGGTTGTTAACTTTCGCCAGCTGGCTCTGGTTCTTTGAAGAGGTAACTAGGGACTTTTCCGAGCAAGAGGGAGGCTGCAATGGGCATAGTTGAGTCATAGAGAGACGGAGAGTCAAACAAACTTGGTAGAGGTGCTTGGCTAGGAGCTGGCCAAAAAGCTTCTTAGGGAAGAAAAGACATAGGAATCCTCATGGAGCGGCTCGTTCAGCATTTT
>CAZXXP010000094.1:0-7739 GCA_964644785.1 uncultured Nitrosopumilales archaeon | reverse complement strand
ATAGATGCGCGAGACAAATTTCCTTGATACTATGGTAAGTTATCCAACACAGCATAGTAGATTAGTGCGGGGGGCGGGACTTCTAAACAAATACTTGGGAGAGGTCAACGTATGATTTGGCATTTGTGATAAATTATCGGGAATGCAAACATTTATGAATTTTGATCCTTGATGATAATAGCATGAAAAAATTTGTTTTAATAACGATAGGATTCACTCAACCAACTCCAGAGATTATGGAATCATGGATGCAGTGGTTTAAATCAATAGAAGATAAAATTGCAGACCAGATTGGGCTCTCTCATGGAAAAGAAGTGACAAGAAACGGCGTTACAGAACTGCCAATGGATAATGACGCAATAACTGGTTACTTGGTTATTAATGCAGAAAACATTGATGAAGCCATAAAGATAGCTCAGAAGTGTCCAATGATAACTAGCACGAAGGTGTATGAAGTAATGTCACACTAGATATTTCTTTGTGAAAAGTCTACATTTTGATATTGGCGCAACTGAAGTCGCAGAGATGATTCAACGTATGTTTCTAAATAGACTCATGATTTGAAATCCCTGGGATATTTATTGTGATATTGAAAGAAGCATAAGAAGTTTTGAAAAATTGTCAATCGCCCCTAACGCGCGCGCCTAGGATCAAATCGGAAGCTCGTGGTCCTTGGGTCAGGCGTTAGAGACTTCCTAACAAACATGGGAAGTATTCAAATTATCTAAAGTCAGGAAGTGTAGGCAATGTTCTACCGGAGGCATTGACTCGGACTTCGGAATACCAATGGTAGCTATCACAGGTATAGGTTCTGTTGCATCTATAGGACACCGGTCTCCCTGTTGCTTTTTTTGGACATGGTTCGCATTTCTGATTAGCGATAACCATTTGTTATCTCCCTCTATCTCAATTCCGCAAGCTTCTGCTGGAGTATGCCCGGCTAGAGCCTCATGTGGTCTTATGTAATTGTGGTAAATCTGATACCCTGAGATTATCGGGCTATCTACCTTCTTTATCCCTCTCATGACCTTTTCACGATCCCTAAATTCTCCATTTAACCGCTCCATTTTGTTGTTGTTCATATCGCCTTGAAGCTTGATTGCATTGATATGTTTGGTTCTGGTTGCCTTCTTTCGTGTCCAAAATTCCTTGAGATATGCGTTATGGTAAGATGGCAATCCGTCAGTTATGAGAGTAAGGGGTTTCTTGCCCGTAGCTTCTTTGGCTAGCTGGAATAACTTCCTTGCATCTTGCCTAAACTTACTATCAGCTACCTCTTGAGCTATCCAGAACCGAGTTTCATCATCCATCATGGCAAAAAGATACTTCATATCTCCTTTGATCTTGAGCCATAATTCATCAGCTCTCCATGTTTGAGATACGTTTGGTTTGATATTCTCAAGATATTTTTCCATGAGGCCAACATACTTGCTAATCCAGCGATAGATCGTTGTGTGATTTACACTTACTCCTTGAAGCTTCAAGAATTTCTGCACGTTTCGTAAGCTCTCTCCCGTGAAATAGAGCTGTAAAGCACTTGTGATAATTTGGGGAGTTCCTTTCATTCCTTCAAAGCCTAGGTTGCTCGAAAATCGTTTACCGCAATCCTTGCACGAAAATCTCTGAATGTCTCCGTTGCTGTTATGGCTAATCCCATGCTTTACTATGTTTAGGGAATGACAGATTACGCAAGTTATACTATGAAGGGACTTTATCGTAATCCTCTTTTGAACTTCCTTCCTGAACGAAAGGGAAAACTCAACAGCCCAGATATGCTTGCACTTCACACCTCTATAGATATGGTTGGCACATGAGCATAACCAGCCGAGTTCCGTAGAAAGTATGTCGTATATCCCATGCCCTTTTTGCGAATTAACGTAGTAAGTATTGCCATCTACTCTTGTGATTTGTCCTCCGCTTTCGTAGATTGCCTTGCCTTTCATTGCTCTTGCCTCCATAGGAACAATTGTGTTTGCCATATTCCAATCCCTACCATTGGGTATATACCATAACCTATATATAGTTTACTAATGGTATCTAATGGTATGGTAATGCAAAAGATTATGGTATCCATGTCCGATGAAATGGTGCAGGCTCTCGATAAGGAACGAAAGGCTCGAAAGCTAGAATCAATCCCTGAAACTGTTAGATCGGTATTGGGAGAGTATTTCAAAAACAAACCCTCCTAAACAAGTGAGAGTTCCTCCCAAGTCCCCTCCCGCTCTACGACCTTAATTCCGTTATCTGTGAAGTGTTGCTTCATCTCTTCCTCATTTCTATGTCTAATTACGGTAATTATACCCCACTTGCTAAGTTGTATTAGGTTCTTGGAACAATCGTATGCATGCTTCTTGTCTATATTTTCAACATAATACCAATTGGTTCTTAGAACGGAAGGAAATCCAGCAAATCGGTGAAGCTTTAGATGTCTAAACTTCTTCGCCGCATCTACCAAGTCAATAACCTCTTGAATCTTGGAACGCCGCCGTTCACCTAACAAATAGTACAAGAAAAGACCAATCGGCACTTCAGCAACCACCAAAGATACTATCAGCGAATAGTCTAGCAGTTTTAGAGAATCCGAAATCACCAAAACATAGAAGATAATAATTTCTAGGACTGTGGCGATAATAGCGGCCTTTAGTTGTATCTTGAGTCCAATAATTGTCCTCGAAGTGAAAAACCTCATTTTCTATTTCTTGTCTATTGGTATCTAATGGTTGCTTAAAAAGACCGGCCTGATTTTTAGGAGAGTATTTTAGAATGAAGTAAAGTCTGTGTCCACATTTGGCATATTTGTGGAGAAGAACAATACCGTACTTGTTGAGAAAATTCTTGAAGAAAAGGGCGACAAAATATGTAAGATATGCGATGTTAATTACGGCCCTGTTTGCTCTTGCGGCTGCTATGTCTGCAATCCCTATTGATAATCTGTTATTGTCTCGCCAACCACAACATGAATATTTTGGATTTAATGTTACTGTGGGCGGAAATCCTGATCTGCCTAATGTCTCAGGCGCAATTGATACATATTTTGATATCGCCACTAATCCTGCAGGAGTGAGCGCAGGAAATCCTGTTACCATGACTGTAAATGCGTTGTTCCCGTTTGACATATCCAAAGGAAACGTTTCATTAGTTTTGTTCCAAGTTGGTAAAGGATTTCGTCCGAATAGTGTTTCCGAGCCGGGTATACCCTCGCCCGCCATGTTTGAGTTAAGACCGATCTCAACAAGTAGTTTGGCCTGGACCGGCTCTGCAAAAATTGTGTATTTTACGCCTGGGGTAGCTGGGGGTTTCATAACATTTTTCCCAAAAAATGGAAGCAGTGTAACCACAGTTATTCCAGATGTTATCCAGATACAACCCGCCTCCGTAACGCAACAATATAATAACGAACAAGTCCTCGTTTCGCTTGAGTATGTGATCATTGCCTTATTCCTTCTTGACATTGCCATCACACATAAGAGCGAAGATTGAGAGTGTGATCATAGCGAAAAGAAAATACATAGTGTAGTGTATCATTTGTGAAACCACAACAACATTAAGGGAAAATTGGTAAACTAATTCTGGTAATATGCTAACCGTGGTCAGCATTAGTAGGACAAGAAGTGTTACCCACAAGAATATAGTAGATGAAAAAAACTCTCGGGCAATGTCCAAACTTGCAACGAGGTTTTTGTGTCCATGAGACGCAACAGAACCCCTAATGACAACGACCTTATCTGAGGCAAGCGCTTTATATTCAGTCTCTCAAAACGTAATTGTTTGTCAGCAAAATACTCCGTAGCCATAGTAGGCCTTGGCTTCGTAGGGCTTTCAACGGCAGGATGTTTTGCCAAGCTGGGGATGAACGTCCTTGGGGTCGATGTCGATAAAAAGAAAATTGCAATGGTTGCAAAAGGACACGCGCCTTTTCATGAGCCGAAACTAGACAGGCTCCTAAGTGAATGTCTGGGCAAAAGCTTTGAAGTTTCTACCAACGTAAAGTTGGTTGCAAATGCTCCAATAGTCTTCGTCGCAGTTGGAACGCCCAGCAAAGAAGACGGCTCGATGGATGAAAAATATCTGCGTTCTGCTGCAAGGGCCATAGGCTCAGCAATCAAAGGAGGCAGATCTTATCCTCTGATCGTAGTCAAGAGCACAGTTGTTCCGGGGACTCTCTTGAACCTTGTAGTTCCAGAGATCGAAAAGGCTTCAGGGCTAAGATACGGAAGGGGGTTTGGTGCCTGCTCAAACCCGGAATTCTTGAGAGAAGGATCAGCAGTAGAGGATACCCTCAAACCCGACAGGATAATAATCGGAGGCAGCAAGAAAGATGAAAAAATCCTTGAAAGCTTCTACGCAAAAGTCTATGGCAAAAACCTCCCGAAAGTAATCACAACAAATCCCAATAACGCTGAGCTGATCAAATATGCTAACAATGCTTTTTTGGCTATGAAGGTCAGCTTTGCAAATTCCCTAGCGAACATATGCGAGAAGTTACCAGAGGGAGACGTCAAGGTCATTACTGAAGCGATAGGCCTTGACAAAAGAATCGGTCCCCTCTTCCTGAGAGCGGGTCTGGGCTTCGGAGGCTCTTGCTTCCCGAAGGACATCAGAGCCTTCATAGAGTTTTCAAAGAAACTTGGTCATGCTCCTCCTCTTGCCGAGGCTACACTCCAGATCAACAGAGTGCAGCCTTTGAGGGCCGTAGAAATGGCAGAGGAGAAAGTTGGAAAACTGAAGGGAAAGAAAGTTTCGATCCTCGGCCTTGCCTTCAAGCCAGATACCGACGACATGAGGGAAGCCGTCTCAATCACAATCATAGAAGAACTATTGAATAAAGGAGCGATAGTTACTGCACACGATCCAAAGGCCCTTGAAAACGCATCAACGATATTCAAGAAAAGAATGAAGCTCGTTTCCAGTGCAAAAGAGTGTTTAAAGGGCGCAGACTGCGCAATTTTGGTCACAGAATGGAAGGACTACTTGACACTTCGACCCAAAGACTTCAAGGCGTTAATGAAGAGGCCCATTTTGATTGATGGAAGAAGGCTCTTCGACGCAGAGGAGTTCTCCAAGAGTCTCGATTATGGCGCTATAGGCCTTGGACGGTCATTCTGACGAGAGCTGCTCACCAATAACCATTCTAATCCTATCCTTCCCAACGTCTATCATGTACGGGCCCAGTCGAGGGCCCCTCTCGCTCCCGAGCAGGACCCTGTAGAGGGTCTTGAAGAACTGCGAAGGCTCGATTGCATTTCTCTTTGCGATTTCGAATATTTCGCTCTGGAGCGCCTTAGGATCGATTTCTCCAGAAAGGTACTGCACAAGTTCAGAGACGCATTTCTTGTCAACTTCAGAAAGCATGACTTTCTTCCTCTCCAGTTTAGAAAAGTCCTCAACCCACTGCCTTGCTTGGGCAATCTTCACCTTTAGCGCCTCATCGACCTGCTTGAGCATCCCGTAGCTTGCAAGCTTCCTCTCCACATAGCCCACTAGATCGTCGGGAGGTGCGACTGTGACCAGCTGCACCAAGAGCCTGTATGGGACATGCAAAGATGGTTTTTGGGGCTGTGCCAGCTTGTATACGTACTCGTACAGGCCCTTTAGCCTGATCCTCTTCTGCTCGTTCTCCTCCTTCGTTTTGCCAAAATACAGATCCTCCAGAATGTCGAGCTCGTCCATGTAGTTGGGGATGTCTTCTACTGACAGGTTCCTCGTGCCCTTTATCCTCTTGAACATGAGCAGCATCAGAGACTGCGGAGTCCCGTACATGAACCACGTTTGCGGGGTGAAGACGTTGCCCAGAGACTTCGAAATCTTCTTGCCAGATTTGTCCAAGAATAGTTCATACCTGACGTGCGAAGGGTGGGGGAACTGCAATATTTCATCAGAAATCCAGTCGTTTACATGCACAGAATCAGCAATGTCTTTCCCGTAGGCTTCAAACCTGATGTCCAGCGCCATCCACCTGGCCGCAAACTCGCTCTTCCAGCTCAGTTTGCCGAGGCCCTTTGTAATGTCGACCTCCCCTGAATGTCCACAACCTTCCAGCCGCTGCTTCCTTATCTCGGCACCCGCACACCGATAGAGAATCTTTTTCTCTTCTTGAACATAACTATAGGCCTGAGTAACGTAGATTCTCCCGCAGTTGGCGCATATGGGATAATATGGAAGCACGTTTTCAAACTTTGTCTGCCCGAGCATCTCGCTGATCTTGCTCCCTATCCGCTCAGCGTTCTGCAAAATGGTGTCAATCTGCTTATTTAGAAAGCCGCTTCGGTAAGCCTCTGCGCCGCTCTGAAACGTGTAGTCTATTGCAAGCTTGTCAAGCCCTTCCAAAAGCATCGAGCTCATGTGCGCACCGTAGGACTTGTGGCAGTCGAAGGGATCGGGTATCGTGGAAACTGGCTTTGCAATATGCTTGGATAGCCATTCAGGAAGGCCCTCAGGAATTTTTCTCAATCCATCCAGGTCGTCTGAGTAAGCTATCAGCCTTGATTTGTAGCCCAAGTCCTCCAGGGCAAGTTTCACCCCGTAAGCTCTTACGGCGTCGCCTATGCTTCCAACATGGGGTATGCCAGATGCGCCAAGGCCGCTCTCGACGTTTATGAGCTCAAGAGAACGCCCAATCTTTTGCTCTCTTTCCAGAACGCGCTTAGCAACCTTGTCGAGCCAGGTGCCTCTGCCCACAACCTCTATCGGCGAAGAATCTGCCATCTTGATTAGCCAGCACTAAAGCGTCTTTGACATGTAAGGACCATCAGATTTGTAGCCTAATTTCCTGTAGTACTCCCGCGTTCCTAGAGCGCTGATCACGACCATCTTTCGGGCATCGAATTCTTCGACTGCTATGCGCTCAGATTCTTCCATCAAGGCCCTCCCGAAACCTTTGTGCTGCCACGAAAAGTCTTCTTTCTCCCCAACTGGCACGACAGGGCCATAGACATGCAGCTCCCTTACAAGCAAAGCCCTCTGCCCAAAAATCTCAGACCTGTGGGCCTTTTCGGAAGGCACTCTCAGCCTCAGGAAACCAACTAGGGCATCAGCAGTCTGGTCGTCAAACGAGAGAAAGATTTCCTTCCCCCCAGACGCATCGTAATCAGTCCTGCTCATAGCTATGTCATTTGGGCTGAACTTGAGCTTTTCCTTGATTTGCTTCAGACCAACTTCCCTGCAACGTATGCACCTGCAAGAATACCCTCTCCTCTTCAGCTCTTCCCAAACCAGCTCCCTCAAGTTGCTCTTCTTGACCCCATCAACTATCATCTTTGCAGGTATGTCCCTCTGAATTCTCATAATCCTCACCCACTTTGGAATGTACTTCTTGGCTTCTGCAATTATCTGAACCATATCCTCAACGCCGTAGGGCTTGTACCTTCCTTCGAGCCACCATTCATAGAGGTCTGCCGACGCAATCAGAAGAGTCGGGTAAATCTTCAGCATGTCAGGCCTGAAGTTTTCATCCTCGAAGAGCTGCCTTACGGACTGAATGTCCTTTTCGGGAGTGGAACCAGGCAGTCCAGGCATCATATGTGCCACAATCTTGTAGGCAGAGTCCTTGGCTATCTGGAAAGACTCGATGACATCTGCAACCGTATGCCCGCGACGCATTATTCGGTAAATTTCATCGTCAAGCACCTGCACTCCGATTTCGACCCTCGTTGCACCGTAGCCCAGCATGTTGTCAACGTGCCTCTGTTTACACCAGTCAGGCCTCGTTTCAATAGTGATGCCTACATTCCTTGTCTCCG
>CAZXXP010000093.1:0-7764 GCA_964644785.1 uncultured Nitrosopumilales archaeon | reverse complement strand
CATTCCAGGAATTATCGCCTATCGCGAATTAGTCCCAGTTTCCCGGGGTTATGCGCGTCTACAGGGTAGGTTAGCTACGTGTTACTGAGCCGTCCGCCACGTATTGCTACGTGTGACTTGCATGGCTTAATCTCCATCCGATAGCAGTCAGGTCCGGCAGGATCAACCGGAGTTGTGGAAAGTACGGTTAAGATTTTGCGAGAGTACACAACCCATTTCAGATTCAATGAATTCACATCGAATCCTCATTTTGAATATACACGTATCTGGAGGTCAAAAATCTCATCGCCTCGGGAAACCTCCCTTTGCTTGAAGTTGACGCCGCCGAGCTATACGCAAAGATAGACTCCGTTTTTAGGGGCATATAAGATTTGTGCGATTACCTGTTATTGACCTGTCAGTCTTCTTGTCTGCTTTAAAGCCTTCGAGCTAATTTGAATCTACTTTCTTGTTTCTCTTACGCCGTCGTAATGGTTATTTTTGACGTGTGTCACTCTAGAGTCATGGCGTAGTCCAGGTTTGTTAGCATATCTCCACATTAGTACTGTTGGTTCCTATGCATAACAGACTCATAATAACCCTAACTGTGAACGCATATAATGAGGTTTAACAAAGCCATACTGCAATGTCCCCCAAGTCTGCCGATTTGAAACTCAAGAGCAAGAACGTTACAGAAGGCACGGAAAGGTCACCAAACAGGGCAATGCTGAGGGCGATGGGCCTTACGAGTGAAGACCTTGCAAGACCTTTGGTTGGTGTTGCGAGCACATGGAACGAAGCTACTCCTTGCAATATTCATCTTGACAGGCTGGCAGAGAAGACAAAGCAGGGTGTAAAGGCTGCAGGGGGTACTCCAAGAGAGTTTGTTTCGATTGCCGTAAGCGATGGCATAGCCATGGGCCATGAAGGTATGAAAGCTTCTTTGATTAGCAGGGAGATAATTGCAGACTCTATCGAATTGATGATGCGGGCACACGCTTACGATGCGTGTGTCACGATTGCTGGGTGTGACAAAAGCTTACCGGGATCTATTATGGCACTTGCAAGGTTGAATTTACCCGGAATATTCGTGTATGGAGGAACTATTTTGCCGGGAATGTTAGACGGCAGGGCACTAACAATTCAGGATGTTTTTGAAGCAGTTGGCTCTTACGATGCAGGAAAGATTACTCTCCAAGAGCTACAAGAAATCGAGCTCCATGCATGTCCAGGCCCAGGATCATGTGCGGGTATGTACACTGCAAACACGATGGCTTCGATAAGCGAGGCTCTGGGAATTGCCTTACCCGGGAGCGCCTCCCCACCTGCAGTCTACGAAACTAGGGACGATATATGCTTCAAAACAGGCAGGGCCGTAATGAATCTACTCGAAAACAACATTCGTCCTAGAGATATTCTGACACTTGAGGCGATAGAAAATGCAATGGCGATCTTGCAGGCGATTGGAGGCTCTACAAATGGGATTTTACACCTTTTAGCAATAGCGCATGAAGCTGGCGTGAAACTAACTCTTGATGACTTCGAGAAGGTCAGGAAGAGGACGCCACAGATTGCGGACATGCGCCCTGGAGGAAGGTATGTCATGTTAGATTTGGACAAAGTCGGAGGAGTGCCGCTAGTAATGAAGAAGCTGCTCGATGCTAACCTGCTAAATGGAAATGCACTTACTGTTACGGGGAAGACTGTAAAGCAGAACCTGCAGAACCTGAAGTTTCCGAGTAGCAAGAAAGATGTTGTAGTTGATTTAAAGAATCCCATCAGTCCAGAGGGCAAAGTGTACATACTGAAAGGGAACCTTGCACCAGAAGGAGCGGTAGTAAAAATGACTGGCGTTAAGGTTCACAGCATGACAGGTAAAGCTAGAGTCTTCAACCGTGAGGAAGACGCCTTCGATGCAGTTTCGAAGAGGGAAATTGTCGCTGGAAACATCGTTGTGATACGCTATGAAGGCCCGAAGGGAGGCCCGGGGATGAGGGAGATGCTGGCAGTTACAGCAGCCATGGCAGGGCAGGGTTTGGGGGAAAAAGTAGGCATGGTCACGGATGGAAGGTTTTCAGGGGCTACGAGAGGGTTGATGGTCGGTCATGTTGCACCAGAAGCGATGGTCGGAGGTCCAATAGCAGCTGTAAAAGACGGCGAGAGGATAACGATAGACTCTGCAAAAAGGAGTCTGACCGTGGATTTGTCGAAGGTGGAGATTGAAAAGAGGCTTAGGCAGTGGAAACCTCCAGCACCGCACTACACGTGGGGAGCACTGGCAAAGTATGCGAGTCTAGTTTCATCGTCTGCAAAAGGTGCTGTCTGCTACCCTGCAAAATCTAGCTCGAACAGTTTTTGACGGCCAGAAAACTCATGCACCTTCAAGACATGACAATTCGGGTCGCCGAGCGAAGCTATAGCAGAGAAGGAATTTCGTCAATAATCCACACTTGTGGCGGAATGATTGTCAGTTTGGAGAGGTGACCTTCCTTAAAAGTATGCAATTGTAAACATGTATGAGGGCAAGAACACTTTGATGAGCTAGTCGAGGAACCTAAACTTTTTCTGATCGTTCACTTCATGCTGGAACTCCAAATGGAGATTAAGGTGTGCGTTGTCGGTATAATATAGCTCGCAAAAAGGGCAATGTTCTATTTCTGCAACTGAGCTGATTTTTTCCAGATTTATCGAACCTGCTTGTCGTTGATCGGATTAAAGCTCCCTATGTCAAAAAAATTAATTGTTTTGTAAGATTTTGTTGTACAAATCGTCCAACAATTCGTTTTACAACATATATTCCTCAAAATGGGGACCTGTGGTAGGATGAAAGCAGTAATTCTAGCTGGAGGAACGGGGGAGCTAATGAATCCTCTCTCACTCACGAAGCCAAGATCCATGCTTTACATAGGGAGGGAGCCTCTAATCCATCATCTTGTAAGACACCTTGCAAGTCAAGGCTTCAACGAGATTATAACGACCGTAGGCTACAAGCAGGAGCAGATAACTTCCTACCTCGCCTCTGGCCAGAAATACGGAGTGAAGATAGTTCACGTTTCAGAGGGTAAAAAGGCCCTTGGCACAGCAGGGAGCGTAAAACTTGCAAAGACACTTCTTGATGAACCTTTCTTGGTTATCCAGGGAGATACTGTAACAGACGTAAACATTGCTAGCTTTGTTCAGCGCCATCGAGAGGCGGGTGCGATGGCATCAATAGGCGTAAAGGAGGTTGAAAACCCATCTCTATATGGAGTGTTGGTACTCAGGAGCGATGGTAGCGTAAAAGAGTTCGTTGAGAAGCCACAGATCAAGATTCCTAGCAAGCTTGCCAGCACGGGTATCTATTTTCTTGATCCTAGCAGCCTAGATCACATACCTGATGACAGGTCCTATGATTTCGCGAGTGATCTATTTCCTACACTTCTGAGCAAGACTGCAGCCGTCTTCGGATTTCCTCTTGATGGTTTCTGGATTGATGCTGGGGAAAAGGCGGGTTATCTCCAGGCAAACAGCTGGTATCTGCGGAACATGCACAGGAACATATCCCCAGAATCTACAGTCAAAGGCGAAGTCAGGGGAAACGTGTACGTTGGGAGAAATGTCATGATTGATACTGGCTCTTCTGTTGCTAACCCTTCGATCATCGATGAAGGCGTAAGCGTCGGCAGAGGCGCGAGTATAGGCCCAGATGCGGTTCTGATGAAGAATACAAAAGCGGGCAAAGGTGCAAGAATATTCGCTTCTTCTGTCTACGAAAACTGCGACATAGAAGATAGTGCTCTGATAGAATATTCCGTGGTTGCTGAGAATTGTCAGATCGGGGAAGGTGTAGAGATTAGGGATGCGATGGTTGGAGCGTCATGTAATATTGGAAAAGGTGCGAGGATATTGTCGGGGGGCATAATCTATCCACGAATAACTATTAAGGCAGGTCAAATAATCAATGGAGTAGTCCAATCTTAAGCGTGACATGTTTGAAATCTCTGGCTCTGCTAATCTTGGTGCTAATGATAGCATTAATGCCTGCTGAAGCCCAGCAGGGTCCAAAAATCTTTGTCAAGGAGTACCAACTTCCAGATCGTTCAAACGCCTTTGCAATAGTAAGCGACAATTCGGGGAACATCTGGGTAGCTTTAAGAAACAGGTCGAGCATTGCAAAGTTGGATCCTAAGACGGGCTCTTTCCAAGAGTTCAAGATCCCTAGCAGCTCAAGCATTCTGCAGATCTGGTCCATCGTTATTGATACTCGTGATAGTTTGTGGTTCAGCGATGCAACTGACAACAGGATAAGAAAGTTCGAACCTTCAAGCCTCAAGTTCTCGGAATATGTTATACCGACTATGGATGCAGAACCTTGGGGTATCGCTATAGATTCAAAGGGCGATATATGGTATGGAGGATTTAATTCTGGCAAATTGGGAAAGATGGAAATTTCCAAGGCCAGGGAGGGGACTTCCGACGGATTCGTCGAATACAAAACGCCCACAAACATCTCCCGCCCTAGCTCCCTGCTCTTCGATAGTAGTGGTACATTGTGGATGATGGAGTCTGGCCCTGCAAGGCTTGCAAGGTTTGATGTCGTTTCAGAAAAGTTCACGGAAATCCCTCTTCCCAGGACTGGTAATGCTAGCACGAACCCGATAGGAATGGCACTAGATTCTCAAGGTATGATATGGTATACGCAGTTCAGGACGAGCAACATAGGGATGTTTGACACAAAGACGAATTCTGTCGAACAGTTTACTACAGGCCTAATAACAGGGGCAAGCTATGGAATAGTCTCTGACAGACAAGGTAACATATGGACTTCTCAGCAGCGCGTGGATAGAATCATCAAGATATCAACTAAGGATTTGAGCATCAGCGAGTTCCGCATACCAACTAACGCCTCTTTCACCGAGAATGTTGCAGTAGACCCCACAGGGAACGTGTGGTTCGTAGAAACTGCGGGCAACAAAATCGGATTGGTCGAGGCTTCGGCTCAGGTTCCCATCAAAACTTCCCTTCCCATAACTAAGTTCAAGATGTCCCGTAACGGGATGGTAAACATACCCATGTCACTGGAAAGTTCTGAAGGAGGAGATTTCTTCCCACATTTGCGCTCGAGTATGAGCGTTACGGGAAACATAGTCAATTCTAGCTTTTCCGCTTCTCCAGACTTGATCCAGATGAACTCTGCAGGCAGTGCAACGACTACTATTACCTTGACTGGAAGCAACATAAAACCGGGGAACTACAAGATGGTTGCAGGTTTTACCGACAGGGGCTTGAACTACTACCAGGGGCAGGTCTTTGATCTTAATGTTGAGGATGACAGCAGTCAGGCAATTCTGGTCATCGTAATAATAGCTCTTGTCGTAGCCGTTGCATCGATAGCTACCGTCAGAGTGCTACCAAAGATAAAGAAAAGGAGCAGTAAAGTTTCCTTTACCTAATAATCCGTGCGAAACTACCAAGCATATAGCCTCGAAAATTGAACTCGGGTAGCAGGAGGTAAGACGGGACGAACCTAGATCATGCTGACATGTCTTTTGAAGGGTATCTTAGCAGTAGAGATGCAGAAATCCTCCGGAGCATTAACGAAGAGGGAGAAGCGGTGGTTGCGTTTCAAGGCCTGAAGAGAAAGCTTGGTATTCATCAGGAAACTCTTGCAAGAAGTTTAGCAAGGCTACAGAAAGACGGCTTCATCGAAAAAAGCGCCGAAGGATACAGAGTCAGCAGCAAGGCTGCATCAAGTCTGCAAGACGCTCAGCCAAGCATGGTAATACCTGTAATTCGATCGTATTTACCATTTTCAATTGACCTGCAGAATTTTATCAATGCATTAAGGGGTACGTGGTTTGGGAATCTCCGCTGGTTTGGGCATTCGAGCAACTCTTCTGGGAGCATTCTCACATGGGTAACAAATGACGGATCTATTCAAGTAGAGCTGGAGATTACCAATGCGTCAATAACTGTGCAGACACGCGTAAAGGAGTCTGCAGATGTTAGAGAAGCGGTAATCGCGGCGCATGAAGTGTACACGCATGTCTCCGAAACGTACACGAAAGAACTGAAAAAGAGCGGAATACTGCTTAGTGCTCAAGTGTCATAGCGTGACTGGGTTATCGGATTGCTAGTCAACATTAACCTGCCATAATACAAGAGCGGCATGACTACAATAGTGGCCATCAAAAGTAATGATGGAGTTGTTCTTGCTTCGGACAAAAGAGCCACCAAGGGCTTCTTCGTAGGTTCAAAAGACGTGCAGAAAATATACCAGCTCGACGATTCGCTTGCAGCTGCAATAGCAGGATTGCTGTCTGATGCCGAATATCTGGTCAATCTTGCAAAGGCGGAGCGGAGATTGGTGACAATAAGCAGAGGGTTCCCTATGAACGTAAGGGAGAGCGCGAAGCTAATCGCGAACATAGCATATAGAGGGTTAAAGGCTTATCAGCCGTTCTATGCTGAAGTCCTGGTTGCTGGCATAGATGGTCAAGGGGGACACATCTATTCTACAGATCCAAGCGGCTCGTTGATCGAGGAGGAATTTGCATCTTCGGGGTCTGGCTCACCAGTAGCGTACGGAGTTTTAGAGGGAGGGTATAAGAATGATCTCAACATGGACGCTGCTAAGCAGCTCGCGGAGAGGGCTGTCAGGGCAGCAATGGAGCGAGACCCAGGATCGGGAAACGGTGTTGACGTACTTGCTATACCACTCAACGGCAGTGTCTCCATGATTTCGAAGCGGGTGAACTAGAATGGCGACAGACAATCCCTACAGAACGCACTTCTTTTACGGCCCAGAAGGGAGACTGATTCAAGTTGACGCGGCATTGGAAGCCGTCAAAAGAGGGTCAACTACTTTAGGCATAAAGACCAACGATTACGTATTACTTGCAAGCCAAGTAAGACCTGCAAGGGCATTAATGCAGGCTCCAGAGAAAGTGTTCACTATCGATGAGCATGTCGGAGCGTCAGGGTCAGGGTACGTGGGAGATCTTCTACATCTGATTGATGAAGCTAGGGTGCAGGCACAGCGCTACAGGTTAGCCTATGACACGCCAATGGATATATTCTCACTTGCCAAGCATCTCGGCAATTACTTCCACAGCTTTACGCTATATGCTGTAAGGCCGCCTGGAGCATCGGTGATACTTGCAGGAGCAGACCAGCAAGGCGTGCAATTGTACCAAGTTGAGCCAGGAGGTTCATACTTCACCGGTAAGGCTGCCACAATAGGGCAGAACTCAGAGATGGCCCTTGAAATCATAGCCAAGAGCTATTCAGAGAACCTCTCATTCGACGACGGTATCCAGCTCGCAACGAAGGCGATTACGGAAGCTGCAGGGGAGAAAGTCGACATAGGCTTTGGGGCTGTCAGGAAGGGCGTAGGCAAGTTCGAAAAGGTTCAGCAACAAGTCACTGCATCGTAAACTGGAACCGCATGGTTCCTCCATTTTTTATTGGAGGAATTTTTCATGATCTATAATGTCGTTTGACAGCATGTACGACGGCATCCCTCCGTGGGACATTGGGAGGCCGCAGAAGGAAATCATAAACGCAGTAAAGAGGGGGGAGATTAGCGGTAAGGTCCTCGACGTTGGCTGTGGAACAGGTGAGCATGTCATGTACCTTGCAGGTTTGGGTCAAGAGGCATGGGGAATTGATTTTTCTCCAAATGCGATGAAGAAGGCCAAACAGAAGGCTGAGCGGAGACGAGTAAGTGCCAACTTTCGGGCCTTGGACGCTCTGCAGATTCGTAGCCTGGGGAATAAGTTCGAATCGATATTAGATTCCGGTTTA
>CAZXXP010000092.1:2200-7875 GCA_964644785.1 uncultured Nitrosopumilales archaeon | reverse complement strand
ATGCTTCCAGAGAGGAAAGGCTGTGCAGAAGCCATAATCTTAAGGTGACCGCTCCAAGGTATGAACCTTCTTCCAATCTTTCCGCACTTGTTTGCACAGTCGAATACCGCGTAATGCTCTTCTTTCAGATGTGGAGCCCCTTCAAGTGTCTGGGTTCCGCACACGTACTCATCTGTAGCCCTGACTTCTTCCTCGGAGAAGCCCAAACTCTTCAGCATGTCGAATTTGGGATCGCTGTACTGAGCCGAAGTGAAACCCAGTCTCTCCAAAGTTTCTTTGCCGAGATAATGTATGCTGAAGACATGCCTGAGTTCGAATATGGTTGGAAGTACGGCCTCAACCTTGGCTAAATCTTGCGGGGTAAGACCCTTCTGGATCAGGGTTATGTCGTTAATGTATGGCGCTCCTCTAAATCCGCTGCGGCCCATTACGTAAGTAATAATGTCCCTTATCTTGAGGTCGTTATAGTCCAGATTCTTCAATGCAGGGGCTATCGAGCGGTTTATGATCTTGAAGCAGCCTCCTCCTGCAAGCTTCTTGAACTTCACAACTGCAAACTCTGGTTCTATGCCTGTAGTATCGCAGTCCATGACGAGGCTTATGGTCCCTGTAGGTGCAAGTAGAGTGGTCTGGGCATTCCTATACCCGTGTTTGCGCCCTAGCTCAAGAGCCCTGTCCCACGAATCAAGAGCAGAGCTCATAAGATCCTGTTGCACCACATGCGAGTCGAACTTTGGAGGAGTAATAGTCAGTCCCTCGTATTCTGCAGGGTCGGCATTGTGTGCAGCCCTTCTATGATTCCGTATCACTCTGAGCATATGTTCTCTGTTCTTTTCAAATTCCACAAACGGCCCAAGGAACTTTGCCAGATCTGCAGAAGTGGCGTAGGACTCCCCTGTCATCAATGCTGATACAGCTGCGCAAATTGCCCTTCCCTGGTTGCTGTCGTACGGTATCCCCTGCATCATCAGCAAGGTACCAAGGTTAGTGTACCCCAATCCGAGCGTCCTGAAGTTGTAGGTTCCCAATGCGATGTTGCTGCTCGGAGATTGGGACATTAACACACTAATCTCCAATACAACGGTCCAGAGCCTTACTGCGTGCGTGAACGACTCTACCTCGAACTTCCTCGTTTCCACGCTGTAGAACTTCATCAAGTTCAACGAAGCCAAGTTGCACGCTGTATCATCAAGAAACATGTACTCACTGCACGGGTTGCTCGCCCTCTGCCTCCCCGAAGCCGTGCATGTGTGCCACTCGTTGATTGTGTCGTCAAACTGCAGACCCGGATCGGCGCATGCCCATGCAGCCTGCCCTAACTTACTCCATAGCTGGCTTGCCTTCATAGTCTTTGCAACCGATTCGTCAGTCCTCCATGTAAGATCCCAGTTACCATCGTCGATGACAGCCTGCATGTATGAGTTCGGGACTCTTACTGAGTTGTTCGAGTTCTGACCCGAAACTGTCTGGTAGGCTTCTCCCTCGTAATCTGCTGACAAGCCTCCAGCGATCAATAATCTTGCCTTCTGCTCTTCCTTGTACTTCCAGTCGATAAAATCTTCAATTTCAGGATGGTCGACGTCGAGTATCACCATCTTTGCAGCTCTCCTGGTTGTCCCTCCGGATTTTATCGAGCCTGCAGTAGCATCGCCAATTTTAAGGAACGACATTACTCCTGAAGATATTCCTCCTCCGGAGAGCTTTTCGCCCCTACCTCTCAGGTTGGAAAAGTTAGATCCAGTACCAGAACCGTACTTGAAAATCCTTGCCTCCTTCGTCCAAAGATCCATTATGCCACCTTCATTGACAAGATCGTCTTTGACGCTCTGTATGAAGCACGCATGAACCTGAGGCCTGCTGTAAGCGTCCTGCGACTCTTTCACTTCCATAGTATCAGGGTCAATATAGTAGTGTCCTTGCGCCGGCCCCGTAATACCGTAAGCCCAATACAAACCAGTGTTGAACCACTGCGGGCTGTTCGGAGCCGCAAATTGATGAATCAACATGTAGACGATCTCGTCTTCAAATGACTGTGCATCCTCGTTAGATGCAAAGTAATGATACCTCTCGCCCCAGTAGCGCCAGCAGCCAGCTAGACGCCTTACGATCTGCTTCGCAGAAGTTTCAGCGCCAAGTACCTGCCTTTCATCCTTCATCAAAGGATTGCCATGAGAATCTAGTTGGGGAACTCCGGTCTTGCGGAAGTATTTCTGTGCAAGAATATCGGTCGCTAATTGCGACCAGAACTTTGGAACCTCAACGTTAGACATCTGGAAGACGATGCTTCCATCAGAGTTTTTGATTACGGAACTCCTCTTCTCCCATCCAATGCCGGCAAAAGGGCCCTCTCCCGGTTTCGTAAATATTCTGGGAATCTTAAGCCCCTTCTGGGGTGCGGTTTCCACGTGCATTCCTTCGGCCATGTTCAACTACTCCTCCTGCCTGTAAAGCAGAGAATAGATGCATGTTGTTTATTTGTTTCGAGTCTTTGCATATCATATCTTTCCATAAAACTGAGCACTCAGCAGTCGGATGTCCAGAATATAGTCATAGCGATATAGAAAAAGTTGACTAACCCTCCTCTAACAGCCCACAACAGCTTAGATCAGTGAAAGGAGAAAAGTTTTAGAAAATTTTACCTGAACAATAATACACTATATCTCATGGGCAAGTACTCTAATGTGTCGGGATTGTCATGATTGAGCTTGACTTACAGTTCGTGCATCGATTAATTCCTCCGCTGTACTTCTTGCCGCAGGCCCTGCAGACGCTTAACACCAACCCGAGCTTGATATAGTCCAAATTCTTCATGGCAACCTTTGCAATCTCTGCAATTTTTTCTGCAGATGGTGCTTTGTCGACTCTAAGTATGAAAGCGTGTCCTCCATTAAACCTGCGATAAGTTTCCATAGCGTCTATCAGTTCATCATTCAATAGATCGTTTGCCTCAATTTCCGGAACCTGCGAATATGCGCCCTTGGCTTGTGTGACAACAATTCCTCTTCCAAACCTCTCCGTATCAGGCGTAGCGAATCTTGCACCAGAATCATCGCTGACTACTGATACTCCAAAATCTGCACCGAGCTCGTCGCTCTTCTGCTTCGTAATCTTTGTAGCAGTCTCTGCAATTTTTTGTGTAGGGTTTTTCTCCGGTTAGGCTTGTAATAGATTCTGCAAGACCTGTCATGTTTATGATCAATGGCATTGGTTCTGTCGGAGAAATTGCAGAGGTCTTTACAAGGGTCTGTAGCAAACCTTTGCGTGAGATATCCTCAATTATAGCCTTTCTTGCCATTAAAGCTCCGATTGCAGTATGTAATTTCATAACGAGTTTCGCCCTGAAGTACGTCTCGTCTTTGTTAGATTCGTATGCAAGCCTTGGCAGATTAACAGCAAGGGAATGGAGCACCGATGTTCCCTTGTTCGATGCGTCCTTTGAATCCAACGATTTGTTGATACCGGAATATGCATTGGAGGATCCGTGTGCAGAAATAGCGACAAAACCTCCGAGCTTTGCAATTTCTGAGGCTGCCCTAATATCTTCGCTGACACTTCCCTCATCAAGGCTTACGATTAATTTTACTCTTGGTATCGGAACCGCCTGTGCGTAGTCTTTATAGGCTGCAAAGATTGCTGTCTTTGCCTTCTGAACTTTTGAAGACTCCGGCACATCCTCATTCTGTACTGCCATCCTTATCGAAACTGTTGGCTTCGAAACTCCGTCTACAGATGAGCCCGGCATCGTCCTGAAAGCCTGAGCCACTAAATCCGTCAGTTCATCTTGCGACCTTCCATCGATGTACTTTGCGACATAGCCGAGGAAGTTGTCCATCGAAACTTCCTCAGAAACTTCTCTGGTCAAAAGAGAAGACAGCAAACACACCGATGACAAGGCATCGGTTATTTTTGATGGTGCGGATATTCTTGGATAGCCGAACATCTTTCCTCCAAGGTCTACACCAGAGGAAGGAGTCAGAGCAAGATCTACAAAGACAGTGTCTGGCATCAAGCCCCAAGAGCCAGCGTTGGAAATGTGAATGTCTCCAGACAGATGAGCATCTGCGACATCTCTGGGCAATTGATCTAATAACAGATATTCGGAGAAAATTGCTCTTGCGGTCTGGGCAGTTAGTGCCTCTAGCCCTTCAGAACCTTTTGCAATTTTGTTGATCAATTCTGTAATGTCATAAACAGGCAGGCCTAATCTGGTAAGTTTATCTCTATAGACCTGATGACCATGCTCAATTAGAATAGCGTTGACAATTTCCCTTATCAAAGGGGATGTCAGATATGAGGTCTGAAACTTGTAGAGCCTCGATTCAGCCTCGCTTGTAATTTTCTGCGCGAGCTCCAATGGCATGCCAGCTTCTTTGACCAAGGACTGTAGAATCTTATCTGGGTTGAATTCTTCCATTGTCTGCTTTGAAGTTCTGACAAATAATTTACCGCTCTCTATGACACTCTGCTCCTCAATCTCTCTCGTCAAGTTTAGAATTAGTCTTCCTAGGTTTGTAACCTGATACCTCCTTTCGGTTCTGTTCAGGGAAACTATCATGTTCCTGACAAGCTTTCTTAGGTGGTACGCGAACTTCCCAGACTCTTTTTTGGACTTGAAACCTGAAAGTGTCTTTAGCTCAGAATAGCTCAATGGACCCTTTGAATTCAGTATCCTTAGAACCTCGAGCCTATTAGACGATGCTATGACAGAGTAAATGTTTCTAACTCTTTTAGTGGAAGAGGACATTTTCACTCCGTCTGAGATGTTAGTATTTTAACTTAACAAAAGTTGACCAACGATCGGCTTAAACTTATTTTTGTCCTTCCAACAGACCTAGGTGCTTAAGGACAGGCCTCTAATTTAGAACGAGCCCCTCAAGTACTTGGTCGATCAGTTCATCTGTGATTCCCTTTTCTTTGAGCCTATTTCTGAGACGGTCTTCGGTTTTTGGTTTCTCTGATTCACTGAATATTGTTAACCTTGGCATGACTTTGAGATACAGTTCTTGCCTCTCCTCCAGTGGTAGGCGGAGGTAATTTGATAGATACGATTTTCTTCCGCACCATGCATGAGCCATAGCATCTCCGACTTCGGCTGTTGTTTGGCTGAAGAAGAATTTTCGAAGGCTGTAGAGGTGTACCTTTCTTCTGTTGCCTCTCCAACTCCGGGCTGATTTGTTTACTCTGTTGAGTTCTGGATGGTGTTTTGTGATGTGATACCAGAATACCACCGATAGAGTTTTGGAATATTCGGGATGTTTAGGTTTGAAGAACTTTTTGTCGGCCTTAATCCTCTCTGCGAGTTCGTCAGTGATGAATGTTTCCCAACCTCTCTTTGTTTTGCCTTTCGCTGGAACGATTAGTCTCACCGGATGTTCATCCCATCTGAAATCGGTATCCTTCAATGACCAGATGTCACAGGGCCTTACTCCGCTGCATGTTAGAAGTAACATCTGATTCTGTGTCTGAAAGTCCATTCGTGTTAGTACCTGCCTTATCTGGCTCTTGGTGATTGGATCGTCCATTGCCTCTTCGGCTTTAGGTAGCTCAATTCTCTCTCGAAGATCCTCGTTGTATATCCTGACGCCGTGATATCGAAGCCATTTCTTTGTAAGAGCTACTGTCTGCAATATGCTGTTGCTAGAATATTTTTGGTCTGTCAGCCAACCTACAAATGA
>CAZXXP010000092.1:0-2190 GCA_964644785.1 uncultured Nitrosopumilales archaeon | reverse complement strand
GCATGGATCCACGGTTGCTATGATTGGTATTGTGTCATCAGGATGGGCCTTTTGGAGGAAACTTGCGAGAAGTCTTAGGTTGTAGTTGCATAGTCTCTTTGTATTTTCTGCACGTCTCCCCATTCTCTTAAGGAAGTTTTCAAAGTTTCTCGGTTCAATCGCTGGAAGGACATTGCTTGTCTGAATTCCCATGGTCGCTAGCCCTCCTTTATCGAGAGCTGCTGTCGGTTCCAACCCTGCGATCAGAACTTCATTCAACCGAGATTCCCTATACTTTCTATTATTTTTTTCTCGAATTACAACGTTTGATACCTTGGGCACAGTTTCCCTGCTGGCGGAAGAGTTTCCTGCTACGTGACCTTGTCCGACCCTATCAATTTGTACAGGGAGAATGCAAAGCAGAGACAAATTTGCTAGGTTTAACTGACTGATTTGTTCACAAAAGATGAGCTCTGTAAATTGCGCACCTGTTCCTAACTGAGTCGTAGTATTTCCTGCGAGCCGTATTGAAACATGACGTCCCTGCATCATGATTCTTCGCGAGGCCAAGATCATCATTGGAGCCGATTAGGTAAGAATCATATAGCCCATGTTTCCAAATAGCCACCAAATGGAAAGTTTTGCCATGGAGGCACGGATTTTGGAGATCTTGGCTGCCATTGTCCCCCAGGGAATTACAGTCTACGAACTCGATGACCAGAAGGGACTGCCTCGTTCGTCGGCTCACCGGGCACTGAAGCGACTTGTTGAAAAAGGACTCCTAAGTTTTAAGTGGTTAGAGAATAAGAAGGTGTACCTGTTCACACCCGTTGGGTGGGGAATGGGACAGAAATTACATGTACCTAAGGTCAATAACCCTTCTGTGCCTGAACATTGGAGAAATTTGCTTCCCGGATATTATGCTGGGGCCTTTTCGAACGTCGGCACAGGAGATGCAAGAGCCATTATTATGAATAATGGTCACAGGAAACAGATATTTCCCCTGTTAGGTGGCACGTCGATCCTCACATCAGCCATTAACGAATCCATGGTCTTCGAAAATGTGCAGGGAGAGCCTGTAATCCAGTATGACCCTATGTGCCGACAGTGCGGCAGTAAGGTGGTCTTAGGAGGAAATAGACGCGGCTGTTCAGATTGTCTAGCGCCTTTTAGCAAAAGCGTAGCATAGGTCAAGGAAAAATTTCATCCAGACTAGGACCAGCCCGTTTTGCCTTTGCAGGCGCGTTGCGTATTGGAGCGCTACTACTGGGCTTTGCCGGAAAGATTTTTCCTCTCCATTGCTGCTCGGACGTATTGATAATAGTCGCTAGGACTCGGGAAAAAGCCTCTTTCTCTTCGGGTGTCCATTGAAGGTTTATTTGTTTCAGCCGCTCGAATGAGCCCGTAAAATGGTACAGCTTCTCCCAGTCTCTTTGTTTAATGAGTTCTTGAATTTGGTCCACCAGATCAAGTTTTAGGTGGGCCGACATGAATAGTTTGTTTTGATCTTCTCTAGTCTGCTGGGGTATTATGATGGGTTCACCCTTCCTGGCTAGCCTATTGAATTTCCTTACGAAGTATCCTACCGAACTTCTGGGAATCCTAGTCGCTGATGCAATTTGATCGATTGTATCTCCCCTTTCCCACAAAGGATAAACTTCTGCATTCCTTTTATGATTTATTCGAAACATATCCTATAGGAATCCTATAAGATCCAAATAACCTATGTTTCTAGATCTTTTGTAGTTGGAAACATGACCACCTTGTAGAATTTAGCCCTAAAGCCAACAGGATCCTAGCGCGCGCATTTAGTTCTGATTTTTATAGCAAGAAAAAGTCGATCAAAGTGGGGCTAGGGGCATGGTGAGTAGGGAGATCCTGCTACGCTCTGGTAATTCTAGTCGAGCCATGAAACACCCCGCCGCGCGCTAGTCTATTGATGAATTAGGCCGAATATCTGAGCTAGAGAAAAGAGAATGAGGATCTGAAGCAGAAAATGGAGGAGCTTGAGGCAAGATTAATGCAATCCATAGAGGAAAATTTTGATCTTATAACAGGAGGGTAGGTGTCACTGCTAAAGATTCTGTTGCGTCTTTTGTCATCAACTCTTGATATCTTAGCGCGCGCAACTTGTAGTCGTGATTTCCAGCCAATGCGACCTTTATTTTGCAATCAAATTTCGCTATGCCTTGCTTCGCAGATTTGTACTCA
>CAZXXP010000091.1:0-7911 GCA_964644785.1 uncultured Nitrosopumilales archaeon | reverse complement strand
AGTCGGGGCTACAGTTCTTGTATGCCAAAAGGGAGTGGATGAGATTGTGGAGCACTATATGGCAAAGGCAGGTATCCTTGCAGTAAGGAGGGTAAATGAAAGCGACCTGACAAAACTTGCAAAGGCAACAGGAGGAAGAGTCGTCACTAACTTAGACGACCTCGCAGTAAAAGACCTCGGTTCAGCAGCTAATGTAGAGGAGAGGAAGATCGAGGAGGACAAGTGGACCTTCATTGAAGGCTGCAAGAATCCGAAAGCAGTAACACTTCTCGTTAGAGGCGGTACGCAAAGGATCGTTGAGGAAGTTGAACGAGCTCTACACGATGCGCTTATGGTTGTCAAAGATGTAATGCAACGGCCTGCAATCGTCATAGGAGGAGGCGCACCAGAAGCTGAAATTGCGCATCAGCTAAGAGAGTACTCAACGACGCTCGGAGGGAGGGAGCAGCTTGCGGTCCAAAAGTTTGCAGACGCACTTGAAGTTATTCCACTTGCGCTGGCAGAAAATGCAGGGTTAGATCCAATAGATACCCAGGTGCAGCTCAGAGCGGCTCACAGCCAAGGCAAGAAATGGTACGGCGTTGGCGCATCACATGGCACAGTAGAGGACATGGAGAAGCTCGGTGTATACGAGCCCGCCGTAGTGAAGCAGCAGATAATAAACTCCGCAACTGAAGCCGCGGCCATGATACTGAGAATAGATGATGTGATTTCTTCAACCAAAATGAAGGCGCCGAAGGGAGGTGCCCATGGCGGAGAGGGTGCTGGAATGGGAGAGGACTAGGCTCCTCCTTTCTTGTTTGTTAACCAATTTTTTTCTGATATTCTCTTTCCGCTAGCGAAAAGCATGGTAGATACAAGGATTATATTGCAGATGATCGAACAGAATTCGATAGCATGGCGAAATTGAATGTCAAGCAGGACAAACTGATTCTTAGCAGCATTCAAGAGAGAGCTAGAAGATCCCTTCAAGGTACAGCCGCGCGTGCCTACATCGATGCTAAAGGGCACATTCTGTCTTCAGCCTTTGACCTTGCAATTGCTAACATACTTATTTTTGCGGGTATTGAATATTCTTACAAGAAACCTGTGCTGATAGGAAAACAGCAGCTACTACCAACATTCACGACAAAAGAGGGCTTCATCATGACTGAAGGTGTGAAGGACGTTGCAGAATTAAGATATGGTTTTCCAAACAAAAAAGTCCTTCATGTGACAATGGCAAAGAAGGCAAGTGCGCTCCTAGAAATCGGAGTTCCGATAGTAAGTTTCGATGTTGATGCTGAAACCGACAAAGAGAAACTTGAAAGTATATTCATGGATGATCCCTCTTTCGCCTTTGACTACTCTCACATTCTACCCTGGACAAAGAAATGCTCCGTTTTGCATGGACATACGTCTTCCGTGATCATTGAACTGATAGGCCAGTCCAAGCGTGGTATGATTGTTGATTTCGGCGACGTAAAGAGGATTGTGAAAGAAGTCCTTAGTCAGATGGATCACAAGCTCTTCATTTCAAAAGAGTATATAGTTGAGGAGGACAACAGATCGTGTAGGATAAAATTCGATGGTCCGAATGGAGAATTTGACCTTAAAGTCCCGAAAGGCAGCACTTTCCTTATGGAAAGCGAAGCCACGATAGAGAACCTTGCCGATTCGGTTCTTAAGCTGCTTGCCCCGAAGATGCCAAAGCAGGTACAGGGAATTGGCGTGTACATTTACGAAGGCCTAAACAAAGGCTCACATATCATGACAACGTTATCGAGAGGAAGATGACAGCGTTAGGACGAAGAAAGGCTGTCGTACTCCTCTCAGGTGGAATAGATTCTGCAGTCTGCCTCTGGCTAGCGAAGGAGGCCAATTGGAATGTATATTCTCTCTCTTTCAACTATCATAACAGGCAGAAGAGGGAGGTAGTTTCTTCTGCAGCACTTGCTGGGAAGGCTACTGTGGTAGAGCACAAAGTAATTGATCTACCTTTTCTTCTCGAGTTGGGAGATATTCCTAAACATGACTTACTATCAAGGGAAGTTCCATCGGCATACATACCCGCCAGAAACATGGTCTTTTACTCAATCGCGGTTTCCTACGCTGAGTCTATCTCGGCAAATTACGTGATCGGAGGGCACAACAATCTGGATCATATCAGTTTTAGGGATTCGACTCCAGAGTTTTTTGCAAGGCTAAACGGACTCATCAAAACAGGAAGTTTAGCTAAAAATGACGCTCCAGAAATAATCACACCACTGTCAAAGTTGGACAAAGCCGACGTACTCAAAGAGGCAATCAGGCTGAAGGTGCCTCTGGAATTGACATGGAGTTGCTACGACAGTGATGACATTGCTTGTGGAACATGTTCAGCCTGCAAGATAAGACTGCAGGCATTTTCGAGTGTCAAAATGGAAGATCCCATAGGGTATGCAGAAGAATGTATGAGGAGTGCATAACCATAAAATTGAAAAGCATAAGGAAAAATGGTTTATCAATGAGTAAGGAACAGGACACGAAGTCGATAAAGCAGAGTTACAAGAGAGATCTGCCAGATGTTCAGATGCAGAAGGCCGACCTTGCAATAATGGCGGGTATAAAGGATCTCTCTGTCGTCTTCAAGGCGGCAAGGTGGACTCTCCCCGTGAAAATCTCTGTCGTTGCTTCAACAATGGATCATAGAGGTGTTCACATGAGTAGGTTTGTTGGTGCCGTGCAGAAACATCTGGAGGGTAATTATCTAGAAGAGTCTCTCCACCTGATCTGCAAAGAGGTTAACAAGACACAACCAGATTGTCAAGTTACTGCAGAATTGACCTATCCTTACAGGGACCAGTTTCTGCGCACGAAGGTTCGCGTAAGCGAAAACGGTAAGATTGCATATTCTTTCAGGAGGCTAGGCATAACTGCCTGTCCGTGCAGCAAGGAGATCATCGGAATAGGGCATATGCAGAGGTCGGTTCTAACGTTAGAAATCCGGAGCGATGGAGTGCTGGACTTCGAAGAAGTTGCTCTAAGAATGGGAGAATGTTTCTCGACTACACCTGCAGAATTTCTTCGAAGACCACATGAAGCAGAGAAGATACTCGAGGCTCAAGCCAATCCAAAGTTTGTGGAGGACATCATAAGAGCCTGCCTGAAGAAGTTCCCCAACGCCTCTAAGATAGAGGCTAGAAGTTTCGAATCAATACATGCACATGACGCCTACGCAGTATGGAAGAAGGGTAATTACGAATAGCTTATCTGCTCATTATCTCGATGAATTCTTGCTTAGATTGTGGCTGAAGTGAGCGGTTGTGTTTTTTCTCGTAGCCTAGAGTGGACCTCAGCCTTGCTCCGTAGTCGTGCCCTGCATAGATTCTCGTGTGGTCGTCGAGTTTCAAGATTTTTTCAGCGAAACTATCATAGAGCTGTGCAGGGCTACCCCCAGGTAGATCTGTTCTTCCACAGTCTCCGACAAATAACGTGTCTCCAGTAAATAGGATTTCGTCTATCATCAAGCAGATGCTGTCAAGACAGTGTCCCGGCGTGTGGAATACCTTGAATTTCAGGCTCCCAACTTCAATGACATCGTTGTCCCTTGCTGAAATGTCCTTGAGCGTTGGCGCAGATTCATGTGCAATTATCTTGGCACCAGTCCTGTTAGCAATCTCCTTGTTCCCGATCGTATGATCCCAGTGGCTGTGCGTGTTAAAAATATATTTGATATCGAGTTTGTTCCTTCTGACTGTAGACATGACTTTGTCGAGGTCCCAAGAAGGATCTATAATGATGCCTACCTTTGCAGCTTCATCGCCAATTACGTATGTGAAATTCTTTAAATTACCAACTAATATCTGAAAAAGAAGCACAGCACTGTGTAGGTAAGAGGCAGATATAATTCTATTTAGGAAACTTTTAATGCGAGAATTCTGCATCGGGAGAAATTCCTATTTGGGGGGACAAAAAACTCTCCTACAATCTCCTTGTTTCCTATAAGGCCTTTCTTGACTGCATGGAAAGTTATTGTGGTATGTGCTTTGACGCACAAATCGTGGGCATTGCCAGTTGCAGGATCCAAGCCTGAGGGTAACTCAACGGCCTCTCTGTAGGCTTTTGATTGGTTTAGCAACCTTATTGCCAATGCGTATGGCTCTTTTATGTTACCTCTAACTCCTGTTCCGAAAATCGTATCTATGATGATGTCTGATTTGTTTATTGATTTTTCAAGCTGTTGGGAAAAGTTTGCGCTATCGGTGTCGCAAGATTCCAATGATTTTATACGAAGTATTATTTCGAGGTTCGGCTTTGCCTCTGCGGTTTTAACCTGTTCTCTGCTTCCAAGCAGGAAAACTTCCACACTTGCTGGCAGTCCTGCACGGTGCCTTGCACAAGCAAGGCTGTCTCCAACATTATTCCCCGTCCCGCAAACTATCACTATGTGCTCGTCAGGAAGGGGAGAGAATTTTTCAATAACATACCGTGCGACTGCAGCTCCTGCATTCTCCCTCATCAAAAGTTTTGAAATGCCAAGCGCTTCTCCCCTGTTCTCGATTTGCTTCATCTCTTCTGGAGTTATGATCTTCAATGTTTCACCTACGGCAGATTCAGAGAACTAAGAATCGTAACGATCAACAAGGACGGCAGCAGATTCCCAACTCTGACTCTCTCGAATCCAAGTAGGCTACATGCAATTGCAAGAACTAGGGCGCCGCCAGTTGCTGTTAAGTTTCCCCTCAGATGCTGGGTCAAAAACGCTGCAGCGTAAGAAGAAACTAGCGTAATTGATCCTTGGAGCGCAAGAACTAAAAGGGCGGAGAAGATAGCGCCTATTCTAAACGTTGCACCCAATGCTACTGATGAAACCCCGTCAAGCCCGGCCTTCGTAAACAGTATGTTTGGATTATTGTGCAGGAGGTCTTCAAGAGAGCCAATCATGCTCATAGGACCCACGCAGAACAGGACAGATGTTGTAACAAATCCCTTCACTCTCTGACCATACTTTGAGAACTTTGCAACAAAACTGCCGAGTGCTTTGTCAATATACATGAAATACCCCAAAGCGCTCCCAATTGGTAGAGATAGCATCGGTCCAACAATACTGCTAAACTCTGCAAGGATCTGCACGCCCAGAATTACTGCGGCAAGGCCGAGAAGTCGCATTATGACCTTGACATATCTTTGCTGTGTCATTGCACCAAGTGAGACCCCAAGAAGCGTCCCGATTGTTACTGCAACTACATTTACAAAGGTTACAAGCAATGCGGACATTGATCACGAAGATTGCGCAAAGATATATTTCCCCATTAGCCCACAAGAATACGAAATAGTTGATAAAGTTCCTTTCTGTCTGGGGAGTCATATTGTTGCTCTTTGCCGCGATTATGTATTCACTGCTAACAGAGCTGGAGTTTCAGACTTTCCGTGAAGACATAGCCCCTTGGAAGATACTTGCTTTAGTAATTGCAGTTGCTGGAGGCATCACAACGATCGTAGGAACAGTGGTTCCTCAAAGAGATTAATCAGGGGAACTTCATGGAACTTATGACTGAGAAGCAAAAGAAGATGGCTGACAGAATTGGACTGGAGAGGGTTGTAAAATATTTTACATATGCAGCTTTCGTCAACTTGGGAGCGGCGCTGGCGTTTACAGCGCCAATATTCATCCCAAGGTTGCAATTTCCCATTCTCCTTACGGAATGGCCGGGAATCTATATCTACATCGGCTATTCTACCTTCCTCATTGCCGGAGTTTTCGGCATGCTTGCTTGGGCTGTTGCCTACTATCTACTCTGGAAGGTCTTCGACAAAAATTCCTGCGACAAGAAGGTCTTCTTTTCTCAAATCTTTGTTACGAATATCGGAGTATACGTAGCCTCAATATTCATGTTTGCAGGAGGTTACCAAGGCGCTTTCTACGCACACGAAGGCTTTGCAGCTTTCATAGTCGGAAAGATCATGGAGTCGACTGTCATACCCAGCGCGATAGGTATGGCCTTATCCTTGCTGGGCAATATCTTTGGCCTTGCAAATGTCTTTTTCACGCTCAGGGCGAAAAATAGTTAGTGGTCAGTATCGTCGCGAGGTCTTCATAGTCCATGGGAGCTTAAGCCCGGGCTCAGTCTGGGGCAGCGAAACACTTCATCCCATTTCTGTTTGCGAAGAAGGTCGATTTAGCCTTTTGGATTTTCTGAAGAGGCCTTTTATGGTTCCAGAAGTTGAGATTGTTTCAAACCCTTTTTCTGTGACAAAAATCCTCAAGGAGTCTATGGTTTGCGCATCCGCTTTCAATACAGCATGTCCCCCTTCTGCCTTGATTATCTTGGCCTTGAATGGGAATTCCTTGAGCGGTTCTTGGATGCTCTCGCCTTCAAGCTTTACGAGTAGATATCGCCTTCTGTACCTGTGCAATCTAATTCGAAACCAGCGCTTGCTGTGCAAAATAGACGCGCTTTATAGTTTAAAGGAAAGAGCGGTTGCGTAGAAGGAAAATGAAGACTGCTATCTGTTTGTCGTCTGGGGGCAAGGATTCGACCTTGTCCCTGCACATAGCTCATTCAAGAGGGATAGCGATAAAGGCCCTTCTTACAGTATTACCAGAAGACCAAGAAAGCATGCTTTACCATACACATAACGTCCATTTGGTCGAGAGTATAGCCGTTGCAACGGGCCTGCCATGGATGCCAGTCGAAGCAAAAAAGGACAAAGAAGAAGAGTCGTTGCAAGAAGCGCTGAAGAACGCAGATGTAGATTATTTGGTGACCGGAGGGATCGCGTCAAACTACCAGAAGGAAAAGTTCGATAGGGTGTGCAGGAATACAGGCAAAGAGCATTACGCCCCGCTCTGGGGTATCTCTGCAAGAGAATTATACGACAAGATTCTGGAGAATACGATGGATGTTATCATAGTCTCGGTGGCTGCTTATGGTCTTGGGGAGGAGTGGCTCGGCCAGCATTTGGACAGGCAAAGCGTGGAAAAGCTGCTCAGGCTCTCACTGAAACATAGATTCAACCCCGTAGGCGAGGGCGGAGACCTTGACACCTTAGTTCTTGATGCACCGCTATACAAGAAGAAGCTTGCGATAAGGAAAGCCATAAAGAAATGGTACGGCGACAGGGGGAAACTGGAGATTCAGGAAGTAGAATACGTTCAAAAGTGATTTTTGAGTTCGTAGATGTAGACGAGGAGTAAACCTTGCACAGACGGTTGCCGTCTATCCTAATTCATTACAATTGCACTTCACTACCCTTATTACATTCCAGTTGAATGCCAACTATCCTAAATTGACCATAACGTTTCATATGAAAGAGGTTCCGAAGCTCAGAGAACCTGTACTGATATGCGGGTTGCCGGGCAGCGGTTATGTTGGCAAGATTGCTGTTGAGCACGTAATTACTGAACTCAAAGCCGGTCAAATAGGCGATCTCTATTCTTATTCATTTCCACCCCAAGTGGTGATAAAGAACGATGGGACTGCAGAACCCATGAAGAATACGCTCTATGCTCTGAAGGCCGATGGAGATGCTCAGGACATGTTGATTTTTACCGGAGATAGCCAGCCCGTTACTCCCGAGGCGAACTACGAAATTGCCGACAAGGTTCTTGAAATTGCAGAGGGGATGGGAGTAAAGCAGGTATTTACCTTGGCAGCATTCGTTACGGGAGCGTTTGTCGAAAAGCCCAGAGTGTTTGGAACCGCTACTGAAATTGACCTCGTAAGGTTGATAGAGAAGAATGATGTTATCATAATGAAAGAAGGGACGATAACGGGGATGAATGGTGTGCTCATAGGTGTCTGCAAAATCAGAGGCATGAAGGGGGTTTCCCTTCTGGGCGAAACTTCTGGCTACATTATCGATGCTAAGGCTTCCGAGGCTGTCCTACGTGTGCTTTCCAAGATTATTGGATTAAAGATTGACATGGGTATCCTCGAAGCAAGGTCG
>CAZXXP010000090.1:0-8006 GCA_964644785.1 uncultured Nitrosopumilales archaeon | reverse complement strand
TTTTGACCCTGGAGGCCCTCCAGTTGGAGGAGCAGCTCCATCAGTCGTGACTGGCAACTGGGAGTATGTGAACTATCAGCCTACGGGTGGTAGTTACAGCCCCCAGAACCAAATTAACAAGGACACTGTTCAATATCTGGAGACGAAGTGGATTTACCCCTACACAGAACCTGCTGCAACCAAACTGGGCGCAGGCTCACGTTTCGGATCAGGCGCGCCTGTTCTTGCAGTTGAGGGCGTAGCCTATGTGGTGCTAAACGATAGGAGGATTCTTGCAATCGATATAGCAACTGGTAAACTCATATGGAACAACACATATGGACAACAGTTCGACGGAGATGCCGTTGCCATCAATTTTCCTTATGCTCAAAAACCCCAAGCTCATGTACATGCGATGAACTACTACCGGGAGAAGGGCTGGCTCATAACTAGCTCATTAGGCTCCTGCAACCTATACGCTGTTGACGCCAAGACAGGAAAGACTGCTTGGACGATTAGCACACAGCAGATATGCGGAACGAATGAGGAATTTGGCGATCCAGCGAAGGGGATTGCTGGAAGTATCGGTGGACGAGGGTTTATGTCGTCTCAAGGTACACATCCTCCACAATTCCTCGGTAACATAATGTTCTATCCGGTTGCCGGTGCAAGCGGTGGAGGAGGAAGATCGTTCGTAACAGCATTCGACATGAGCGATTCCCAGAACCCTAAGAGGCTCTACAGAACATTCGTGATGCCACCTCCCGAAGGAGACCCTAACTGGGCCATTGATCAGTGCAAAATTGCGAACGGCAATGGGTGGTACTTCGAGTACCCGAAGTATCTTGAGGGCGTTGGCTACCCAGATCGTGCAAAGCCGCCAACATATCTAGCGACTAAATGTACCGATGTTGATCCAGACGTAGTAAAGAATGACTGGATTGACCTAGTACCTAGCTCCAAGACATTTGGCAAGTTACACACAGCCGACGCCATCTCACCCGTCTGGGGTAACTACCCTTTAGATCCAGAGACTGGTATAGTCTATATGGGCTGGGGTGATCAGGGACCTTACGGTAACCTTACAAACAGATATGGTCCAGGACTTCATGGTAGCGGCCTCACAGCATTCGACGTTAAGACAGGAAAGCTGGTATGGTGGTTCGCAGCCAATCCTCATGACATGTGGGACTACGACTGCTCGTGGAGTGGCATACTAGGTCAAGTGAGCGGAAAGAAAGCATTCATAAAGGGATGCAAGGATGGAAAAGTATATGCACTTGATGCAGCAACTGGCAAGCCATTCTGGATATGGGACGCCCCAACGATCAAAAGGATCGTGATGTACGGCGTTGACAGGGCTATAGTTGTTGGAGGCAAGGTTCTCGGAGACAACACACCTACAGGCCCAGGTGCTTGCTGCAGGATGAATAAGAAGGACATGAGCAAGGGATGGATGATAGCCCCAGATCCAGGGCCCATGGTTCGTATCTGTGGTGAGGTCTGCTTGGAGTCCGACATTGCTTACGACGGAAAGAAGGTCTACATAGGTCACTTCAACTGGATGGACACAAAGGGTTTCGGCCCTGTACTACCATTTGCTAACAATGACCGAAGGGGAATACCTGGAACAGCTCAGTCAGACTTCCCTGGTGTCAATTTTGAAACAAACACAAACATAGACGCAGTAGATGTGAATACAGGAAAGCTAGTCTGGACATACAGAGTTGAAAACTCTGCGAACAGAGGAGGCGTCATGGTGACCGGAGGAATGGTAGTTGCATACCTTTCTGATGGCAATCTTCGGTTCATTGACGCAGAAACAGGAAAGCTGCTCCATACGAAGTTCTTCGGAATACCTGTTAATGTCATGCCCACTGTGGGAGCCACAAAGGACGGCAAGATGCGGATCTTTCTGCACGTAGGGGGTGGGGGAGGCTTTCTCTTCGGTAACAATATACCTGTTGGCGGTAGCCTCGTAGCCTTGGGCCTGCCTGACTCGCTGCCTCAACCACAAGTGATAACCAAGGAAGTCATAAAGGAGGTTCCAAAGGAAGTGATAAAAGAAGTGATCAAAGAGGTTCCAAAGGAAGTGATCAAAGAGGTCATCAAAGAAGTACCTAAAGAAGTAATCAAAGAGGTAGTCAAGGAGGTGCCCAAAGAAGTGATCAAAGAAGTGATCAAAGAAGTGATCAAAGAAGTACCAAAGACCGTAACAGTAGAAACTATCAGTCCAATATCCTATGCTGCAATAGGAATTGCACTTGTACTAATAGTAGTATCAGGAGTACTGTTCACCAGAAGAAAGAAGGCATAAACTCAATGGCCTTGCATCAAGCAAGGCTCTCTTTTCATTTTTTTAGCCATAGAACTCGGGCAACGCTGTTTCATAGAATTATTCGTTGATTAACGAAAATTAAATTGGTATCCAGCTAATTTTAAAGCATTAGACTCTACAAGTTCATCGGGGTAGGTGCATGGTGCCATGGGAGATCCATGGACACTTTCGAGTCATGAAACACACTTGCCTTATCGACTTGAGAAAAACGTTCCAATCGAACATGCTTCTTCTTTGAGGAGAGCTCCGTATAGTTTGGCGCATGGAGCCGTGCGGAGGAGGACTAGATTGTTAAGGACAGTTAGGTTGAGCCGACCGTCGGATTTCGACATCTAATTAGATGCTCGAATGTCAGCTTCCGTTCATGTACACGCGTGGGATATAGCCAAGCAAGGTTGCGCGCGCTTGGACGTACGGTGAGCCTTATGACTCTCATTTTCCAAGAGTGGACACCCGTTCTGAAATATGCGTAGTCCGAATCCGATGGGATTAGAGCTGATAAAGGTTCAAATCCTAAATTTCTTGTACTAACGTGTAGCTACAAGTTCGACAGTTGACGATTATCCGGCTTGTTATCATTAGATTATATATACACCATTAATGGCTCAAGGTCGATGACTCTAAAATTAACGTTCTTGAGTCTGTTAGCGGCAACAATTCTACTGGCATCATCCACGGCTGTACTAACATCAACAAGAGTTAGTGCATTCGATCCTGGCGGCCCTCCAGTTGGAGGAGCAGCTCCATCTGTAGCATCTGGAAACTGGGAGATGATTAACTATGGGCCGAATGGCGGAAGTTACAGTCCTCAGGCGCAGATTACCAAGGATAATGTACAATTTCTTGAAACAAAGTGGGTATTCCCGATTACTCGTCAGGCAGGACCAATAGGTCCATCTGCAACCCCTTCAGGAACTATCACACCACCTCTTATAGTTGATGGGGTTGTCTACATGTATAATAGTGATAGGAGACTATTCGCGGTAGATGCAACGACTGGTAAGATAATCTGGGTTAATGACTTTGGAAACAAAATCAATAGAACTGAATTAACAGGAAAATATCCGTTTGTCGCGCTACCTGGCACAGGGCACATACATGCCCTGAACTATTATCGTGCTAAGGGGTGGCTCATACCGAGTGTCTTCAGTTGCATGTCCTATGCTGTTGAAGCAAAAACAGGTAAGACTGCTTGGTTCCTTAATCAAGAGCAGATATGCGGTACCAATGCAGAGTTTGGAGATCCGTCAAAATTCATAATCGGATCACTAAATAGCAATGGACTTATTTCGGGGACTGCGCATCCGCCTCAATTCCTTGGCAACATTATGTTCATCCCGATGGGTGCTAGTAGCGGACAGGGTGGTAGAGCCTTTGTGACAGCAATCGACATGACCGATCCCCAGAATCCAAAGAGACTATACAGAGAGTTTGTTGCGCCTCCAGCTCAAGGTGAACCTAACTGGGCAATCAATGAATGCAACAGAGTTAATGGCAATGGATGGTACTTTGAATATCCAAAATACCTTGAAGGAATTAACCATCCAGCTAGAGACAAGGAACCAACATACCTAGCTACTAAATGTACAGATGTTGATCCTGAAGTAGTGAAGAACGACTGGATCGACATGGTGCCTGGGTCGAACACGTTTGGCAAGACCCACACATCGACCGCCATATCGCCTGTCTGGGGCACCTATCCAATCGATGCTGAAACTGGGATAGTGTACGTTGGATGGGGAGATCAAGGAGCATATGATAACCTAACAAACAGGTATGGACCAGGATTACATGGAAGTGGGTTCACAGCGTTCGACGTTAGAACTGGCAAGATGCTATGGTGGTACCAACCAATTATTCACGACTTCTGGGACTATGACTGTTCGTGGGCAGGTGTAATAGGACAAGTACAAGGAAAGAAGGCCTTCATTAAAGGGTGCAAGAATGGAATTGTGTATGCACTTGATGCATCTACTGGCAAGCCATTCTGGGTCTTTGATCCTCCAACAATTCTAAGGGATGGGGGGCAGAACTATGGCGTTGATACCAAGAACGATCCCAAGGGTAAGGATGCGTGCTGTAGACTGACAAAAGAGGATATGAGCAAACCATGGTGGAATTACCCCAAGGGGCGCGAGCCTGTGTTGGTAAACTGCTATACTACTTGCTTAGAGTCAGATATCGCATATGACGGGAAGCGTGTCTACCTAGGATCCTTCAACAGCCCTTCACCACATACAATGACGAATGTCCGGGATAGAGGTAATAATGGTTTAGGTGCGCTCGGAGGCAATATCGCCGAGGGAGTCCTAAACAACACGGAACGTATCAAGAGGCTCAACTCAAATGTATACGCAGTCGATGCGAACACAGGCAAGCAAGTCTGGACGTACAGAATAGAGCAAGCAGCTTTCAGGGGAGGAATTGCGATAGCCGGAGGATTGGCAATGGTATACGTCACTGACGGAAATCTAAAGTTCCTCGATGCTGAGACTGGCAAGATAGTTCATCAACTGTTCTTCGGTGTTCCAGTAAATGTCATGCCAACTATAGGAGCAAACAAAGAAGGTAAGTATCAAGTCCTTGTGTATGTAGGAGGTGGAGGTAGTGCTGGCGTACCTGGCTTCCAAGCGGTTGATGGTGCCCTAGTCGCGTATGGCTTGCCTGACAAACTACCTCAACAACAAGTAATAACAAAAGAAGTCATCAAAGAAGTCATCAAAGAAGTACCTAAGGAAGTAATCAAAGAAGTCATCAAAGAAGTACCTAAGGAAGTGATCAAAGAAGTCATAAAGGAAGTACCCAAGGAAGTCATAAAGACAGTAACCGTTGAAACAATAAGCCCACTATCCTATGCTGCAATAGGTATAGGAGTAGTTCTAGTAGTAATAGCTGGAGTATTGTTTAGCAGAAGGAAGAAGATATAAACCAAAATGGCCTTGCTTAAAGCAAGGCTCTCTCCTTTTTCTCAGCCATAGAACTTCGGCCACGCTGTATCAAGCAATTGTTCGTCAATCAACGAACATTAAATTAACATCTAGCCAATCATAAAAGCATTAGAACCCATGAGATTTGTCGGGGCAGGTGCATGGTGCTTAGGGAGATCCTAGGACAATCACGTTAATCGTCGAGTCATGAAACACACTTGTCCATCTACTAACTCTTAATCTGATTAATTACATCAACCGTGCATTGATATTTGTTCAAAACCTTGAAACGGGTACTACCGCTAATCGAAAACACTAAAAATAGTTCAGCAACTGCAGTCGTAAGAAATCTAAGCTTGAGAGGTTCTTACTTTCTAGGATAACCGAGTTCGACAGTTGACGATAGTCAACCTGCTAATTGTCAATGTCTATATACACGATTAATGCATCAAGGTTGATGACTCGAAAAATAGTATTGAGTCTGGTTGTGACGGCCGTGCTATTGGCTTCGTCGCTAATGGTAGCACTAATTCCCCGTGTGAGCGCTTTTGATCCAGGAGGTCCTCCGGTTGGGGGAGCTGCTCCAAGCGTACCAACAGGCAATTGGGAGTGGATAAACTACCAACCCACAGGCGGTAGTTACAGTCCACAGACCCAAATAAACAAGGACAACGTTCAATACCTAGAAACGAAGTGGATATTTCCATATCCTCATATCACAAAGCCAGGAACGCTGGCAGAGAAGTTTGGATCGATGAACCCCCCGCTCATAGTGGACGGTACCGTTTACGTCCTGACAGGGGATTTCCGCGTAGTGGCAATTGACGCATCAAGTGGCAAGCTACTTTGGGCCAACAATTATGCTCACACTGTTGATTTTGATAAACAGGTTTCAGAACATCCGTGGCTTGCCAAGCCCGCGGGGCATGGTCATGCTATGAACTACTACCGCGCCCAAGGCTGGCTGATACCAAGCACGCTAGGATCCTGTAATGCCTTTGCGGTTGATGCCAAGACTGGGAAGACTGCCTGGACATTGACTCCCGAACAGATGTGTGGTACGGATGCAGAGCTCGGAAACCCAATAACGGGCGTAATAGGGAGCCTAGGGAATCAAGGGCTTTATTCAAGTCTATCTACCCATCCACCCCAGTTCTTGGGCAACATAATGTTCTACCCGTTGGGTGGTCAGACCGGATCGGGGGGAAGGGCGTTTGTGACCGCATTCGACATGACTGATCCTGCAAATCCCAAGAGATTATACAGAGAATTCGTGATGCCTCCAGCTCAAGGAGATCCTGATTGGGACATTAATGAATGCAAAAAAGTTAACGGCAATGGATGGTATTTTGAATATCCGAAATATCTTGAGGGAATAAACCACCCAGCTCGAGACAAAGAACCAACATACTTGGCTACCAAATGCACTGATGTAGCCCCTGACATCGTGAAGAATGATTGGATCGACCTAGTACCTAGCTCGAAGACATTCGGCAAGCTCCACACAGCGAGCGCTATATCACCGGTATGGGGCAACTATCCTCTTGATCCAGAAACAGGTATAGTGTACATGGGATGGGGTGATCAAGGACCGTATCCAAACCTTACACACAGATACGGGCCAGGTCTACATGGTAGCGGCTATACTGCACACGACGTAAAGACAGGAAAGATGGTATGGTGGTTCAACGCTAACCCTCACGACCTCTGGGACTATGATTGTTCGTGGGGAGGCATCATAGGACAGGTGCAAGGGAAAAAGGCATTCATAAAGGGATGCAAGAACGGGATTGTATACGCGTTTGATGCAGCGACGGGCAAGCCATTCTGGGTATTTGATCCGCCAACCATTCTGAGGAGCCGTGGGGCTAACTATGGTGTAGGGTCTAACAACAGTCCGAAGGATCCAGATGCTTGCTGCAGGCTTACGAAGGCGGATATGAGCAAGAACTGGATGAACCAACCTCTTACGGCTCCGAAGATAATCCTCTGCTATACAACCTGCCTAGAGTCTGACATCGCTTATGACGGAAAGCGTGTCTACATGGGCTCATTCAATAACCCTTCTCTCTTCGCGTCCAGCAACGTGAGACCCTTTGGTAACCAAGGTATTGGCGGAATAGGAGGAAACCCTCCTATACAAGCGAGGGATAATGTTAGTTACACAAGTGTAACCAATACCAACATCTATGCAATCGATGTCAATACCGGGAAGGCAGCATGGACTTATAGGGTCGATGGCTTCGGCTTTAGAGGAGGACTGAGCGTGACTGGTGGAATGGTGATGGTGTACGGCCTGGATGGGAACTTGAAGTTCCTAGATGCTGACACTGGTAAGCTAATTCATCAGAAGCTTTTTGGGTTCCCAGTAAATGTCATGCCAACTGTCGGCGCCACAAAGGACGGCAAATACAGGATCTTTCTTAATGTTGGCGGTGTAGGTGGCGCCCTTCCTCCTTGGTTACCCAATGTCGATGGCGCTCTCACGGCGTTCGGTCTGCCTGATCAACTGCCACAGCCTCAAGTGATCATAAAGGAAGTCATCAAGGAGGTGCCCAAAGAAGTCATAAAGGAAGTCATCAAAGAAGTACCTAAAGAAGTAATCAAAGAGGTCATCAAAGAGGTTCCAAAGGAAGTAATCAAAGAGGTCATCAAAGAGGTTCCAAAGGAAGTAATCAAAGAAGTGATCAAGGAAATACCAAAGACCGTAACAGTAGAAACTATCAGTCCTATTTCATATGCTGCTATAGGAATTGGAGTTG
>CAZXXP010000089.1:0-8022 GCA_964644785.1 uncultured Nitrosopumilales archaeon | reverse complement strand
TCGTCGTATTAAGATATATTTAGTCCTGGTTTGGGTTCCAATCAAGATGAATATTCTTGAACATTGTCTGGCAACTCCTTTCTTGCGTATCCTACTTCACCCTAGTATAGGAAGATATTCTTTGTTAGCGGCTGATAAAGATGGTCGGCAACTTGTCCAGGATTGGTGCACAAGAAACTCCGATAGATTATTGTAATCCAACCAAGACCAGGTATGCCAATCTATGGATCCTCAGTCCGCGACATTCCGATCAGAGCACTTCAAGGCGCTCATAGTGGATGACAGCCGTGTAATACGGCTTATTCTGAAAGACATGTTGCAAAATCTTGGCTTGGAGGAGGTTCTCGAGGCAGAGGACGGAGAAACCGCGTTGAAGGTCTTTGAGAAATCTGATCCAGAGTTAATCTTCCTTGATCTGTACCTCCCAGGCATTGGAGGCCAAGAGATAGCTCGCCGGGTCCTGTCCGTCGACCCACACACGAAAATTGTGATCATATCTTCAGAGCATAGGGAAAGCCAGATAGTCAGAAGCTTGATCAGCTTGGGAATATTCGATTTCATCGGGAAACCGCTAAAGGAGGATGCCGTGCTCAGTGTTGTCTCAAGAATGAAGAACGAGGGCCGACTCGGACAGAATCAGAGTAAACAGTCCAGCTCTACATCCCTGGAGGAGATACCACATGCTGTGATCTTCGATCATGATGATGCATCCAAGTCTTTCAGGTTCCTTGCAGTAGCATTTCTGCAAGACTACACTGTTCATAAGATATTTGTAGATACGGCCGGCTGGAGAACAGTCTCAGACATTGCAAAAGGGACAACACTTCCAATCTCTAAGCTGTATGGAAAAAGCGGAGAACCGGGTGTGGCCCTTGCTGAGCTATTAAGGCGGGGTTTGGCAGAGGCAAGGTGGCTTTCGGGGCAGCGAGGACGTGGAGGAACGACAATGAAGGTACGGGTAAACTATGGAAATCCGTACGTTAAGGGAGAATTGGACCGTTTAGCCCTGCAACCCTAATTGCGTTCGCCCGAAATACTTGGTGCAAACATGCATGTTTTTGCAATGGTCTCTTACTATGTCGACTCCAATACTCTTTTTGCTCTCCAAAGCTGATGGTCTAAGGTAAGAATCTGACATCTACCGCATCTTCGATATTCAGGGTGGCATTTGCAGGAACAACACCACGATTCTTCATATTCTGTACAACATTCTTTACTGCGGCCACCAAGTCCGTCCCGCGGCCACGACCCTCAGGGGTCCAATAAATGACAGAAACGGCCTTATCCGCAAGATCCTTGAGAGCACCCGTTTTCTTGGCATATACATCAGCGCGCGCGGAGGATGCAACCTGTTGAGCAGGAATTCCTTGCTGAAAAAGAGAGAGACCGGCAAATATCCCTAAGCCAATGACGGTGCCTAGTGCCAGCATGCCTAATCCGAAGGATCTCTTGTTCAACAATGATCAGGCGAAGGGATTAGGATATAAGTTCTAGCAATCTTGGCTGAGAACTTCTTTTTCTTAGGGAAGAACCTATCATCAAAAAGATCCTCAACCTTCGCACTAGCATTAATGGGGATTCCTTGACCTGTCTCCTTGAGATATTGCCACACAGGTTCAACTACCACTCCGTCTTCACAACTTTTGCAATTTGTCGATCGTTTGTTACTACAACTGCCTTCTTCTCCAGTGCCAAGGAAGCGACAAGGGAATCAAAATAATCCATCCCACTTTCCTGCAGGCTTAGGCTCTCCAAAACAGATGAAACAGAGTTCGAGAGTAACTTAGATGCGGGAATTTCGTGTTCTAGCGCCCGCCAAGAGATTCTCCTTTCTTCATAACTATATCCTCTTGTCTTCATCACCAAGTCCGCCTCAAGTACTGTGACAAATGGAACGAAAACATCATTTTTGGATCTAATACTCTTTAGGTGAGTAATACAGTCGCTGTGAAACCTATCGACGGGATTGAGCGATCCGATGATTACAATCGTGTCAAGTAGTTTCATCATTATGACGTTCCTTTGCTAGCTTCGCCAGTAGTTTGGTTGCTTCATGCACATCCTCCCGCCATCCTGCAAGTTTCTTGCCGCCTATGGCCCGAGCCTTTTTCAATAGGATGCTAGGGTCAATTAGCTCTATCTGTCCCTCACCCTTTGCTCTTGCGATGAGTGTCGTGTCTATACGAATTCGAGTCTCTTCCCTAATCTTCTTCGGTACTACCAACCTGCCTTTCTTGTCTAGTTTGACTGTTTCAGCCACAACTCTGATTGTCAGTCAGTCCCATTATTTAAACTGGGTGGGAAATCTTGTGCTCTAACCCACCCATTCCATCAAGCTCTACTAGTTAGGGTAAGAACCTTACATCAACAGCATCTTCCACCTTGACTTTCTCCCATATGCTAGCAGGAATCGCACCAGAGTCTTTTTGAAACTCCCATGAGTTTCTGACAGATAAGACAAGATCTACTCCTTCCCCCCGCCCTTCTGGTGTATAGAACAGCTCCGAGACTGCTTTTTCCGCAACGTCTATTGGAGCATTCGTCCTTTTTTGATACAGTTCGGCTAAATAAGTTGGATTCTCTTTTAGATAGACTACTATCTCCAAGGTCGCCCTGACTAACCTTTGCACAAGCCCCGGATCTTTTTCGATGAGATCGTCTGCTGCCCATATGACGGCATTCACCATAGGGCTTCTTTGGAAATCAGCCAATCTTGCCAGCACTCTTAGCTCACCAGAATCTACAAGCCTGAGGGCTGCAGGTGAAAACGTGTAGAAGGCATCAACCTTGCCCAGCTTCAAGTATACAATGCTGTTTGTGACATTCTCGGTTAGTACAAGCTCAGGCTTTATCCCAAATTTGTTAGTGATGTACAGGGTATTTCGATACTCTGGGTTGGTAAAACTGGGTACACCCACTTTCTTACCATTGAGATCCTTAACAGTCTTTATTGGGCTGTCAGCTTTGACATACAGCCTGTTTCCCGAATCTTTTCCCTGAATCCCTGCAACAATCTTGATGGGTACACCGTCCGCCCGAATAAGAGGGATGCTAGTCGATGCAAAGCCAATCTTGAACCCTTCTTCTAATAACTGTTTAGCCTCGACAACAAGACTGGAGCCTGGCGTGGTGTAGCGCCATTCTGGATCCAGACCGTGTTTGGCCCATAATCCCCTATCCTTACCTGCATCTATGATAGGAAAGGTTACCTCCCAATCCCGAGGACTGAATGCCTTGAACTTCTCCAATGAAGGAGCTGGTTTCGGTGCCTGAGCTGCCTGCTGTGTCGGGCTGGTGTCTGTTAAGAAGAAATATACATTACTTATTCCTAAGACAATTATTATAATGATTGCAACAAACAAATTCCTATTCAAGGTTAGCTTCTCTCCACCTTCATTTCCTAAGCAATTCACCAACGGATTATTTGACCTTTATGATTTTTCGAGCTGATTGGAGATAAGTTCGATAACTATCAATGGAAAATCACAATAGGTCAACGCTTTCATGACTGCAACGACGAAGCCGCCAAAGTGTTCTAGGGGTAAGTTATCGACCTTGAAAAGAACCTTATCGATAGCGGTCCTGGTAATAGTCGTTCTCACTGCAGTTTCTGCTGCACTTTTTCTATTTCTTCAACCAAAGACCTCCACACTACTACCTTCTTTGAGCATCGAGAAGTTCAAAGCCAGCGGTTACTATGCTGACTCCGAAGGCGCATTTCTTTTGATGGATGCTGGAAATGACAAGGGATTTTGTGCAGGTCACGGGCTATCCCCAGAGTTCATCACGATTCCTGGACGGGGCATTCTTGCCGCTGACATAGGAGAACAGGTTGCTTCAGGAATCAAGATTGGCTTTTCGATACCCAGTGAGATCATTCTAGCACGCTCCGCTGGTGTACCTGTCAAGATAGTTGCTGGTTACGTAGGAGAAGCACCCGCAAAGGTATTCGTAAGGACAGACGGGCCTGTTAAAACAGTCCGCGATCTTGATGGGAAGAAGATCGGTGTGGTTTCGACAGACCATTTTACGTACCGCATGGCTCTATTTTTGGCAAACAAGTTCTCGGTAAAAATGGAACCTATTCCAGTTGGTGACCTTCCAAGTAACATCGCGGCTCTAAAAACGGGACGAATCGACGCTATCATCTACGGAACTCCAAATGCCGTTGCCCTGCTATTGGTCGAATCTGGCGAATTCAGGGTAGCTCTCGAAATGCGCGATGTACTGCCAGAACCATTTGTTTCTTTGGTTGCCTTTGCGACAGATGATTTGATGGAAAGAGATCCCGAACTTGTCAGGAAATTTGTTCAGGCAACGCTACAAACGGCCAAATACCTGAAGGAAAACCCAGATTACGCATCTGTGGTTTATGGCAAAAGGACTGCCGCGCCTAAAGACTTGTCGGATAGGGCTGTCTCTCAATTAGACTGGAGACCCAATGGACGCGGGAGCGGTTCCGACTTGCTACCTGCCGTAACAAATGTATGGCAATATAATATGGAGAGCGGTGCAGTCCCTGCCGACAGAGGTGTAAGAATCCAAAACACTGTCGACACTAAATTCTTGCCATGAATCGCTAGAATTCGACCAATAACTAACGATCGTCATAGATAGACGCGGTGTTAAATACAACAAGCCGCAGATGAGGACGGTCGAGGTTCTGTGACCGGTGTGATCTCTCGCAAAACCTTCGCGGTTTTTGCTGCTCTACTATTGGTCAGTGTAACAGCCAATGTCTACTTTTTCCTGCCCAGAAATATTTCTCAGGGGGGAAGCTCTAATCCGAATCCTGCCCCGACGATCTTGCAGAAGTTCAAGGCAAGCGGCTATTCTGCAATCTACGAAGGGACATTCCTTATCATCGACGCAGGAAAAGATAGGGGTGTGTGGGCCAGCAATGGAATTGAGCCAGATTTTATCTATACATTCCCGTCTGATCACATAAAGCTCAAAGAGCAAGTGGTTTCCGGTATCGAACTCGGCCTGTATCATTGTCAAGAGATAATAGTGGCCAGATCAACAGGAGTTCCTCTGAAAGTTGTGGCATCGGTAATCGGTCTTCAAACGATGAATAAGCTCTACACAAGATCTGACTCACCTTTGAAAAGCATTAACGATTTGGATGGGAAGAAAATCGGCACAGGACTTGCCACCGGGCCGCGGGAGGTGGCGTACATGGCCAAGAAATTCGGCATAAAGCCCGAAATTGTTCCTGTAGGAAATGATACCGCTAACCTGGTTGCTTTGAAACTTGGCCGCATCGATGCCATCTCCCACGGTTTCATGTCGCTACTGAGATTGGCAGACTCTGGGGAACTAAGAATAATTGGTGAATGGTCTGAAATATTTCCGAAACCATGGGCAGGTGCCTGTGTGTTTGCTACCGATGATCTGATTGAGCGCAATCCCGAACTAGTTAGGAAGTTCGTTAGGGCCACGACGGAGAGCGTTAAGTATCTTAAAGGGAATCCAAGCTAGGCTAGTGAGCTGTATATCGGAAGAACTAACGCGCCTGGGGATTTGGCTGAGAAAGTTGCCATCTATGACTGGACTCCATCAGGCGGGGGGAGTGGGCAAGACCTTGTCTCTGCAATAGCGAACGTATGGCAGTTCGTCAAGGATTCGGGCGGAGTTCCCGCTGATAGCAACATGGACATGAAGATCGAGAATGTTGTTTATATCAGGTTCTTGCCATAGCTTTTCGGGTGCTCATTTAGTGGACAAAAAGTCTTTAGCGTTTGGCGCAATCGGGCTCGTACTCGGAATAGTCTTAACAACGTCTGTCTCGGTCCTTCAGCAAGGATCTACAACTCCGGCCGTATTGTTGGGGCCGAAGCCGTCTCCAACATTGGACAAGTTCAAGGCAAGCGGATATTCCGCAACCATCGATCTGACCTTCTTGCTAATGGACGCTGGGAGAGACAAAGGAATTTATGCTGACAACGGGCTGGATCCAGAATGGGTTACCATTCCTAACCGTGTGGTTCAGATCCCCGACATCAAGGAACAAATATCTGCGGGAACAAAGATCGGGATAGCATCAGCTGACCTGCCGTTACGAGCCAGGTTAGATGGTGTACCAGTGAAGATTGTCGCCGGGTATCATGGTGAAAGCCCTAACAAAATATTCGTAAAGGCAGACGGACCAATCAAGACGGTTATGGATCTAGATGGCAAGAAAGTCGGAGTTACGTCTGTGGGAGCTGCTACCTATCAACAGGTTTTATATGTTAACAAGAAATTTGCTATAAAGGCCGTACCTGTTCCACTCAAAAATCTTACCAATATGGTGGTTGCCCTGAAATTGGGACAAATCGATGCCTTCAATATCGCACAAGGTGCAGCATTAAGACTTGTGGACTCTGCGGAACTCAGAATAATCGCACGCATCGCAGATACTGCCCCTAAGCCGTTCGTGTCACTCGCAGTCTATGCAACTGATGATTTGATAAACCAGAATCCTGAGCTCGTGAGGAGATTTGTCAAGGCAACCCTTGAGACAGCCAAGTACTTGAAGGAAAATCCAAACTACGCGGTTGAGCTGTATATCAAAAGAACCAACGCGCCCAAGGATTTAGCCGAGAAGGCTATCTCTCAAATGGATTGGACACCGAGCGGCCAGGGGAGCGGTCAAGATCTACTGACCGCCGTCAAAAACATATGGCAGTACGCGAAGGATTCAGAAGCAATTCGTGACGATGCCTATTTGAACATCGAAGATGCAGTTGACATCCGGTTCTTGCCATAAGAATGTCCTGCTTGGCAATACTCCTTCACATTTGGTCGTTGTCAGGTGCGTAGTTGCTCGAGAAGGACTAGTGGATCCAGAACCATCACGACCTCGCCGTCAGGCAGAATTGTTGCATTGGAGAAAGCTGATCCTAAAAGGGAGCTTGCAACGCGTTTGACGACAATCTGCTGTTTGCGATCAGTCGAATCTACCACCAGACCATAGGCCCTCCCGCCCTTCTGAATCAGGATTATTGGAAGCTTATCCTTGGGCGGGTTCGAGCGGATCTTGAAAAGGTCGCCAAGCCTAACGAGTGAAACTTGTTGCCCACCAAGATCTAGAAACTCCTTCCCCCCAATGCTCCTTACCTCCTCCGTATTCACTTCGATGATATTTGTCATACTGGAGAGTGGTATGACAAACTTTTCCTCGCCAACAGCTACCAAAAGTCCCTCAATTATAGCTAAACTCACAGGAATTGTCATCGTAATCTTTGTGCCTGAACCTTTGCTTGTTTCAATCCTAACATATCCACCAATCGCCTCAACTTGAGTTCGGACGACATTGAGGCCTACGCCTCGTCCAGAAACGTCCGTAACGCGTTTCGCAGACGTGAGTCCTGGAGTACCGAGCAGAGCTAGAATATCACTATTATTCATTGAATCTGCTTTTTCAGTGGTGAGGATCTTCGTCTCTACCGCCTTTAGCTTGATGCCATCAAGATCTATGCCTTTGCCGTCATCTTCAACCTGGATGGCTACCTTGTCCCCAACTCTGGCAGCTTCAACATGTATTATTCCGACCCTACGTTTTCCGAGTGTTTCCCTTTCGTCAGGAAGCTCAATACCATGATCAACAGCGTTCCTCAGTACGTGAAGGAGTGGTTCGTTTATAGCATCAAGAACTGTTCGATCTAGCTCTATACCTAATCCCTTCATTGTTAGGTCAATTTCTTTCCCATAATGTTTTGATATGTCACGCACCATTCGTAGAAAGCGGTTGAAAATCTGCTCTAACGGGACGAGTCTTACCTTGATAGCTTGGTTTTGGAGCTCCGCAATTATTTTGGCCAAGTTGGCAAGTGCCTGACGACTTTCATACGTCAGGGTGTAGGAAAGAGCGTGGTCCAGTCGCAATTTCGAGATTAGAAGTTCACCAACCATATCGACCAGCGCATCTAGGTCCGTCATTTTCACACGGATGGTTGATGTGGTAAAATCAGGAGAATGTGGTTCTTCTAAGTTAGGCGTGCCTCCGGAATAACCCGCTAGTTCCCTCAAGGGTCCTGA
>CAZXXP010000088.1:4874-8113 GCA_964644785.1 uncultured Nitrosopumilales archaeon | reverse complement strand
GCGACAGGCCAAGCTCGTTCGCCGCAGATATGCAAATTCCCCAATATTGGGAAAGCGATTGATAGACTTGTTGTAAGGCTCCACGAAAAAAACTTATGAAGAACCTCTTTCGTTATCCGATGCATGCCCCATCTGGTCAGAATTTCGTCAACCGGCGATGTTAAACCAAACTCGAAGAAGACCTTTCAGGTCGAGGGCAGATCAGTCCTCTTGACCAATGTGGGCGGGAAGTTTTACGCCATAGGCGCCATCTGCAACCATGCTAGATGGGACCTTAGCTTGGGCACTATTCAGGGCGAGGAGGTCGTGTGCGCCGGACACGGCTCCATCTGGAACCTAAAGACCTGTGAAGGGAAGTTCGTTAAGCCCCTGCTACCAGAACCGGTGTATAAGGTGGAAGTTAAAGGCAATGATATCTTCATAGGGATGGAGTAGAGGTAAGAACAAATCGGATTAGCTAAAAACATAATAGTTACAACAATGAGGATCCTTAGCGATTAGTAGGAAATTGGCCGTATCTAATACTAGTTATAACCTGACGAAACAGCTTACGAAGAATTTGCAGCTGGTGTGGAATATCGACAGATACATTGAAGACGCTGAGAGGGATGGGGACACGAAAACAGCCGAGCTTTGGAGAGCGATAAGAATTGATATTGAAGGACATGTAAAGATGATTAGAGAGAGGATAAACGAGTTGGTAAGTGCGGGAACGTTTTAGTAATGCCTCCGTGGCCTTCCAGAAACAAATCCCGTAAAGAGCCTTCGCACAATTCTCCTCCTGAGCTCTGCTTATTGTACTCCAGCTGTTCGAGCCAATAATGATTAAGCATTTACTATCGCATGAATCATTCTTAGCCAATGTTGACTACAACAAGAAGAGTCGTAATTGCAGGGGGTGGATTTGGAGGTGTTAGTGCTGTTTTAGATCTCGCCAAGAAAGATTCCAAGAACCTTGAAATATTTCTTATTAGTGATAAACCCTACCTAGAATATTATCCGTCACTATACAGAGTGGTTATGGGCGAACCTTACCACATGGCTCGAATTCCCCTGAAAGAAATCTTTGCTAAGAAAAGAGTCAACCTCATACAAGATGTGATAAATGATGTTAATCTAAATGAAAAGACAGTTCAAGGTGCCTCCGGCTCTACTTACACCTTTGACTTCCTAATTCTGGCTCTTGGAGCAGAGATAACCTATTACGATGTTCCTGGTCTCAAGCAATTGTCGTTCGCTCTAAAATCAATTCCTGATGCGCTCAGACTGAATATACACCTGCAGGAATTGTTCAGGACCAGCCAGAAAGCAACAACAGAGGAGAAAGTTCATTTCCTGCACATTGTTATAATAGGTGGAGGGGAAACTGGCTGCGAGCTCGCAGGAGCCCTCGCAGTTTATTCTAAAGAACTTGCGAAGAAAAGTAATATCGATACCTCATTCATCACGATCGATCTTATGGACTCCGGGCCTAGGTTACTCAAACGCCTGCCTCAAGATATATCAGAAAGGGTGGAAAGGAGATTACGCCAATTAGGTGTAAACATCTTTCTTAACAGAAGAGTAGTGAGGGAGGAAATTGAAGAGGTTTACCTAAAAGACATGAGAATGAAAACACTAACGGTTGTCTGGGCAGCGGGTATCAGAGTCAATCACGTGCTCTCAAAGATAGAAGGTCTATCTTTAGATAAGAAAGGAAGGGTTTTGGTCGATGAGTTTCTACAAACAAAGGGCTTTGAAGATATTTTTGTCATAGGAGACGCTGCTTCGACTACGTACTCAGGTATGGCTCAAACTGCTATCGCTGATGCGAGCTACGTAGCGGAGATTGTTAGTAGAAAGATCAAATCTAAGAAATTAATGACCTACAAGCCTAAGAAACCGTCCCATGCAGTTCCTATCGGTAATAATTGGGCGGCCGTCTCGGTAGCCACCCTCAGCTTCTATGGAAATATCGGCTGGTTATTGCGTCGCGGAGCTGACTTGCGATTTTTCCTTTCCATACTCCCGCTAAGAAAGGCTGTTACTTTTTTCTTCAATAAGAAGAGGCTGTAGCTGGCTACGTATGGGACTGAGAAGATAGCAAATTTTAGATCAAGCTGCATCTTTTGCTCGGCCCCATGCAGATCCTCGTTATCTGCAATGGGGAAGAGATTTTCACCTGCAACGTTGCATTAGGTCGATAATTCTACGAAGATATCATTGCCTTTAACTTCCACCTTATACACCGGTTCTTGTAGCAGGGGCCTAACAAACCATGATGTTTCACTCAAGAGTTTGAATAGTCGATCTCTAATAGAGAATCGTCAAAAAACCTAAAATGTGAGGAGATGGCAATATCAGATCGTAAAGCATGCCGAAGTATGTTTGCAGCCTCTGTGAGCATGTGATAGAAACTGAAGAGACTCCTCTGAACTGCGGCAGTTGCACCGACCATACATGCATGTTTGAAGAGTACTTCGAAGCGGCTACCGTCAGCTAGAGCAAATTGTAACTGTCAGCAGTGGGTAATGCTGGACACGAAAGCTACCATATGTTGCGGTCTGATTAGTCAAATGCGGTAATTCTTTAGTGTGCTAACACCTTCACTTGGATGTCCTTGAACTACCTCGTCTATGACGACAATTGTAATCTGTGTATGCTATGGAAGAATCTCGTAACGGAAGTTGATGTTGGTAGGCATCTGAAGCCAGTAAGCATCTCGAATGCAGTCAAACTCGGCCTATTGGACAGCATCGCTACTTCAAAGCATTATGAATCATTTCATTTGGTCACAAACGATGGACAGGTCTTTAGTGCAGGTAAGGCCGTTCCTGTCTTAATGGGTCTGTTGCTAAATATAAAACGGATGGGCAGGCTAATTGAAAAATCTGCCCTCCTAACCAATGCAATAGACCGTGCCTACAACTTGCTCGCCGATGCTACCCACAAGTCGAATTGCAGTGTCCTGTTATCTGGAAGAAGATAGGTCTAAGCTAATTTCCTTTGCTCCCTGACTGAAAAGCTGCGGACCCTGCCACTCCACTCGCGCGCGACTTGGCCGGCTTCGACCAATACGAATTCGTCTGAAACTCAGGATAGATACCAGAAGGGGTAGCCGAACTTGTAATTCTTGCTGTAGAGATTACACGCTCATAATCTGAGAAAAGCCCTTACCCGTAGTTTCCTCCCAGAAACCTTAAACGCGCCGTTCACGCCCCTTTCTTCAAGGGGCTCGTAACTCAGACAGGGGCAGTCTA
>CAZXXP010000088.1:0-4815 GCA_964644785.1 uncultured Nitrosopumilales archaeon | reverse complement strand
TCCGAAACATGTCAAAATTAGGCCCTCGTCCCCTTGGATTCGGATAAATTTTTTCCGTAGTTCAGGCCCGTAGGGGGGAGACGGCGCGATCGGATTCCTGCCGACAAAATTGTATGGGGCCGGTAGGGAACTATTGCAAGAATTGTTCTCGAACCGGAATTGAATTTGGGATGTTCAGATCTTCAGTGTTTTTGCACTTGCTCTAGGTGTCGTCCGCAAAGGTGGATAGGCGCCGAAAGTGTCACCACAGCTCAGTGTGGTAGACTTGGCAAACAAATACGTCTTTCAGGTGATCTGCTTAAGGCATGCAAATATTCTCTTGGAAGACTGCAAGCCTGAGCCTGTTCCATTTCCGTATGTATTATTAGAATAACAATAAGAAAAACTACTGTATATTTTGGATAATCCCTTGAATCTGATCCTGGTCTTTATGTCGACGTACCAGAAAGTCAGCTGGGACATCGCTCCGACGGTTGCTGGAGCAATAATCTCCTCCATTTTCGGAGGATCTCCAGGCGCTTTAGACATCATGGGAGGCGCTGTCCCTCTACACGCTGGGAGAAACCGATCTTCCTTTTTTATTTCCTGTTTGCCACGAGCGTGTGCTTTATTCTATTGACTGCCTTTTCAGCATTAAAGGTCCATTCGCCATCGATAAACATCTGGTAGGGTATGGGATAGCGCAGCTGGAAGGGCGAATCAGAAAAGCCAAAGTTCAGCTTTGACGCGAACTGCTCTGTTCCATTCCATACAAATGAAAGCAGGTCTGGCAGCTGCTGGGCAGGGATAGCAAGTTCAGCCATGTACATCGACCTGTCCTTCGATATGGCGTCAGACCATATGACAGGGATGCTATTGAAGACCTTCTGCACCTGCATGAGTTCTGATCCAGTCAATTCGTTATACCAGAACATCATTGGCACGGTTCCATGCCTCCTCTTGCCCAAGCTCCTCCATCTCAGCACGTAGTTCTTCAGGAGTTTTCTTGCAAGTACATGGTTTCTGTAATGGTAGTACGCAGTCTTGGAATTTATTTTAGTCTTCCTTGCAATCTTTGTCAGCGGTGCAATGGAATCAATTTGCATCTCCTTCAGAATCAAGAGATCGATTTGATCAATTTGTTGTTGAGCCAATTCCTCTGATTTCGGTTCAGCAACGCTGGGCAGCGCCCTGGCAAGAGCCTCCCAGTCTATGTCCCAAGTCTTGGCCCCAAAGTTGTAGTGCTCAGCTTTCATTTCTGGGTCCCTTATCCAGAGCAGCTCATGCATCTGGCAGCTCTTCAGAATGCCCTGATCAATCAAACCAGAAACAAATTGCGAGTATTCCGCCCTGACGCTAGTGGGAACCGCAAGAACTGCAACATACTTGCCCTGCGGGAGCAACCCCGTAAAGTAAATCAGGTAGGCGTTTTCACTCATGGCCTCGAAAAATTGTTTTTCTTTGCCCTTGTATTTATCGCCGAATTCAAACAACGCCCAGTACTGCTCGAAGCCGAGTTTTTCATACGCTATTGACGGCTGAATAAGTATACCCATCCTTGAAAGCCTGCTAACGTTGTAGCGGACTGTAGATTCTGGAATCCTTACCATCCTTGATATCAGCGAATAGTTTGATGGCCCGACCTTTGCAATAGCTTTAGCAATCTTTGATGGTATTTCTTTCATGGTATTTACCTATGATTGATACAAACATCTAATATCTCTTATATTTTTAGATTTCCCGCCTTGAATCTAGATTTTCCATGAACTTGGACCTAAGATTTTGTAGAAAAACCAATTTCAAATCACTTCTTAGCTTTTCTGACATGACCGGTTCCTAAGAAGATCTGATGCAGGTTTCCCATGTCATTCCCAAGCAATTTAAGACTGAACTTGGATAAGATGTTCTTAGGTTTTCAAATGCAGGCCGGTGCTGATCGTGTACAATGCGACCAAGATGCGAAGGAACTATCTGTCTACACCAGGAATCCTGCTGGTGCATTGGGATGGAGACATTCGGCTATCTTGTTCGCTCTGACAGAAAATGGTTGTTAGGATTTGAAACTGGGCAACGATATCAAAGGAGTTTTGAAAAATACTGTTAACCTCCAGTCTGGTCTGACTTTATTTTCCATAAGCTGACAATAAGTTAACAGTACCCTGACTGGATCGGAGCAATAGATGGCTTGAGTTTGCGACTTGCACGATTAATCTATTGAGGAAATGTCTCCAAGGTCAAGCCCAAGACTTGTTTCTGGGGCATCATCGATCTCGCTATCTGCCAGAATCTTCGACAGAGGGTCGTATTCGTCAAACCTGGTGGTCTGGTATCCAGAAGTCAGCAGTATGGCTGTTGTTGTAGATGTCTGCTTGGACGAAAAACCGTACTGTATGTCTGGTGAACCCTTGCCGAGCACGCCATTTATCAGGTTCATAGATGTATAGAGATCACTCGATGAAAGTTTCTCGTCCCCAATAAGATATAGAAGAGCCTTTGTTGCTGATTCTGGGTTGGCGCTTCTGCAGATCGACTTTAAGGCCCTCTTGACGGCTTCTTCTGGGCCGACAGTCGATGATGTAGCAACTTCAAGTAGAGAATATCCTCCCGAATTCATCGTGTCAAGCAGTTTGTGCATGTCAACAGCAACGCCACTTTCCTCGGGGCCTCCAAGCAGCCTGCTAAGAGCAACTCCAATCCTATCGTTGATCGTTCTGTAGACTTCTAGGAGCGGTGCCTGCGGAGCATTGTCAAGTATTTCGTCGTTGTCAACAACAATTATCCCAGCCGCGAGCTTTCTGAGTCTCTTGAGCGCCACGCCAGCAGTAAAATGCTTGTTATTTTCAAACCTGAATGGCATAGTAACTATTGCCATGCATTTTCTTGAGTACTTCTTGCAGACCTCTGCCACAAGCGGAGATATCGCAGAGCCGACTTTACCTCCCAGTCCCGCAGTAATAATAACCAAGTTCGCGTTTTCTACCATATGTTCTATTTTGTTCAGAAACTTCAGCGCTGCTCCCCTTACATAGCCAGTTGTAACTTTGCCTCCAACTTCCAGGGGAATGAGCATATTCTCGCCGTCATGCGTTTTTGAAAGGTCAGTTCTGTCGCAGCTCAAGAAATGCAACGAGCCGATTTCCAGATCATGATCAGCAAGATTCGAAAGAATATTGCATCCTGCAGTGCCTATACCTATTGCGACTATTCCTTTAGATTTATTTTCGGAGAACGGGGCGGGAGACATGTGTCCGAAGCTCGTCAGTTAGCTTTTAAACTGTGATTGAGTGAAAAGCTTAAACTTTTGATTAAAGAAGTTACACATCAGGCTCAGGAGCCTGCAATTTCGCCTGTCAGATAATAGCTTGTAGATCCTGTTACCCTTACATTTACTTTTTTGCCGAGAAGCCTATCCGGGCTTTTTATCGCAACAGGCCTGTAGGCTGAGTTCCTGCCAACCCATGTACCTGCTTTGTAACCTTCTTCATCGACTATTATGTCTCCTTCCCAGCCGAGCCATCTTTCATTCCTTTCTTTCCCTGCAGCTCTGACGACCTCTACGAGTTCCTTGGTCCTTCTGCTGACTACCGTTGTAGATAACTGCTTTAGTTTGGCAGCGACAGTTCCCGGCCTTGCACCGAATTTCGAAACGTTGACGACTTCTGGCTGCACCATTTCTATCAACGATAATGTATCATCAAAATCAGATTCGGTTTCGTCTGGATAGCCTACTATGATGTCGGTCGATAGACTGGATTTTGGATGGCTTTCTCTGAAGGCGGAAGCTAGTAGCCCAAAGTCTTCAACTGTATGCCCCCTCTTCATCGCTTTGAGGACTGTTTCGCTCCCCGATTGCACTGGTGCGTGCAGGAACTTGAAGACCTTTGGGTTCGAATAGGATTTCATCAGAGCTTTAGTGGTCCTCCGCAAATGCACGGGGTTCATCATGCCGACCCTTATCCAGAATTCCCCATCAATGTCTGTAATCGCATCAATCAGTTCGGGAAGGCTGGTCATCATGTCCTTGCCGTAGCATCCGTTATCAGTAGATGTCAGCCAAATTTCTTTGCAACCTTCGTTTATTGAACTCCTGGCTTCCTCGACTATGGAGTCCATCGGGTAGCTCCTTAGCCTCCCCTTTGCTATCTTGACTTGGCAGAATGCACATGAACTTAGGCACCCATTGGCAATCTCCAAAACTTCTACAATGGGGTTCATCCTAAAACGAGGAAGGTTGATTTTTGGCTTTGGCGAATCGTCCAGGACAATCAGTTTCTTGCCGAGCATCGTCGATCTTATGACGTCGACGCTCTTGTCGATTGAGTTTGGCCCCAGCATGCTTGCGTTAGGACTGATTTCTTCTATCGTCTTAGCTTCTGTCTTTGGCAAGCACCCAGCCACGACAAGGGGAAGCCCTGTATTGGTGAGCTTGCTTATTCTTGCGAACATGTGGTTAGCTGTGGCAGACTTTACGCTACAGGTAACAATTACATTGACATCTGAGTCAGCCATGTTCTTGGTTAGTTTGAAACCGTTGTTCAGGAGTTGACCGATTGTCATTTCTGCATCAGCAATGCTTGCGCTGCAGCCGTAGGTTTCGACGTAGACCTTTGGAGCTGAATCCCAGGGCATCAGTGTTACGATATCTCCAGTGGCTATCGGCTGATCGTTTCTCGCGGGAAGTCCATTTATCAGAACCTTTGAGCTTCCAAACTTATTGCCGTATTTGCTCTCTAACTCGCCTAAGAGCTCGGTGACGGTTTGTACATCGATATTCTCCTCTCCCACCCCAGTAATCTGGCTGAGGGTTTGCATGTACCTTACCGTTGCAGAGCTGTG
>CAZXXP010000087.1:7611-8229 GCA_964644785.1 uncultured Nitrosopumilales archaeon | reverse complement strand
ACGTACTTGATTCTCTTCAGGACTGAAGACTTCAGTCTAGTAGGTAAGATATTCTCGTTTTCAGGCTGGCTAAACCTTACCAGAGGATCCAAGCATTACCCTGTAGTGACAGAATGCTAAAAAGCTATTTCCTAAAGCCCAATATTACTCTTTTGGAAGTGTCTTGTATTCTGGATCCTTCCTTGTCCTTTTCATTTCTATAAAGGTTTCAGTATGTTGCACTCCGTTTACTCTTCCTATCTTTTCTGAGATCGTGTTGTGCAGGTCATCCAGAGACCTTGCCTTCACGTTGACCAGAAGGTCGAACCTCCCCGTAACTTCGGAAATGTCCCTGACCTGATCGAGGTCGAATATCTCCTTCATGATGTTTTCTCTTAACCTTGAGTCGATGTTGCAACCTATAACGGCGTCGACGGTATAGCCAAGGAGCCTTTCATTGACCAAAACTGTAAACTTCTCGACCAATTTCTTTTTTGACAGCCTCTTTATCCTGCTATACGCTACAGACGAATTAACTTCTATCTTCTTGCTCAGCTTGGGGACGGATATACTTGCGTCCTTCACTAATTCGGTAAGAATCTTTAGATCTAATTCATCAATCTTTGCCATCTTTGAAGT
>CAZXXP010000087.1:0-7601 GCA_964644785.1 uncultured Nitrosopumilales archaeon | reverse complement strand
GGGATTTAAGTATTGTTTTAAAGCATCTCTGACTTTTCGAGTATCTCCGCGGTTAGCACTGCACCCTTTGCAGCTCCCATCTTGGTATTGTGAGATACAAGGACATATTTTATACCGTTGTCGAATGCTGCATCTTTTCTTATCCTGCCTACAGTTGTTGTCATCCCGTCTTCGTTGTCCCTGTCAAGCCTTGGTTGAGGCCTGAATGGATCCTCGGAAATTGTTATCAGTTCTTTTGGTGCTGAAGGGAAGCCTCTGTCGCCAAACTTCTTCGAATATTTCTTCATCGATTTCATAATGTCCTCCGGCTCTGCTTTCCTTGCAGTTTCCGCAAAGACAGCTTCAGTATGGCCCTCTCTGACGTTTACTCTTGTGCAGGTACAGCTTACTCTGAATTCGGCAGGGATTATCGAATTTGCGTTGAGCTTACCCAGAATCTTTTTTGTTTCGATCTCAACTTTTTCTTCTTCCTTCGGGATATAGGGAATTACGTTGTCCGTAACGTCAAGGGCAAGGACTCCCGGGCTTCTTCCTGCTCCAGAAACCGCCTGCATTGATGTCATGATGACGATCTTTATCCCAAAATCATCCAATATGGGCTTTAGAGTTATGACCATTCCTGTAGTCGTGCAGTTTGGCTGAGGCGAGATGAACCCCTGCCATCCTCTCTTCTTCTTCTGGTATTCCAGTAGGCCTAGATGCTCATCATTAACTCCTGGGATGATTATCGGGACATCATCATCATACCTGAATGCTGCTGCAGTGGTCACTACGGGTGTCGTCTTTGCGTACTTTGCATCCAATTGCCTTGAAGATTCGCTCTCCAACGAGGAGAAGATTATGTCATACTTTGAAGCGTCAAGGGAATCTCCGAGCAAAACTTCCTGCTCCAACACATCCAGCCCCGGAGTTGAGTCGCAGAACCAGAGCATCGCTCCGTTCTTTTCGTCTTTTATCGCGCTGCCGTACCTTTTGCCTGCAGAGCGCTCAGAAGCTGCAAGCCCGGCGATCTCAAACCATGGATGGTTCTGAAGGGCAACGATGAACTGCTGCCCGACTACTCCAGTTGCTCCGACTATGGCTGCTTTCAGCATTCCAATCTCCTCTTAATTTCAGGTAATGCTCTGGTAGCGGTTAAATAATAAATGTTGATCTCGAATAGGTAGGATGAACAAAAAACTCAAGAGCGTAATTCTGTTTGCTACATCAGGTATTCTGGGACTGGTGGCCTCTAACTTTCTTATCGTGCAGGTAGTTGACGCCACAATAGTCAATCTGGTTGTGGGGTATTTCTCGGCGGTAGGCTCACTTTCCACTCTATCCGTTGGTATATCTAACTTGATAGAATAATTTCGACTGCTTCAACATAGTTGCGGTTCTTCTAACGCTTTATCTTGTCCCATCCATCATAGTTTAACATGGGCCTGTTTTTCTTAGTAATTCTTACTACCTAGCAGAGCAATCTGCTCAGTTACTATTGTTGCCTTAGATATGACCACGGTCGATTCTTTTTGAGGGTACCTGTTAACTTTCTGTAGGCTCACTAGCACACGATAAAATTAGGTGGCACAAAAATCAGCGCGGAGGAATTTACCCTAGTGCAGATCCCTTAGGGACCCACAAGTCTTTCTCTGAGCCTCTGTCGAACGGCCTTCCAGGTTTTTCAGCCTGCGTGTGCCTTGTGCTCCACACCCCGTAGAGCTTGCTGCAGGATTCGCACTTTACACCAGAGTCGCTGTAATAGAGCACTTTGCCCCCGCAGTTACAGGTTCCGAATACACCTCTGGTTTCGAGCACCGTTATTGTACGTTGTATCCTTGGGCGCACTTAGACCACTATAACAATAGTTATAATTTCGACTTATAACCTTTTTGCCAAGTCTATTGTATATCTGTGTCCATCATGGTAATTGTACGTGCATTAGTGCACTATTAAGTGCTTAATTCCATCCTTCCATGTTATAGGCCATGTCGAAGAACTTAACTTCATATCTGCAAGCAGTGATGTATCTCTTTACCATTACTCTCTCCTTTGATGGATTTTTTCCGGCAGCCCTGTCAAGCACGCGAAGCATCTGCCCTGTCCATTCCTTCATTTCTTTAGAAGAGTAGATTGAAAGCCATTTCCCATATAGAGGATGTTTGATTGCAGCACATTTAGTATACCGTTCGCCTATCATTGTGTATAGTCTTGGACAAGGTATTAACGCAGCAAATGCCTCTTCGAAAGTCTCTTGATATGCGAGCCTGATAAGATAGCTGCCATAGGCAAGCGTCGTCGGTGCACTTTCAACTTCCGTGAGTTTAAGCCTCTTCGTAATCAGGTTTCTTCTCGCCCTGAGCTCGTGTCTGTACACTGATGCTATTAGTTCACCAAGTTTCTTAGCATCTTCGGATTTTCTTGATGCCAAGGCACGTCTAGCACCGTCCATATCTCTTAGGAAGATATTGTCCTGTTGGATGTAAAAAGTGAATTTCTTGATGGGGAGTTTACCTTGGGAAATCTCCCGGAGGAACTCATGGTTAAGAAACTTCTCTACGTAAGACGCTGTCTCTTTTTGTATTTCTTCTGAAAACATAACTAATAGAGGAAATCCTTTCTAAGTTTGGCTCTGACTCCTTTTATTATCAGATGCGTGGGAATTACGAGCAGAATGTTGAAGGGAAGAGACCACACCAAGCTTGCCGCTATTCCAAGACCGAAGATTGGGATGTCTATTAAGAGGAAAATTAACGTCTGGAGACACGCACCAGCCACCATGCCGTAGATGGGGAACTTCTTCCTCAAAATTCCTATTAATCCAGCAGCTGGAACTCTTGCCGCTATCAGACCAAACAGAAACAGAATGGGATCTCCTCTCACACTCATAAGGTAGATTTCAGCGACCGCGGAGCCAAGCCCCGCAGAAAGCATTCCAATATTTCGACCGAACAGGATAGAAACTGTGTAAACGCCAAGCAACCCGGCGTTGAAGACTGTAAGGGTAGAAATTCTTACGGAAAGTGCAGTCAGAACTGCTATCAGGGCCGACATGACTGCCACCGATGCTATTAGCTGCGTCTTTGTGATTTCAGCTCTCGAAATCGCTGCAACTTGCGTCAAACATTCGTAATTCTTAAAGATTCTATATAAACTGCTTAATAAGTGGTTTATATGAAGGCAGACTTTCTGCTCCCAGTGCGATTCTAGCATTGAAGAGTCAATTCGGGATTCTTGCAGGTACCCCAGAAGAAATTTGCCAGAAAATTGGACTATATGAAAATGCAGATGTGTCCTATTTTATACCGCACTTCGTCAATTCTCCAAATGTTAGCGGCATGAAAGCTTTTGCAGAAGAACTAAATCCGCAATTTTCATAGACATGCTAAAAAGGACATCATAATTGAGTTGTTGGTATGCCGGGGTAGCAAAGCTCGGTAATGGTCACCGCTGTATGCGCCGGCCTCGAGTTCCGCATCTGGTGCATAAATGGGCTAGACAGCCGGTGACCCCTCGGGGTCGCGTGGGTTCAAATCCCACCCCCGGCGCTTTTGTGTAAAATTTCCTAAGGGCCATGAGTTCCACTTCCACAAATGGGGGGCGCTTGAACAAAAGGCTCAATGTTGGTTGCATAGTCTTAGATCTTGATGGAACACTGATAGATTCTAGAAAGCGTATCCATAAATGCGTAAGAGATGTCTTGGCAAGAAGAGACTATCGATCATATGACGAAGAATTCCTGAATAACTCCATAGGAGTCTGCCCGATTGATGCGATCTTCCAAAGGATTCGCAAAGACTTTTATTAAAATTCTGCATTTGTAGATGCGAAGGTTATGTGCGACTGCTGGGATGAGGTAGAACTTGAAGAAATACTTGCAGCAAGCGTAAAGCGGAAAGAATTACTACCAATAGTTCAAGAATTTGAAGAGCCGATAGTTGTAGGGGTCAGGTCGTAAACCTCTACATTTTTTTTCATTTCACGGTCACAGACTTTGCCAGATGCCTAGGAAAGTCAGGGTCCAAGGCTCTCTCAATGGCGGCATGGTAGGCCAGAATCTGCAGAGGTATCACCTCAATTATCGGGAAGAATATGGGATCTACGGTAGGGATCCTGATGACCTCATCGTAAAGTTCGTTTTCCCTGTCGCTCACCGCTATTATCCTTGCACCTCTGGCCTTCATCTCTGAAATGTTGTTCAGCGTCTCACTATAAGTTTCGTCGCTGGGGTTGATCGCTACCACGGGCGTACCAGCGTTTACGAGTGCCAATGTTCCATGCTTGAGCTCTCCAGCAGCGAGACCTTCAGCATGTATGTATGACAGTTCTTTCATCTTTAAAGCGCCCTCAAGCGCTATTGGGAAGTGTAATCCCCTACCGACAAAGTAAAAGTCTGCAGAAAGTTTATGCTTCTTAGCAACCTCCTTGATCCTTGCTTCTTGATTCAATACGATCTCGACAGATCTGCTAAGGTCATTCAGCTGAGTCCTTTTGTCATCAAGGCCAGCAAGCCTGAACGTTATGTCGTAAATTATGGCCAGTTGTGAAGTGAAACTCTTTGTTGCTGCTACCCCAATTTCCGGGCCGCAGTTCAATGGTAAGGAAACTTTACTTTCACGGGTAAGTGAAGATCCTATAGTATTAACTAGCGATACTATCTTTGCTCCTTTTGCCGCTGCCTTCTTTACGGCTTCAAGCACATCAGCAGTCTCACCGCTCTGCGAGATCGCTATCACAAGTGTGTTTTCGTCAATCAGATCAATCTCATGATCAATCTCGCTTGAAATGAATGTCTGTGCGTGCATCTTTACATGCTTCGCCAGCAAATACCTCATTAGAATCCCAGCGTGGAAGCTTGTCCCCGAAGCAGTGATGCAAACGTTTCCCGCATCCTTTATCGCTTGGCAGAACGCAATCATCTTGGTTTCGTCCTGATCAAGTGCAGCGTTAATCGTTCTTGCCTGCTCACTGATCTCTTTCAGCGTATAATGTGCGAACTCCTTCTTCGAAAGGTCGCTTGCCTCCCATGCGACGTGCGTAGGAATCAGCGGAAGAGAATCACCATCAAAAGTGAATATCTGCACCTTACTTGCTGTAACAGCAGCGATCTCGTAGTCTTTGAGGAAAACGACCTTGTCGGTGTGGGCAATAAAAGAAACTATGTCGCTTGCTATGAAATTCTCTCCTCTGCCCAAGCCCACTACCAGAGGAGCGTCCTTCCTAGCTCCCAATACCAGATCGGGTTTATCATCAAACAGTGCAAGAGTTGCGAAGGTTCCTTTAAGCTCCCTTACGGCTGCCCTCAGAGCCTTCAGAGGGTTTTTTTCAACGTTGTAATATTTCTCTGCTAGATGCGCAATGACTTCGGTATCAGTTTCAGAAACAAATCTGTGCCCTTCACTCTTCAATTGAAAGGAGAGTTCCTGATAGTTTTCAATAATGCCGTTGTGGACAACTGCTATTTTGGCGTCGCAGGAGACCAGCGGGTGAGCATTGGTTTGAGTCACTCCTCCGTGCGTAGCCCACCTAGTATGAGCTATGCCTGTAGTCCCTTTTTTGGTCCTTATACTAACCTTGCTCGCAATGTCATCAATCCTTCCTGCATCTTTAAAGACTTGGATTGATTCATCGTGAATTATCCCAAAACCTGCAGAATCGTAGCCTCTATACTCCATCTTTTTCAAGGACTCGAGCAGAACCGGTGCCGCATCCCTGCTGCCAGTGTAGCCTATTATGCCACACATCTCCTCCAACCAACACCTTGTGCTTTAAAAAAACCACAAAATCTGTATGCAAGAGCACTACATAAAATTGCATAGTGGTCACTCATCACTTTTTCAATTGGCAAGAATAATTTGGAAACCATTATGAAAAATTATATAACGGTTCTACCAAATGTTAATTGTGGATAAAAGGTGGCTGCTGAGTAGGGAGAGCAAAGAGGGGTTTTTTGCTAAGGAAACTCTGGTGGCGTCTGAACCCTCAAGGCTGAAACCGCTGTTGAACCCCGTTTCATGGAAGATTGCCACGCTCTTGGCAGAGAAGCCCATGTATCCAGCGCAGATAGCAAGGGAGTTAAGAATTCACGAGCAGACTGTCTATTCCAATGTCAGAAGATTGGTCAAGGCTGGGCTACTCAAAATGGAGAAGGAGGAAAGGGTCAAGGGTGCAGTCGCAAGATATTACTCCATACCCTATGGGGCTTTAGCAGTAGAGTTCCCTAAAGGGGAGAGGAAGCTTACCGCAGCTACTGCTCAGTTAAGCGATAAGGTACGCTCTTTTCTTGCGCCGTTTGTTGAAGACGGAACGTTTAGCGGAAGGGTAGTTGTAGGATCGCCAGACCCTCACGGTCCCGAAAAGACAATGGCAAGGGATGGACATTATGCAGTACATCTAGCCTTCTTTTTGGGTCAGCTCTGCAAAGTTCCCGCCGACTTCACAGTGAAGCTGGATGTGGATGTAAAAACTGAGAAGGAGGAGAAGCAGAACCTTATACTTATTGGAGGTCCTGGCACCAATCTGCTTTCGTTAGATGTTAACAAATATCTCCCGATAAGGTTCAACGAGAGGAACATCTGGGCGGGACTAGCGGATAATCAGGGTAGAGCCTTCAACATAGATCGCGACGCTGTAATCGCAAGAATTAGGAGTCCATTTGAGCCTTCAAAAGTCGTAATAGTTCTTGCAGGCGTAAGAGCAGTAGGGACAAAATCGGCGATAATCGGATTAGCAAACTTTGCAGATAAAGTCCTCAAAGAGTACAAAGGGGAAGACAACTGGGCCGTAGCGATAAGAGGGTATGACCTCGATGGCGACGGAAAAGTGGATTCCGTAGACGTAGTGTCGTAACTACGCTCTTCTTCCCCTTCTACCTCCAGCCTTCCTCGTAGTGTCGTGAGGAATGGGGGTAACATCTTCTATCCTTCCGACCTTGAATCCTGCCCTTGCAATTGCTCTAATCGCTGCCTGAGCCCCGGGACCGGGAGTTCTCGGGCCTGTCCCTCCAACCGCTCTAACCTTAATGTGCAGGGCCGTAATGCCCTTCTTCTTTGCAGTTTCAGCGCAGGCTTGAGCAGATTTCATAGCAGCATAGGGAGACGACTCGAACCTGTCAGCTTTTACATGTCTGCCTCCTGAACTAAAGGCTATTGTTTCTGCACCAGTTAGGTCTGTAACGTGCAGAACCGTATTGTTGTAGCTGCTGTAAATGTGGACTATTCCCCATTTCTCTTTCGTAATGTCTTCCGCCATACTGTCCACCATCAGGCTGCTGAGGCCGCTTCAGAGAGCTTTTCAACGGGTGTCTCTACTTGTACAACCGCCATGCTACTCCCAAGCCTCAACGTAACCTCCAAATCCTCACTGTTCTTTACCGTGTAACCAGGTATTGTAACCCGCCTTTCTCCAATTACAATGTGCCCATGAGTGATCATCTGCCTCGCTTGGAACGGGGTTCGTGCAAGACCCCTCTTCCATACAACCGTCTGGAACCTTCTGTCAAGGAAGTTTTCTATGCTCAGCCCGAGAATGTCATCTGGAGTGGCAGCCTCCCCTAAGACTCCAATCCTGTTAAGGTATTTGAGGAGCTTGGCTTCTTGCGTGGCTCTGATATCGGCGGGGGC
>CAZXXP010000086.1:0-8270 GCA_964644785.1 uncultured Nitrosopumilales archaeon | reverse complement strand
CAAATAAGTTTTAAAACTGGTGTGAAACTGGTGTGAAATATCCGTTAGAATGTTGGGGGTTCAAAAGCATGGGAGCTCATAGAATCTGCTCTAAAGAAGACGGAGGGGCGAGCGCTTACAGATTAGCGTACCAAGGCCTGCAGGAATTATGGTTTTGACAGTTCTTGAGCTAATAATGGCAGCTCTTAGGATACCCAGCGGATGGTTTCTGTCCAGCGATCCGACGGGCAAAGCTATTCGCCTGAAATTTGCCCTTTCAAACCCTTCCCATCTCTGACTACACTCTGGTAGGCCTCTTGCTGGTTTGTGTCTTTGGATTACTTCTGCGGCGCTGGCTACTGGCTTGTGGACGGGAAGGACTGGGCAGCAAAAAATACATCTGCGTTCGCTATTGTCGAAATACTTAGATTGCCGGCCAGTTGGTCTTCCTTTACAAATGCGGGATTGTGATCTTCCAAGTACTGATCCCTTTGATGGCTATAATCACTATTCACCCTCTATACCGTCCAAGCGTTAAGGCGTACTCTCAGATAGCCGCAATGGCAAGATCATCCTAAAGGCTATTTGATGCATCTATAGTGAAAAGAAGGTGTGTCAGAGAAGCTACTCGCCCAAAAACCCTTGATCAAAGAAGGCAAAAAAGTTCTGTTTGTAAATGAGCCCGAAGGATGCAGGGATTCTATCGGCCTACCAAAGAATATTGACGTTGCCAAAGGGTTGCAGAATGTCGACATTATTCAGGTATTCGTAAATTCAGGGAAGGAGCTTGAAGAGCAACTATCCAAGCTAAAGAAATATCTTAACGCGAATGGAATACTCTGGGTTACATACAAAAAAAGGGAGTTCGAATATCAAAAGCGACATTAACCGGGATAGTATTTACGAATATGGCATGTCAATAGGGCTACAGGGAGTAGTCATTATTGCCGTTGATAAGGATTGGTCTGCGCTAAGGCTCAAAGCAGCGTGAAAAACTTAAGGATGCCATAGGAGAAAGGCAAGCTGTGGCCTTCCCGATGGATAACAGACAGACTAAGAGAATGTTAGAGAGAATGGGCATTAACTTTGAGCCCATTAATGATGTTCAAGAGGTGATCATAAGGACGAAGGAGAAGGATATAGTCGTCAAAGAGCCAAGTGTGTCTGAGGTCAAAACCAAAGGAACAAGGATGTTCCAGGTAGTTGGAGAAAACATAGAAGAAATTGTCAGAGAAAAGCCCAAGTTTACTGAAGAAGATGTTCTCCTAGTTTCACAGCAGACAAGAGTTTCCCTTGAGAGGGCCAGAATAGCATTGGAAGAATCTGGGGGAGAACTTGCACAAGCGATTCTTAAGCTCTCGTCATAAATTCTAAAGGCTTTTATTTTAAGCAAGAAGAACGCTGAGAACATTGTCGAACAGCGAGTCTTCCCGCCTTGAAGGAATGGTATCTGCCCTATCGGAGATGGAGAAGGAGATCGACATAGTCAGAACAGATGCAGAAGAGATGAAGAGAGCATTAGTAGCACTGGCAAGGGAAGAGGCTGAGAAGATAAAGAACGAGATAGTTTCAAGCGCAAATGACACCGTGAAGAATGAGCTTGAGAGAGCTACTGCGGAGGCTGGGAAAAAGTCCGATGAAATTGTTCAGAAGAGCTATGCTGAAGTTAAAAAACTACAGGGCAAGATCGATACAGCCTTCGACAAAGCAGTCGATTCTGTAGTGAAAGCAGTTCTTGGCGATTAGCCTTTGAGGGTTGTTAGCAGCGGCTCCAACATTACGTATCCTGTAACGAAATCTTATGCTCTGAAGGGTAATCTGTTATCTCAGTCAGCGCTTCAGTCTCTTACAGAGTCCAGAGAGCTAGCGGATTTGATCACGAAGTTGAAGGCCACGCCCTATTCTGACTCAGTTTCAAAGCTTCAGCCGCCGTATTCTGGATACAAGATCGAGCTTGCCGTGAGAGAACATGTTTCCAGCCTGCACTACAATTTGATGAAGGCCTATCCTCATGCAGGTGTCCTATATGCTTACTACATGAAGTACATTATAGGCGATTTGAAGACTATTTTAAAGGGTAAGGCTATCGGAAGGTCTTACGAAGAAATCCAACGGTATCTAGACATGCGTGCTGAAGAGTTGATAAGAAGAAGAGATTTGATAGCGAGGGCAGTTGCAGCTGCCAGTTTGGACGAAGTTGTAACCACGTTCAGAGGTACGGAATTTCACAAAGTCATTGACAATGCTGTCAAGACGTACGGGAGCACCCAAAAACTAGATACCTTTGATGTCTATCTTGACAGGGCTCTATATGATGGCATACTTGAAACTGCTCCGAGGAAGGGCTTCGGAAGGTTAAGACCTCTAATCTCTGTAGATGTAGATTCCTACAATGTGCTTGCAGTTCTGAGGACACACTCTTGGGAAGTCTCGCAAGTGCAAGTACGCTCTTTGATTATCGAACCAACGTTCGACGCTCCAAAGAATGTCCTAGAGCGCATGATAGCTGCACCAACGGTTGCCGATGCTATCAGGTATCTGACAGGAACGAGGTACAGGAACTTAGTTCCTCAGGCCAGCGAAAACGATGCTACGATGATATCTGCACTTGAAGATGCTTTCAGGCGCCTCGGCTACCAGAGGGCTACTCGTCCGTTCTTGTGGGATGCCTTTAGAGAGAGCGTTGTCCTAGGCCTTATAAAACTGAAAGAGCTGGAAGCCAGAAACATATCTGCTATAGCCTTCGGAGTAGAGCACTCATTAAGTTCCAAGGCGATAATGCAGAAGCTCGTCTACGCGAGGTAGCTACTTCCACTCTATTTCGGATCTCAGAGTTACTGGTTTGAGCTGCCTAAATGGAGCTCCAGTTCCACCATAAAACTTCGTGAACCATTCGTAGAGGTGCAACCTCAAGTCTTGGATGTAGACTATCAGCCCTTCAAACAGGATAATTAAGATATTGAAGATCACTATTGCTGGAATTGCTGCAGGGCCCGCTTGCCAGAGCAGGTTTACAACGATCATCAGAGCGGCATGAACTCCGAGCAGGATTGCAAGCCTAACGTAGCTTATGGTATTTGAAAGTAGTTGGGGAACTTTACCGATGATTCCCTCAATTACGCCCACCATAAGCACCATACCAATCGGCTCCTTCGGAAGCTTGCCCATTTTGATAAACAGGGGCTTTGCAGCAATGTAGTAAACTATCGAGCATACAAGAATTGCCGCGCCTATGTTCGCAGTTATGGCTACCGGAGGACCATTGAAGAAGAAGAAAATCGGGGTCACATGATTATAATCTGAAAAGGATCCGAAGACATCGAACCTTGAGCCTACAATGGCGAACATTACCATGATAAGGCCGATATACATTGCAAGGGTCGGAATTCTTTCGATTATTATTTCGTTGTTCTCCTTGTGCCTCACCTCGTTCCAGAGGCCGATGAGGATTCCGCCGATTAGGTGTAGCATGCCGAGCATCAATGTAACCTTCAACATGAATTTCAGGGTCACCGTATTGATGATGGGGATCGTCAGCGCTTTTCCTTCGTGGAACCTTTCTACCAGCTCTAGAACTGTGAATTGGCCTAGAGCTGGGAGATATGATTTTATTTCAAGCCCAAAAGCTTCTCCTACCAACAGACCTACTATAGAGGAGGTTGCACCTGCAACAGCGAATATCATTCCCCATTTTTTTAGTCCCGGACTCCCTCTCCGGAGCAACAGCAACCCGAAGAGCAAGATTACCATCCCATGGCCCAAATCGCCGAACATTATGCCGAAGAATATAGGGAAGATTATGCTGATTATTGTTGTTGGGTCGAATTCGCCGTAGCGTGGAAAGCCTTGGTTTAGCGTTATGGCTTCAAAGGAACCTGTGAAACTTGGGTTAGTCATTAATGTTGGAATTTCCTGTGCGTGGTGTTCTCCACGATTCCCATGCTGTTCACCCACTTCTTCTGCTAACGTAATCCACCTTCCGAAGCTCTCGTTGAACCTATGCTCATAATTGCGAGGAATGTAGCCCTGAATTATGGACATCCTCTTCAGATCTCCGGACCTCTTCATCTGGTTTAGGACTTCGTATGCAGATTTGGAAACTTCGTGTAGGGCAAGGATCTTGTTCTGACTTTTTGTTACGGCCTCAGCAAGCTTTTGCTTTGAGGAGGTTGACCTGTTTTGAAGTTCTGAAGCTCTTGCCTCTATAGTTTTATAGGCTTCTGCAGGGTTCTGTGGTAAATCTGCAGGTATCGAGAATGGTTCGACCTCAAAACTCCTGAGAACCTTTTCTACCGTTGCTCCTGTGGCCTTCGTAGACGTTATTACGACGGCCTTCTCTGTCTCTGTTAGAGCAGAATCTATGACTATTGCATCTGGTAAACTGTTCTTTATTTCGAGCAGGTCCTTTGATGCTACAACTGCAAATGCAACATAGAACCTCTTTAGAGAGGTGAACTGTCTGAAATCAATGGAAAATCCCGAAATTAACTTTAGGGCTTCTTTCATGGCGTTTTCTGATTGTAGTTTCTTCTCTGCGTCTGCGGCTTCTCCCACGGCTCTGCTGATTTCATCGATTAATGGTTTAGCCTCTGCCTCTGTTTTATTGACTAGATCTTCCCAGTCTGTAGCGGTGAATGTTTCTTTTGAAACGTTATAACCTTTCAGGAGGATTTCTATCAGCCCCGGTTCTAGCTGGAGCTTTGTATCTCGGATGATTTCTCCTGATGTGATGTATGTTTTGAAAGCTTTTGATGCCAATTTGTCCAGGTTAAGATCGTAGGATTCTGAGTGTGGTTGTGTTGGATGGAACATGCCAAACTCGGAGAGCTCCCTTAGGGCTACGGGGACGTCACTTCTTGGTAGGATTAATGAGACTTTGGAGAGTTTCGCAACGCCCACTATAAAATCACTGGTTTTGTGGGCTCGAAGCAATTCTGCAGTTCTAATAAGGTTTTAGGGACGTGTGAGTACGCCGTTAAATCTTCGGGTGTTTTATTTGGGTGTTGATTTTTGGTTGCTAGATGTTAAACCCTAGTTAGAAATCATGTCTGCTGAGTTCTCATATGGAATTCCTTCGGCATCTTCATATCTCCATATGACATCAAACCTGTTTCCCATAGCTACCCCATCGGTTTTATAGGAAGCTGAATCACCAGTTTCAATATCTCCGCTAGCACTGATAAGCGTCATCAAGACTTCCCCTCCTCCAAATTTGAGATAGATCTTTGTATTATATGCCGTACCAGCTCCTTTGTTAGAGAGATCTATGATCAAACTCTTCCTATCAGGGTCATAACGTTTTTGGATGAATACTAGTTTTGGCATTATCTGATTCCGAGCGCCACGCTCAGTTTCTTTGGCAAGATGCTCAGTCGCCCCTACTAACTTTGCACTATGCTTGGCAAGTACTAACGTCGCAATAACTAGACCGATTGTAGCTATTACAATTGCCCAATCGGCTAATTCGCTCAGGGAATTTCAGTGCTATTTTGTGATCTACTCTGTTAACCTTTCGTGGTTTGTCCATTGTTTTCTTAAGAAGTTTCATCCATCTATTTTGTCCATTAGCTGCGTTTAACCCTGCTTTCTGAGCTGGTGTTTGTCCCTTTAGTGTTTGATGTGGTCTAACAAAGTTATAGGATAATATCTGTCCCTTTCTCAAGGAAGTATCGTTCTACTATGATCATGATATGTACCGTTTAGTTCACAGTTGAATGTTTATTTCACAACAATTCGAGGGCTACAGACATAGATGCCAGAAGAATCTTTCAACCATGAAACATTTCTTTCACCATTTACTTGGCGCTACGGCAGCAAAGAGATGCGTCAATTATTCTCCGAAAAAAACTACAGGGTAATCTGGAGAAAAATCTGGCTAGCCTTAGCAGAGGCACAGCAGGAATATGGCCTATTGACAAAGGAAGAACTACGAAACATCAAGAAATATTCTGCAGAATCCTATATCGATCTAAAAAGAGCCCACGAAATAGAGAAAGAAATCGGACACGATTTAATGGCTGAGCTCAAAACTTTTGCGGAGCAGGCAAAGGTAGGAGGAGGAAAACTTCACCTTGGAGCAACTTCGGCAGATATTGAGGACAATGCAGACATTATTAGGATGAAATTCGCTCTAACATTGATCAGATCCAGAATAATAGATGTTCTTGCAGAGCTTGCGAAGAAGATCAGGCAAAACAATTCAACAGTATGCATAGGCTGGACGCATTTACAGCCTGCAGAGCCAACAACCCTCGGCTACAGGTTCGCTGCCTATGCTCAGGATTTATTATTAGACCTGAAAACGCTCGATTTCATAAATGAAAATATTGTAAAAGGAAAGGGGATGAAAGGAGCAGTGGGCACGTCTGCAGGATACACATCGCTTCTGAAGAGTGGCAAGGCAGCAGAGAATCTGGAAGATGCAGTTATGGGAAAGCTGGGCATGGAAGCGCATTCAATTTCTGGACAAACCTATCCCAGAAAGATCGATCTTATTCTGCTGTCATTGCTTGCAAGCATAGCGCAGAGCATCCATAAGTTCTGCTTGGATGTCAGAGTACTCCAATCACCCCAATTTGGAGAGCTATCCGAACCTTTCGGAGCAAGGCAAGTCGGGTCATCGGTAATGCCGTTCAAAAGAAACCCGGTATCTGCAGAGCGAGCCTGCTCACTAGCAAGGTACGTATCATCATTGCCAAACGTAGCATTTTCTAATGCAGCATCCTCAGTATTCGAAAGGACGTTGGATGATTCTGCAAACAGAAGGATTATCATACCAGAAGCATTCCTTGCAATTGATGAATGTTTACACCAGTATTCCAAGATCGTCGCGGGTTTGGAAATATTCTATTCCAAGATCGAGGCTAATTTGGAAACTTACTCCTCGTTTGCCTCAATAGAGCCTCTAATGATGGAAGCTGCGGAGAAAGGGGCGGACAGACAGAAGATACATGAAAGGTTCCGTATCCTCTCAATAGGAGCGTGGAAAGCTATCCAAGCAGGAAAGAAAAACCCTCTGATAAAGATGATCAGGAAGGACAAAGAAGTTTCAAAGTATGTACCGGCAAAGAGGATCGATGAATTGATGAAGGTTTCAGGGTATGTCGGTAACGCACCGGAAAGGGCCATGGATTTCTTAACGAATCAGATAGAGCCTATTCTGAAGAGTACAACGCGGAAATAGACGTATTTTAGATATGATTTAGCAATTGACACCACTGGGTCATATACCCCCATCATGGTTTACACACGGGCTAGGGATTGGGTTGTTGCTGGGTCAGGCAATGGAAGGCCCCGAAACCTTCTACCAGAGCTTTACTGTATATACCAATAACCTCTCTTTTGGGAAATAGTCCCTGAAGAATCCTCAAGGCCCTCTTGTCGTTAGGATGATCAAATGTGGGCACTAGAATAACGTCGTTGCCAATATAGAAATTTGCATAGCTTGCAGGCAACCTATTGCCATCTTCAATCCTCCCAGGCATGGGGAAAGGAACTACGGAGATTTTCTTTCCGTCTTGGTCTGATGCGTTAAGCAGCCTGCTGTAATTCTCCATCAATGACGAATAGTTTTCATCGCTTTGATCTTCTTCAAGACAGCAGACTACAGTGCTTGTATCGACGAAACGCACTATGTCGTCTATATGGCCATCGGTGTCGTCGCCAGCAATGCCTCCTTTTAGCCAGATTATTTTGCTCAAGCCAAGATGATTCTTCAAATATTCTTCAATCTGAATCTTGCTTAAGCTTGGATTTCTATTCGGATTCAAAAGGCACGACTCCGTAGTTATGCAGCTTCCCAGCCCGTTGACTTCTATCGAGCCTCCCTCGAGTATCATGTCTGGTTTGAACATTGGAATATCAAGCATTGATGCTATTTTGCTGGGAACGTCATCATCATAGGGCCATGGCTCGTACTTCCCTCCCCATGCATTGAAACCCCAGTCCACTAGGGCAAGTTTCTTTGCATCCCTGTTGACTACGAATGTCGGGCCGTAGTCCCTAATCCAGGAATCGCAGGTCTCTAAAATGTGTATGAAGACATTCTCTGATATGGGCTTCAGTTTTTCAAGGATATGATTCTTCATTTCAATATTATCGGCGAGGATGTTGACTTGCTCATTCCCCGACAAAGCCTCTACCATCTTTGCGTAGATATCCTCAACTTCGGCCATGCTATTGGTCCACGTTTCGATGTTATGGGGCCATGTTATCCACGTTCCAGAATGGAACTCCCATTCTGCGGGCATTCTGTACCCGAGAGACTTTGGTACTTCCTGAGCGGCGCTTTT
>CAZXXP010000085.1:0-8310 GCA_964644785.1 uncultured Nitrosopumilales archaeon | reverse complement strand
TTCCTCTACGTCTTGGGAGACTCGTGGTTCTTCTGCAGGGAGACCGCGGAACTCGACCAGGGCAATAGGAGGGTTCCTCTCATACAAAGAGAAGAGGAGGCATCCTCTAGCGTCTTTTTCCGACAAGCTGATTCTTACTCGCATAATGCCCAAGAATACCGTTCTCGAATATCCCACTTCTTACAGGATCCCAGTCCTACAGAATCTACAGCAGGCTTGCATCTCAGCTCGGAGCTTCCGTTAAAGACTTTGACTTTAGCAGGGGGATTGAAGAGGCCAAAAGATGGATCTTGGATACCCTCAGGAGTTCTCTTGGGATAGACGATAAGGAAGCAGAGAAAATTCTTTCAGGTTTGAATCGGATGTATGTGAGAATCTACGAAGAGGCTCCTTTTGAGCTGGAGTATCCGACCAATATGGATGAACGAGTGCTTAGGGAATTCTTGGGGAACCCAGATAACTTTAACGAGGCGACAGGCCTTCCAATAGCTCTTGACATGGTAGACGAGCTCGTCTCGATTCCCAGAGAGTTCACGAGGGACTTTGCACTAGAGGTTGAGGCCAGGATCGCTCAGAAATACGATGGAAACCTGGAAGCGATCAAGACGTTCTTTACAAATCTAAATCCGCAGAAAGAGATGTAGAGACACTTGGATTATTCTGGCACATTGAATTGAACCAAGTCGAACTCACACGATTTTCCCAAACTATGCCGATGCAAGGGTCAGCAGGGCCTTGGAAGAGTTTCTCAATAGTCCTAAGGAGCTTTGCCCGGAGCAGGGCAGATAATTTTGATCTACAGCACCTTCAAGCATAATACTTGCACGTCATGTGCTGACCAAATGCTTGCCTAGTCGCATGTTATTGCAAACACATACATGTACCCGACGCTTGCGCAATTAAAAGCGGTTTTCCGGTTGAGCCCTACCGGACCCCCCTACCAGCCCGGATCATACCTGATCTGGGCTTTCCCCCCTGTACAGACCGGTCCGCTTTTGGGCTACCGGTACCGGTCGCCCGGTACCGGTTCCGCTTTTATCCCCTTTTTGCATACCGCTTTTAGACCGGTCCCGGTACCGCTTTTTGGGCAACCGGTAGGGCTTGCCGGTTTCCGCTTCCCCTTTTATCCCCTTTTTTCCGTACCGCTTTCCGACCGGTCCCGGTACCGCTTTATCATGTCTGCGGTAGGGCTTTCAGACCGCTTCCGCTCCGGACCGCTAACCGGTCCGGTACCGCTTTATCGTGCCTGCGGTTTCGCTTTCCGGTACCGAAAAAATATTTCAAAACCGCTCCCGGTACCGCTTTTTCGTGCGTCCGGTCGGGGAAATCGAAATTATCGGAAAACAATTCCGAATAAAAAAGGGGTTTTTTCGTGCCTACGGAACGCTAAATTCGGAATTAGATATGCGCTCTGATCCTGCCTACGCAAGAGTTAATTGATGATTTTTGAAAATTATTGCCCAGCCAACCAAGGCCTTTTCCATGTTTGCATCGGTGTTGATCATGAACAACGATTGTGCATGCACCAAGTAGGTGCTTGAATACTTCTCTCGGCCATCCCTGGGCGTTTGGGAGTACACTAATTTGCTTACACCATTATGCTCAATTTGAATAAACAGTGCCTGATGGCGAGTTCACCTGTAACGTGAACCAATCTCTTGCTCCATTTTCCTATGTCCTCTTGCATCTTGACCATTCGTGCCTGGAGTCCGTAGTTTCTCTCATAGATTATGGCGATGAGCAAAGACTGCAGCCGAGGGCCTCACTCCCTGGGGTGGTGGTGATGAGCCTTCCCTGAGTTGCTTCAGGGCATCATTACTTATCTTATCTAGGCCTTTGTCTGATAAACCCTTAGGATCATGCACAGGTGGAGATGAACAAAACCTACATAAGAGAACTATTTTCTTTGTATGCCAATCAGTTGGAGATCAGAGAGCCCCCTCGGGCCGAAGGTATGACGCCTTCTTAAGATATGACATTAGTGGATTCAGTCCATCAGATAGAAGCCGGGCCGCATTTAGAGAGTCAACAGCTAGAAGCCCATTAGGATAAGATACGGCAAATATCTCTTGGCGCGCGCGCCTCGCATACAGAGAGGTGCTTGTCTCATTCATCAACCTTGTTCTGAACGTGGGCAGGAAGCTTGAGAATGACGCCGAAAGGATAGCATCGCTCGTCCTCCCATCCAGAGCCAAGATGGAGGCAGATTTTGCCAAAGTTTAGTAATCTAGAAGGCCAGCTCGGACGGATAGACCTCAATCCCTCCTTGCACTATCTTGTATGGATGTGGTTGCGTATCATGATTTACTCCACGCATCTTTTCGATGTGAAATACCCTGGCCATCCCGCCAGAGGACAGGTTAATCTTTCTCAAGATCATTACACCCTGAGCGAGGAACTCTTCGAACTGGTAAGGCCTCTCTATAGAAGTACGCGATAGCTCGGTAACTAGCAGGCAAGTACATCCAGTCGCGGCGAGGGACTGCATAAGCTCAAGCACAGCATTCCTTCTCTCCACCCTGCCTGGGTATTGTATTGTCAGGGAAACTATGGGGTCAATAACGAGTCTCTTGGCTTTGAGCTCAGCGCATGTGGTACTGATGGCGCCTAAGAGAGAACTGAGTGTAAAACCGCTCCTCCCCAAGGTTTCTGAAACCCCTGGAAGCGAACGGATCGGAGCTATGTCTATGAAGGCAATCTTTCCCTCTTTTTCTAGCTCCTCAAAATCAAGTCCAAGCTTCTGTGCATTGGCTTTTATCTTGTCGATTTCTTCGTCCATCGTCACATAAATGGCGGGTTCGTTCCATTTCTTTGCTCCCGCATGTAGGAACTGAAGTCCAAAGGTCGTCTTGCCACTACCAGGCCCCCCAAGAATGTAACTTAGGGAACCCTTCGGCAGTCCCTTTCCCTCTAGAAGTTCGTCGACTCCCCTTATTCCAGTTTTTGCATAGCCAGGTTCAGTATCCATCGCAGAATCGTCTTCGAGGCGGGGTTATAAGAATTAGGGATTCTACAGGTTTCAACCGCTATCTTCACCGGATTTCTGACTGCCCCGCTTTGAGACAGAAAGAGGTCTAGGTGCTCTTAACAGACAAGATGTTGGCTACTTCCTCCTCGTCATTCACGCCCAACATTTCATACAGCGTTCCAAGTTGAGCAATGTATAGTCTACCCTTGTCCGTTGTCTTGAAGAAGGGATTGCCCATCTCTCCTTTTACCCCCCCAATCAAAAAGTACCCCTTTAGTAATCCCAAGTATTCGGATAGCTGCTTGTAGTTCAGGTTAACCTTATACATGATATGCGTCTTTCGAAGTCCATTCATGGTAGACAAAAGAATCTGCCTGACTATCTCCCCCCTTCCGCGGTGCTTCCTTGTGTTCATTGCAGTTGCATTGGTATAGAAGGAAGTTAAGGAACGCGCTTCCGGAATATTAGAAACTGCAATAGAAGATAACTCCACATCCCTTAAATGGTGTGGCCACCCCGAAACCATTTTCCAGAAGAGAGCTAGATGGAGAACCCGAGTGAGAACTCTGCCAAGGATAACAAGAGGCTTTACAGCATCTTCACCCATCCTCACAGAGGCAAGATTATTGAATTGCTTCAAACCAAGCGTTCGATGGGATTCACCGAGCTGAAGGCCGAGACAAAGGTTGGCACTGGAACGCTCTACTATCATCTCTCAGTCCTGGGGGAATTGGTTGAGCAGGGGAAGGACAAGCGCTACATGTTGACCGAAAACGGACGCCTTGCCTACCAGTTATTGACCGAGGGACCAAACGTCTCCCAACCTATCGAGGCGTTGGACCTAACAGGAGGAATCTCCCCCTACCTTTCTGGGACTATGTTCTTCCAGTACATGAATCGCTCACCGCTTATCCACCTCTCATGGTGCTTGGGGATACTGCTTGTTGGAGGCTGGGCCGCCATGCTAGGCGGACTAAGGCCGGTAGCTCTATTCCTCTTAGACTCCAAAGCTCCAACTGGTCTTGAGAGTTTCTTGTACTTTGTAGCAGGTTGGCTACTAATCGCCCTAGGATGCATTGCCCTGTCGACCGTCCTCTTTGGAAAGCGCGAAGGCAATTTAGGTCTAGCAGCTTCGATAGCCTTCGCATACATCCCTCTCACAATCTTCTCCATTTCATGGTTGATGGTGAAGACTTCCTTCCCAGATTCTCTAGGAACAAACGAGTGGTTTTTCAGAATTCTATTCTTTGGCCTCCAGGGTTGGAGCTTGGTCCTGCTCGCTTCAGCCCTGAGAGTGTCGAAGGGACTATCAACTGCAAGATCTAGCATGACTGTCCTCGGCTTAGTCTATCTTAACGCGATGGTAGTTATCATTGGTATATAGTGGTAAAAAAGTGAAGTTCGAACTTTTTAGAACCGCGTTCCTTATCATTAGTTTGTTATTACCTGGATGTCATAACCAACACAGGAAAGGAACGGTGTCACAGAAAATGAATAGATTCGCAAAACCCCTCGCCATATTCGCTTTGGCTATCTTGGCATTGTCTGTAATCCAGCCCGCCCTTACTGCCTACGCAAAGGATGGGGATAAAAATGACGACAAGAAGGATGATAACAACGCAGCCAACAAAGGGAACGAAAATGCAAACAATAAGGAGGAGAAGGCGAAGAATACAACCATTACTATAGAGCAGGCAAAATCAAACGCAACCAAGTATTTGGTCCAGAAATATGGGCGTGCCAATTATACACTGCTCGAAAATAGTTTTGAGGGTAATTACAGGCTTCAGTTTGGTAACGGTACAGCTATTTTCAACCTTGTTGTATCCGGAAACGATGGAAGGATAATTTCGGTCGAGATTCAGAGCAAGGAACAGGGCAAGGGTGTTAACGTAAAGGGTCAGGAGAAAGGTGCTGGAGACGGGAAGAAGGAAGAGCAGAGTCAGAAACAGGAGGATAAAGGCGTAGCTCAGAAACAGGGAGAGAAGAATGCGGATGACGCTAAGAAAGAGGAAAACAAGGGAGGTAACGCCATAGCTCAAGAGAATAAGAATGCAGGTAAAGGCGAACAAAATGCAGATGAGAAGGCAGCAAAAGTAGACGAGAATACTCCTCCATCCATCAGGTTCAATTCAACCCAGGCCATTGCCATCGCCATAGACTTCCTCAAGAGAGAGGTTGGTGCAGGGAATTACACCGCGATTTCAGTAGAGATGGACCATCTGAAATACAATATCAAGATCAAGAAAGGGCTCGAGGAATTTGATCTAACGGTGCATTCGGTAAACGGCAGGGTAATAGAGTTTCAACGGGAGCTGAAGGAGCTTGGTTTCAAGAATCAAAATGAGAATGAGAACCACTTCAAGGTAGATATCAAGAAAGAAGGAGAGAAGCAGAAGCTGAATGTCGAGGTGCAAAAGAATGGCGCGTCGATAAAGTTACAATTCCAAGGGAAAGAGAACACGACAAAGTCCGAGCTAGAATTAAGCGTTCTATTTGACAGACTGATCGAGTTCAAAGACAACGGGGCAAAGAAGGGCGTCTTCGACGCTAATGATACAATCATTTCAACAATAGATCTTCGAACGCTGAATTGGAATTTGCATAGAGTCGAGAATAAGAGCGGCAATGGAACGATAACCATGATAACTATCACTCAAAATGCGACGTCGGGCTCGATTGGCGAAATCGCATTCATCTATCACTTGACCCCCACGACTAGGACCGTGACCTTTGATAACGCCACTACGGCGACGATAAAGATATGGCAGGTAAAGTTTGATGTACGCATGACGAAATACCATTGGGAGAGAAATGATACGAAACTTGCATTGCAGGCAAAGTTCAATGCGGAGTTTGAAGCACACGTCCCTGGACAGGACACGGTCAAGTTCAAGGGTGCGGATGGGATTACTCCGTTCTTCAAGTGGGGCGGAAATGCTACAGCAGATTCAATACCTATACTGGTCAATGCGACGGTCGGCAACAAGACAATCACTCTGACCTATCCACACTTCAATAACAAACTTGTTCATGACCCATTCATTGGATATTTGGTTTCAGGTGCGCTACCTATCGAAGTTCTGATGCCTGCTCTGATGACGGTTGGCGCTGTTGTTTTAGGCACGGGAATTCTCGGTGCGAATACGATTAGATCTAGACGGCTCTCCACAAAGCTAAGAGAGCTAGCCCAAAATAAGTAAAAGTCCAGAAGTCGAATCCCAAGTCAAGACGACTGCTCCGAACATCTGAAAAGGGGTTTTCCAATGCGCTCCTTACCTTAGGTGCATTCAATATCAGAGACACCTTGTGCATCATATGGAGGAATGATTGCTGATGAAAAGCCTGATTTGGGCTGCAATTTCTTCCTTTTTTCCAATCGCGTCTCTCCAAATTGTACTCAGAAGGAATTAACCTGAACCTTTCTAATCAATAACATTTTACCTAAAGGTATTATGCCTCTGACATAGGGGGCAAAATTTCTGACCTTTGCTACCCTGACTCATGAGTCAAGAAATCAGACTTACTCAAGAGTTCTACTGTGACGTCCGAGATTGTGCCTACATCGGAGCCCTCAACATTCCAATATCGGGACAGGAGCTTCATCTATGTCGGGATCATTCAGATCTTGACAAGAAATATCTTATCAAGCACAAGCGAAAGACTGAGCTTCCGACTTGGTAGATTAGCCTGTAGTGAACGGCAACCTACAGGTGCAATCTTTTTTTTTATCCCTCTTAGTTATCCAAATAGAATAACAGGATTTTTGATGCTGAACCTAACCCAAAAGATCCGCTATCGAAATAGCGAAAGATTCACGAGAGGTAACAGACGCCTGGTTATCGACTGAAACCCAAGCAATTACGCTATGGAGACCGGGGCTCCTTCCCAGGAGGCTCACTGTAAGTGTCCTGGTTTGGTTGAACGGCACATAAACAAGCTGAGTGGACTGCGAAACGATGTTCCCCAGCCCATTGTGAAGGCTTACCGTAAGCATTACATCTTTCTTTTCATGCATCCCTTTGTTCTCGAGTTGAATCTTTGTGGTTAGGACGGCACTTGCCGCTACGTCTGACTTCTCAGCATCAAGGTAAACATCATCTATTTCTATCCTGAACGAGTCAAGGTTCTTGGACTGTGCCCCAGGGGGGCCATTCGGAACAGATGTCGGGATGATACTAAAGACGGGGACAAGTAAAGCAAGCAATCCAACACCTAAAGCTGTCCAACCGTTCCTTTGCATCTGCCAAGCTTTGCAAAGCTGGGTATTATGTAAATACTTGGATAATCTCTATGGATGATTCTACGGCACAGTTCGGATGGCTATATCGGAGTTCGGATGTTTCTATTACTGTTCCGTTTCTAGCTCGGATGTTTGTCATCTTGTTCGGATGTAGTTGGTTGTTTTTCTTAGGAGCCGTGAGCATTTAGGCTACCCTATAGCCTAAGCAGACTGACGCATCCGAACGATAGCGTTAAGATTCCGAACCATATCAAGACCTAGAGTCCGACAGAAAACCATCGCCTGGGGGTCGAGTCCCTACGTTGGGAAAAACTGCTAATCCCTATAACAGGATTCCCAGCGGCTCATCTGTGCTCGGAGAAGAAGATAGGTAGGCCTGTCAGCTACCTCTGAACGGACGCTACTGATCCAGCCGAAGGAATTGGCATCTGTGTTCCCATTAGGCTTATACTCCCTTTCTTGGACTTTTTCCGCTTCTTGCCAATGTACCAGAGTGTCCCAATAACCGCTGCGGTAAAGATTATCACAAGGATCAGGAATCCGTAGACATCCCAGAACGTTATTGGATATGATCTGGCGGCAAGTCCAGGTTGTGTGACAAAGGCAATCTGCGAGTTGACCACGTAATCACCTGGTGCGTATACAGTAACACCTAGCGGAAGCGTTATCGTCTGATTGGGTTCCAGTTCGATGGACTTTGTGTCGGATAGAACATCAATTCCATTTTGGTTCGTGATCCAATATTTCACCATGATAGCAGCTGTCCTTTCCCCGAGGTTGGTAACCAGAATTGAAGTTTTGATGTCGGCTTGCGGTATGATTGCACGCTTTGCGATGCTTGAGATGATATCCCCAAGCGATACGGAAAGGTCGAATGGCCCTCGAACCATCGCTTGACCATTGAATTTGTCGGTAGTGATGGTGACTTTCTCGACGATCGATCTGAATGCTGATTCTATCCGTCCAATCGTTTCAGGGAAGCTAATTTGATCACCTATGTGCACAAGGAATGATGGAACGCGGACATTTGCAATGATGTTAATGTTGTCTTCGAGCTGTGCCGTCATCATAGCCTTTCTATTTATCTCATCGGTTATCT
>CAZXXP010000084.1:0-8321 GCA_964644785.1 uncultured Nitrosopumilales archaeon | reverse complement strand
TGAACCCAAATACTTTGTGGATGGGAGTTCTACGGGCCCGGTGGGATTTGAACCCACGCTCTTCGGCTTCGGAGGCCTGCGCTAAAGAATCAACGCCCTGATCCATGCTAGGCCACGGGCCCATTACAAAACTGAGCATAGCAGTATTTTAAAGCCATGTAGTTTTTTGCTGCTGGTGTAAATTGGAAGTCAAAGCATTCGCCTTAGACCTTGATGGTACAATGACTGACGCTAGTGGAAGAGTAAATCTTGACGCTGCCTTTGCTACAAAGTGGCTGTACAGCGCAGGATTCGAGATAATCTTTGTGAGTGGCAAGAGCAGTCAGGAGGTTTTTGCATTGGCATGCTTCCTCGGCACTACGAAGGTTGCAGTGGGGGAGAACGGAGGAGTTGTCCAGACAGGCCCCAATGATCTAGTTCTACTAGGAGACAAGACTTACCCTCTTGCTGCATATGGTTATCTTGCCGAGAGGCTCAAGAACGTGAAACTGAAGTCAGTATATCCGCGTTTCACGGAAGTTGTGATGGAAAGGACATTCGATTTCAAGAAAGGACTGGATATCATCGAGGAGAGCAAGTATCCAGTCTACCTCTCCGACAGCCTTTACGGTTATCACGTTACGCTGAGGGGCATAGACAAGGCAAAGGGATTGAAGGAAGCCCTGAAGTTTGTCAAGATAAACCCTGAGAACTGCGTGGCTATAGGAGACAGCCAGACAGACATTCCCATGTTCAGGATGTGCGGCTACAGCATTGCGGTAGGGAATGCTAGTGATGCCGTGAAGGCTGAGGCAAAGTTTTCAACTTATGCAGAAAACGGAGATGGAGCATTTGAGGCCTTGGAGTATGTTGCAGAGCGCTTCTTGAAGGTTCGACTTGGAGAGCTTCCCCGCAAATGAGCTTTAGAACCTATAGAGACAGAGTAAAGGCCAAGGTCAAAGATGCGTTAGACAGTGTTGGAGCTCAGCAGGTAGAGTTCGAGCCACAGGAGCCTCCGAAGTCGGAATTTGGTGACATCTATGTAAACGTCGCATTTTCACTTGCAAAGACTCTGAAAAAGAGCCCGTACGAAATTGCAAAGATGCTAGCTCAAAAGATAGGGAACGCGGATGGACTATGGTGTGAACCCTATCAACCAGGCTACATCAATTTCAAGATAGACTATCAAGAGCTAGCGTTTGCAACGCTTGCTCGAGAACCCTCAATTCCAAACCTCGGCATTGGGGAAAGGGCGATCATAGAGCATACCAGTGTTAATCCTAACAAAGCACTCCATGTTGGCCATGCAAGAAACGTTTTCCTCGGGGACTCCATTGCAAGAATCCTCAAGGCTACTGGATTCAACGTTTCAGTGTTGAATTATGTGGATGATTCTGGCCTGCAAGTTGCGGACATTATTGTTGGCTTCCTTCATGCTGGTTTCGATGTGGAGCCTCAAAAGCAGGAAAAATATGATCATTATGCTGGCGATACGGTTTATGTAAACGTCACAGAGCTCTATGAAAAAGATCCAAAGCTCCAAGAAAAGAGAGGGGAGGTTCTGAAGGAGATTGAGGAGAGGGATTCGAAGACCGCTAAATTCGCTGCAAAGATTACCGAGAGGATTCTGAAAGAGCAGTTGAAGACCTGCTGGAGGGTCAATGCCTACTACGACTGCCTTGTGTTCGAGTCTCACATACTTGCTACGAAGATGTGGGAGAACTTCTTCAAGGCGCTCAGGGAGAACGGCATCGCCAAATACGCAGAATCTGGGGAACTTGCTGGCTGCTGGATAGCCATGACAAAAGAAGGGGAGGAGGATACAGAGAAGGTCCTTGTCAGGAGTAATGGCACCGCGACTTACATTGCAAAGGATATCCCGTTTGCAGCATGGAAGCTTGGTTTGACCGAAGATAGATTCGGATACAAAACGTTTCTAGAGCAGCCCAACGGCCAGATGCTGTACGCGACTGCACTTGACGGCAACGAAAAGCATCCTGAGTTCTGGGGAGCAAAGAAGGTTATTACGGTAATAGATGTCAGACAGAGAAGACTGCAAGACATCATATCGGCAATACTTGCAAGCCTTGAGGGGAGCGAAATCGCCTCCCGTTACATCCATCTCGGCTACGAAGTCGTTACCCTAAGCAAGAACACGGCAACAGAGCTAGGCATTGAAGCACAAGAAAAGAAGTTCCTGCAGATGTCTGGAAGAAAGGGAACCTACATCAACCTCGACAACGCTCTCGACGCACTGCACAAGAAAGCTTTTGCAGAGACCAAAAGGAGGAACGAGGGAGAGAGCGGGGAATGGCTTGAAGAAATTGCTGAAAAGATCGCCATAGCTGCGATAAGATTCGAATTGCTGAAGCATGATCTGGACAAGTTAATCGTCTTCGACCTTCAAGAATCTCTGAACCTTGTTGGAGAAACTGGACCATACCTTCAGTATTCTTATGCCAGAGCTTCAAGGATACTCGAAAAGGCGGGCTTTCAAGCAAAGGTTACCGAAAGCTCTGCAGCGATGCTGGACAAAGAGTGGGAAGTGTCATTAGTCAAAGCGCTTTCAAAGTTCGACCTCAAGGTTGAAGAAGCGTCAGCGAACACCGCTCCCAAAGTTCTCGCAAGGTACGCATTTCAGCTGTCGTCGTTATTCAATTCATTCTACGAAAAGAGCCCCGTACTTTCGGAGACTAACGAAGAGGTAAAGAAGGCAAGGCATGCACTTGTCAGTTCATTCCGAAACATTTTAGGAAAGACCGCAGAATTGCTGGGAATAGACACGCCGTCAAGAATTTAGTCTGTCCTCTTCGTTCATTGAAAGGCGAATTAACACCCGATTCATCGCGTACCCAGGGGGGAACACGGACGAGCTATTCTCTGCTTAGGGCCTGAACAGGCGTAAGTTTAGATGCCTTCCACGCGGGTATCATGCCCGCAAGGACTGCCACGATAATTGCAAGCACGATAGCCCCAATAAAGAGCTCTGGCGTTATGGCTGGAGTAATTGCAACTGCAGGAGCGGCTGCTGCTGCTGCGCCTCCACCCTGTCCGGGCGGCCTTGCGCCGATACGAACTGGTCCTCCAATTCCAAGACCTCCGCTGAAGAGAGAGGATGCGACCCAGAACGATAGCGACGACCCCAAGGTGGCTCCGATCAAACCTCCAATAAAGCCTGCAAGGAGAGCCTCAGAGAGAAATATGAACATGATTCCGCGCCTTGTAGTCCCAAGAGCCTTCAACATGCCTATCTCCCTTACCCTCTCGTTTACTGAAGTCAGCATGGTCGTCATTATCCCCGTGAAAGCTACAACCACGGAAACGGCGGCTATAGAGCCGAGGAGGTTGCTTATGTTGGATGTTATGGTCTGAACCGTCGAGAGTATGGATGAGACTGTCGTGGCTCGCATTTCGCTACTGTATCTGTCGTTTATCTGCCCAACTATATCAGTTACATCGTCTGCAGATTTTGCAACAACATAGAAACCCGAATAAGTGTTCGTTTTAGTCAAAAGCCTGCCAGTGCCCATATTGACGAATATGGTCTCGTCTGGATTGAGGAAGAGCCCCTGGCCAAACTGGTTAAGGATTCCTTTTACTACAAATGACCTACTTTCAGATGTGACCTGCCTCTGATTCCTTACAGTGTATGAAACTGAAACCACTTGGTTGAGAGTCAAGTCTGAAGATGCACCACCAGGATGGGCAATATTGTAGCCTACAAGCGCAGATGTAAATTCGCTATTCCCGGGTTCTGAACCTTCGCTTATCTGGATTCCAGGGAATAAAGAACGAAGTTGCTCTGTGTCCAAGGCTATTATGGAGACTTGGGAATTTTGTGTCCCGGTTCTCAACGTTGCGCCCACACGATAGTATGGAAGGACAATCTTTACCCCGTCTAAACCTGACAATTCCTTCTGACTATCCACGTCAAGAGAAGCGCCTCCGTTGTTCCCTCCAAAAGGCGACGGTGCTTGACCTTGCACGGCGACCCTTCCAACAGGCGATATCAGAATCGTTTCCGCGCCGAGCTTGTTGAACTGTGCGGTAGCTTGAGCAGCAAAACCGCCCGTAGCTGCAATAAGAGCGACTATGGTAGCGGGCCCTATGGCAATTCCAATGATTGTTAGGGCTGCCCTCAGCTTCCTGTTCCTCAGTGCGTCATAACTGAACTTGACTATGTCTTGGGGTTTCAAGCTACAATACTTCCCGCTTTGACTTCAGCTTTCTCCTAGCCCTCATTATCACTGCCAGCCCAAGGACCATTATTACTGCAAATCCTGCTATGAAGATTATTCGAGCATTTTCAGCTGCGAAGCCTTCTTGCGCCTGCCTGACTTGTTGGGTTTGCTGTCTCTGCTGCCCTATTGTTACTTGGAGTCTTGTTTCGTTGGTAAACTTGCTTCCATATCCATCTTCGTAAACTAACTGCACCGTGACAGGATACCTGCCTGGCTGTGCCGTTCCATTGAGCTGGAAACTTATGCTAAATGGCACGGGTGTATTGGGATCAATGTCTCCAAGGTACTGCGTACTGCCTTGGTTCAGCCTGATAGGTCCTTGAGCTCTTACTCTCGCTTCTGTATAACGCATTGTCACAGTACCCTTGTTCAACAGGTTGCCCACAACCGTGACATTCCCGCCTGGTGCTGCATTTGGAGGTACAAGAGAAAGCGATTGGGTTTCAATGACTATCTTACCCCTGACCGAGAGCCCAAAGCTCTTTGTTTCTGTGTGCTGGTATCCACCAGCATCGGTATAGATTACCGAAACTTGCAACAGATAAGAAGTATCAGCCGCGGCCAAAGTTGCAAATACGCTGGGCTTGATTTCTGCTTCACCCCCTGCCGCTATCTGGCTAAACGAATAGGTCGGAGACCCAGACGCAAGGGTAAGGGGAGTGCTTCCTGAAGCCGCTGGAAAAGATAAAGTCGCCTGAACTGCGCTTAATGGCTGGCCTCCTGTATTCTTGATCTTAATGGATAAAGGATTGACCGAACCCGAGAATAGGATCAGCTGCTGGGTTTCAACGCTTATTGGAGAAACCCATCCCTTGACCGTGAAACTTACGGTCTTTGTTTCAGAGTGAGGGTATCCATTGGCGTCAAGGTAGGATATCTGCACTTGCACTGGATAAGATGCATCAGCAGAAGCTAGCGTGGCAAAAAGTTGTGCATCGATGGTAGCTTCGCCCTTCGCTGCAATTTGGTCAAAGTTCCATTGACTAGTTCCTGATGCAAGGGAAAGTGGTGCGGCACCGCTGCTCGAAACTGATAGCGTTGCAGTTATCGAGGAAATCATCTGGCTACCAGTATTTCTAACCCTTATTGCAACTTTGTTGACAGAGCTTGCTGCAAGTATCGTGTTAGCAGATTCGGCCGTTGTCTGCGACGTCCAAGACTTTACGACGAAGCCCAAGTTTCTTGCTTCGCTTCCAGACTGACCGTTCGTGTCCCTGTAAGTTATCGAAAGTGATGCGGAGTATAGTCCTTCAGAAGCAGAAGGCGACGCATATACCCTGTAAGGCAAAGTAACACGCCCTCCTGCTTCAATCACATCAATCAGCCTCTGCGCCTCCCCCCCAACAACGCTGAGCGGAGACGATGCTCCAAATGCCAATGCGATGTTTGCTAGATACACTGGCGCTGTGCCAGAGTTTACTATTTCAACTGATAGGTCATTTACAGTGCCGCTGAGCAGGACGTTCGCAGGAACATTCACCCGTATGTTACTCCTCCCTACTATTGTCACAGGGACAGAAACCTCAACACTTTGCAGAAGCGACCTTTGATCCAGATAGGAAACCGTCATGCCGAGAGAATATGATTTGACCTGGGCATCGTTTGCAACATTAAGCAGAAAGCTTGTGCTCGCAGAACCTCCGCTTGGAACTGCGTTTGGGTAAAATGCTCTTATCGTATTTCCTCCAGTAGAATTCGTGAACGGAGGAGCCAAGCGGAGAGTTTGTGTTACGCCAGTTATCTGTCCATTATCCAAGTTCTGAGTCGTTACAGTCAGCGTAGCTCTTTTGTCCCCAGGTGCCACGAGAATATCTACATTGTTACTTCCCCAATACGTACTGGCAACGGAAATTACTCCCTTACCTATTGCTTGGACGACAAGGCTAACAACTCTTGTTTCTGTCCTTGAGCTACCTACGGCAGTCTTGTAAGTTAGAGTCCCCGTTAGTTGGAATGCTTGACCCTTGCTCCCTGATGGTGCAAATATCCTGGATGATATTGCAACTTCTTGCCCTAGCTGTAACGAAGGTAGAGTCCATTTATTGTCAGAACCTACAAGCGTAAGAGGAGACGGAACAGAAAGTGAAAAGTCGATTATTCCTGTGGGTGAAGTACCTTCGTTCTTCAGTTTCAGGGTAACGTCATTCGTAGTTTCAGGTAAAAGGAACTGGTTGTCTGTTACGAGTCGGATCAAGCTCCTCCCTGTCACGCTTATCTGGAGTGGAACGTTGACGGAGATGCCTCTTACAAAGCCCGTTGACATCAAATAATCAAGTTTCAAAGCTAGAGTGTACGTTCTTATTGAGGCGCTAGGCGCTATATTGACAAGGAATGAAAATGTAGCGGATTGTCCGACAGCGATCGTGCTAGTAAGCGTCTGCCTAAGACCGTTTCCAGAGGTGCTGTTGCTGAACTGCTGTGGAAGGTCTACGCTCGCTATGAAATCCGTGATTGCAAAGTCTGCTCCATTTCTGACCACAAGGGAAAGAGTTGTCCCCAAATCGCCAGGAGCAACTTCAGTTTGCGAGTCCTGCGTACCAAACCCCGCGAAAAGCACCCTGAAGTTAGTTACAAAAAATGTAGTGGTGTATGTGCCGGTTCCAACATGCCTTACTCCGGAAACTTTAACGTAGTGAAAGCCTGTCTTGGTGGCTTGGAATTCGATAAATTCTCTAGCTCCATCGCCAAAATTTCTAGATTCAGCTATCAGTTTCGGATCATCACTGGTGCTGTCAGGATCATACAATGCCAGGTCAAGGGCTGATCCTGGAGGGACATCCATTTGGATGCTTAGCAGCGAACCTGCCTGCACATTTACCTTGTAATATTGCGGTGCGTCTGCAAAAGTTGCATTTACCCTTCCTGAAGAAACTGCAAGCGCGTTTGTAATTGAAGTACCTGGTGTAACGGCCTCGGAGCGAGGAATATATTGAATGATCTGTGCCAATAGCAACAGTATCAAGAATGCAGTTGCGCTCTTTCTGATTTTGTTTGTGATCATTCCACCAACAAATTTAGGAAACTTCGGCCTTCTTCTCAGGAATCAAAGAACCGATGAGGATGCTCATTATTGCAGCGGCACCTATCAAATAACTGGAAAAGCGAATGTACGAATCAGTTGAGAGTCCAACGCCACCTCCAGCAAATGCTATTCTTTGTTGAATGGCTGCAGGATTAGGCGCGTTTGCAGCAATTTGTTGTGCATTTCCTGCAGGAGCTCCGAGCATTAGGGTCTTGAACTGGTTGTCGTAGTTAATCTGAATTGCTAGTGCGGCTATTATTAACAAAGCGCCTAGCAGCAACGGACGCTTACGCATTGTATATCGTGATAGAGGTTTAACATTACCTAGATATGCGTTTTTGTCTCTATTCGCGGAGTAGAAAACCTGAATAGAAAACTTAGCCGCAATCCTTCCTGAAATTCAGGCAGTAATGATGGACGGTGTTACTGACCCAGGACCTGCCATAGCCGTAAGGAGCAAGTTTTACATTGTCCTGGCACCATATCTTTTCGTCTTTGAGGATGAAAAGATTGCTTAGCCTTCTGGTAAGGTCCCACGCAAGCGGGTAGATTCTGCCGCCCTTCTTGATATTTTTCACTACTATTGTGAGATAGCCTCTTGGCTTTAGGACATCGTGAATCTTTGCGTATATCTCTGTCAATGTGTCGAGGAATTCCTCGTAATTCGATAAGTTGCCAACGTCTCTTGGGTCGTCGGAATAATGGACGTCAAAACCTTTCTCCTTCCTGCCCTTCTGGGTTTCAAAGCCCTTTGCGTGTAACATGTCCCAATATGGAGGAGAAGTTATGCAATAATCCACTTGGGAAATATTCATTTTCTTCACCCCCCTCGCATCCCCCTGCACCAGCTTTGCTGAAATATTGAATGAATTTTCTCCGTCTTGAAGTTCGATTAGATCTTTGGCCATCATCACCCTCTGCTTTGTTATCTGGAAATATTTGTCAATGAGTTCTATTCCTACTGCATTTCTTCCATTTTCGAGAGACGCTATTACAGTGCTGCCAGTGCCCGCCATGGGGTCAAGCACTGTCTGCCCCCTTTTGGTGAAGAATCTGACAAAGTTCTCCACAAGCTCTTC
>CAZXXP010000083.1:0-8374 GCA_964644785.1 uncultured Nitrosopumilales archaeon | reverse complement strand
GGACGCCTCCATCACCTGATCCCTGACAATTTCTTCTTCAAGGCCAGGAACATCGAGATAAGTTTCGTTGAAGACCTGTATTACCATCTTGCTCCTGTTCGAGACATCTTCAATGAGCAAATATTCTCCCTGACTTACAGTTTCGCCAGGAAGAGCAAGAACGAGAATTTCATTCCCTGATTTGCCGAAGACCTTCATCTTGCTCCCCTTCCTGCAGACCACATCCAGCCAAGAATTGCCTGTCTCTGATCATCGGAAGGAACCTCTACAAGAGCCAGGTCGTTTCCGAGCCTGCCTTTCAAACAAGTTTCATCATGCCGCGTAAAGACGCAGAAATGATGAGCCAAGCGTAAGGAATCTGGGTAACCCCTGTCAAAGTGATCGTTGGCACTCAATTTCTCCAGAACGTTGATCTCTGTATCGTTGGGGATATCGAGCCTAAAGACGAAACCGTCATCGCGAAATTTCACAAGGATTATTTCAGTATCTGGCGAATGTTTTGTATCTACCTTTGGAGGTTTAATGTAGAACGGGGCACCTTTGATAGAAAATAACGATGAAGCTGCGTCCCAAATGTCTCTTATTCGCGAAACCTTAGTGAAACCGAGAATTGAATTGTTTTTTTGCCTGGCAAGCGCAAGCAGTCTCTTCTCTTCGAGTCTTTCTGGATTAGAGAATCCATACCCAAACGTCCCGTCTACCAATATTATCGAATTGTTCAGATAACTCAATAATGCTGTAAGGATAGAACGCTCGAATGTTTTTCGGAGAAGCGACTGCGAAACTACTTTGTCTTGAGCAATTGAGCTTGCAATGGACTCTTTACATATGCCAAGTTTTGACATCAAGAATTTAGATGTTACATGGTATGGATATGGTCCAAGCCTCAGATATGTCATAGGCTCTCCATTGCTTGAGAAAACAACTGATGCTCGTACAGCGATTATGCAGCCGTCTTCAAGATCGCATATAGGAAGTGACGAAGAATCTATACCAACCACAAGCGTGGAAGCAATGTCATTTCTGAAGAAATTGGGTTCGCCGAGGTTCTTTCCGGATAATGATGAGGTGGGCTGCCTTGACCTCCCGCCAGAACAGTAAACAGCTCTCCTCCCACGAAGGTTACTCAGATTTTGAGGGATAACCCTGTTAACTTCGCCAATCAGGTCTTCAAAGAGCTGCTCTTGATTCAGGTTTATTCTGGAGAAAGGAAGGTTTAACTGTATGCCCATGTTGCCCAACAACATAGCAGTAGGTGTGGATATAAGTATTGCGCATGTTGCCCAACAACATAAAGCAAGAGGGTATGTACAACGTCTAGCCCTGCGAACGTCACAGTTCGCCTGAAGAGTGGTTCGTGGGAAGTAGAAATTACATGTCCGGAGGACAGAGTAAAGCAGGTAGTTGAAAATGTTCTGTCTGGACTCGACACGAAACTGCAGGGAGAGCCCGTTGAAACCTCGGTATCAACTCCAACAGTTAAGCCTGTGGAAAGAAAAAAGGAGCAGCATGTGATATGCAGGGATCTGTTACAGGTGCTTTGGCAGGAAGGCTGGTTCGCATCGGAAAGGAACCTTGCTGAAGTTTACGAAGAACTTGCAAGGAGAGGCTACCATTACGACAAAACGAGCATATCACATTCCCTCGCTGATTTGGTCAGAGAGATTATTCTGACAAGAGTGGGCTCGATGAGGAACTACAGGTACGTGCAGAAGAGGCCGGCTAAGAATTAGTGCTTCTTTGAAAGTGTGCTGCTTACCCAGTTTATCCCAGCAGTCGTAATCCTGTATTTTACAGTGCTGTCTGAGTTCTGCCTTTCTACATGTCCGATTTTGAGAACTTCGCTGAGCCTCGAGCTTATCGATTTTGGATTTATGCCTGTTGAAGACGCTATTTCTGCCAATGTCAAGGAATCACCCCGCGCTTTTGCAGTTACTGCTGCTATCCTTTGTCCTATCAATTGAAGGAGTACCATTTCCTTATCGCTGAACTTTCTTTCGCTGCTCCACACCCGTGGCCCTTCTGGAGTTATCTTGACGTAATCTCCAAACAGGTTTATGAGCTCTGCGACGGAATAGTTGACTGAGATTTTCTTGGCAAGATCCAAAGTTGGTATTATCCTTCCTAGGTATTCGGTGACAGAATGCAGAACAGATTCGGCACTACCTTTGAATTCCACCGTGGTTCCTTCAAAGGTTATTGAAACCCTTAGCTCAGAAGTTTCGTGGCTCATTTCTACGCACCGAGCGGGATTTCAAGGTTTGACTGCTCTGCCTGTGGAGGCAATAGAGATGTCGAGGCAGTGTACACGAATTCTCCTCCTTCGTCTTTGAAGCGCCTAAGCTTGCCTGACTGTGCTAGGCGCAAAAGCGTGACTGCGACTGATTGTTTTGGATAAATTAATCCGTACGATTCCAAGACTTCTCTTACTTGGTTGAGCTTTCGCGGCTTCCTTCCCCAAACCTCTCTGAACATCTTGATTACAATTTCTGACAAAGAATCAGATTTCTCAAGTGTGATTGTCGGCATGGTTTCCTGATCTCCTTGGGGTTTAGGCCACTCAGCTTGCTCTTTTGCCGTCTCCATCATGTTAGATGGTGCCTTTTCTGGAAGCTGGGCTAATAGTTCGGGTAAAAGTGCTATTACGTCCTTTAGGTGCTCCACTGGAGCTTCAATTTCAACTTCCGCTGAGGGGACACGGACACGGATCTTTGCAGGAGAACTCGACAACATCAAATGTTCGATTCAGAGAATTAGATATGTCTTGCTACAGTTACAAACAAACCCGCCCCTGCGGAATTGACGCCGAGAGCATTTTTGAGCTGACGATAGTAAATGGGTCTAGTACTCTACCATTATGGAAATCTAAAAGTATTTTTATGCCTTATATCCAAATCAGCTGAATCGGTTGCCTTTTTCTACAATGGAGGCTGCTGTGTTCCTCCCGATACTGGTAGTACTAAGCCTCATGGCATACAGGCTTCGCTTCCTTGACGGATCGGGCGCCGTTTCCGCGAGCATAGTCGGCCTTCTGATCTACTATGGAGGTGGTTTAAGGTGGTTTGCGACGCTGGTATTTTTTTTCGTAGTCTCGTCGTTGCTGACAAAGTACAGGTATTCGGAGAAGCGTTCCATCGGCATCGTACAGGAGAAATATGGTGCAAGGGGATGGACTAATGTTCTTGCCAACGGATGCTTCGCTTCGTTATTTGCAGTAAGTGAACTTGCTCTTGGAGGGGACATCTATACAATTGCGTTCCTTGGGACTATTGCATCGGCATTTGCAGATACTCTGGGTACTGAAGTGGGGCTTTTGAGCAAAGGTGAGCCGAGGTCGGTAACGCCTCCATTCCGAAAACTCATCAGAGGGCAGTCTGGCGCTGTGAGTGGTCTTGGCCTATTCGCTGGCTTTGCTGGTTCTCTCTCTTGCGGTATTCTTGCGGCCTTCTTGGGATTCGTGAACAAAAATCCTCTGAATGTCATCGCTATTGTCTTTGCAGGCGGAGTCGCTGGAAGTACCTTCGACAGCCTCCTAGGCTCGACTGTTCAAGGATCTGGGGAATGCGTTGTTTGCGGCCGGGTGACAGAAATGTTAGTACACCATGACAAGCCTACAAGGCATATGAAAGGCATAAGGTTCATAGACAATAACATCGTGAATTTGATCGCGACTGGCTTTGGTGCTGTCGTTTCCCTTGCTTTGTTCCTAATTCTCTAATTAGATTTGCAGTAGCGAAGAGATGTATGACCTTATCTCTTCAACCTTGACTCTCTTCTGCCCCATCGAGTCTCTGTCCCTTACGGTTACGGTGTTGTCTTTCATGGTATCGAAGTCTACCGTTATACATGCAGGAGTGCCGATTTCATCTTGCCTCCTGTACCTTCTGCCTATGGAACCTGATCCATCGTAAAATACTGCAAACTCCCTCTTCAGTGAGTCATACATTTGCTGGGCCTTTTCAGGCAATCCTTCCTTGTTTACAAGCGGGAATATTCCTGCAGTCATAGGTGCAAGGTAGGGCTTCATATGCAGAACTTCCCTCTCGTTCTCTTTTGCGTATGAATGCTCCAGAATGCAGTAAATGGTCCTGTCGATGCCCATCGAGATTTCAAATATGTGGGGCATGACCTTTTCTTCACCGTCGAGGACTGTAAGATCGTGCTTACTTACTTTCGCATGTCTCCCCATGTCGTAGTCCGATCTGTAATTGCAGGCAACCAGCTCCATCCATCCAAGCGATGTCTGAACTTCAAAATCGAATGCTGCTAGAGCGTAGAATGCTCTGTCCGCTGCATTGAGCTCCCTGAACCTTACCTTCTTAATGTCTATGCCAGTCTTGCCGTAAAATTCTATCAGTATTGTAAGATAATACGCTATTAACTGATTAGGAATTATTTTCTGGTTGATGCTCTCCTCTGCAGTTATTTCAGCAAAAGTTCCGTCAGCTCTCTGGATTGGTAATTTAACGTGTCTTACCTCTTGGAACTTTGCCAGATTGTTTGCAGTCTTGGGGTTGAAGAAGACCTCAATCTCTGCTTGAAAAAATTCTCTCAGTCTTACGAGGCTCTGCCTAGGCGCTATTTCGTTCCTAAAACTCTTGCCAAATTGAGCAAAACCAATGGGAAGTTTTGCACGCATCGTCTTGAATAATCTTGGGGCATCGACAAAGATGCTCTGGCAGGTTTCTGGTCGAAGATATGCGTCATCGTCCTTGGCCCCAATTCCTACTCTGAACATCATGTTGAACCTGCGAACCTTTCCATAATCGCCTTTGCAGTTTGTACAGTTGAAATTATGTTTAGCAATTAGGGCGTCATATTCTTCGTTTGGAAGCGCTTCTGGAAGGGAACCTCCAGCTCGCTCTGAAATCATCCTGTCAGCTCTGACGGTTGTGCCGCATTTGGTGCAGACGACTATCGGATCAGCAAAACTCTCTAAATGGCCAGAAGCGACAAACACGTTCTTGGACATTATTTGTGTGCCGTCAATTTCTATCATGCCGTCCCTTCTGACTAGTTCTCTCCTCCAGAGGTTCACATAGTTATTTCGCAGAGAAAGACCAGTTGGTCCGTATTCCCAGAACCCCGCTTGGAAATCAGAGTAAATCTCACAGCTAGGGGAAAAGAAGCCTCGCTCTAGTGCTAACTTGTAGATTTCATCGTAACCCATGTGCGCAAAAAGATCTCTGGATTATTCTTAAGCATATCTAACACTGCTAAAGCTTTATTCCCCTACTGGTCGGGGTTGTAATTGATGGACCAAAAGCGGCTTTTCGGCACGAATGGCATCCGAGGCATACCGGGCAAAGACTTGACATTAGATTTTGTAGCAGAAATGGGTTTAGCCATTGGAACGTTTTTCGATAAAGGTACAATACTCGTCGCACACGACGTAAGAAACTCATCTCCAACGCTAGCAAGAGGGATGATGGCCGGTCTCGAAGAGGCAGGACTAGATGTCGCTTTAGCGGGACTATTGCCAACACCAGCAGCGCAATTTGGAATAAGAAAGTTTGGCTACGACGGAGGAGTCATCATAACTGCATCACACAACCCTCCAGAGTATAACGGCATCAAGGTCTGCAGTTCTAATGGAGTTGAGGTAACCAGAGAAGACGAAAGAACAATAGAGAAAATTTACTACAGCAAGAATTTCAAAAAAGCTGACTGGAAGACCATCGGAAGATCTTTGGAAGAGCCAAGAGGAATAAGGAATTACGTTCAGGGTGTGATATCAAATGTCGATGCCGATGTAATCAAGAAAAGGAAACTGACAGTAGTCATGGACACTGGAAATGGAGCTCAAAGCGTTGCTGCACCATACATCGGAGAGGAGTTAGGATGCAGGGTCATAAGCCTCAACGGACATCCTGACGGAAACTTCCCAGGCAGAGGGGCGGAGCCTACACCAGACACCCTTTCAGCACTTTCTAAGGCCGTCATAGCATACGATGCGGATTTTGGAGTTGGGTTTGATGGAGACGGCGACAGGTCGATGTTTTGCGACGACAAGGGAGTCGTCCATCATGGAGAGAGGAGCGGTGCCGTCATCGCAGGTCACGTTCTCAGAACTAGGGGAGCAGGTTTGGTAGTTACGACGATAGCAACATCGCAAGTCATCGATGACATTGCAGAGGAACATGGAGCAAAGGTGCTTCGCACGAGAGTAGGCAGTGTCGATTTAACGAGCGAAATGATATCCAAGAAGGCAATATTCGGCTTGGAAGAAAACGGGGGCTGTTTCTTCGCCCCGCATATAGAAGTTAGGGACGGAGGAATGACAACTGCGTTGATGATGGAGCTTCTTGCCATATCAAAAGAGTCTCTATCATCATTACTTGCCAAGCTTCCAAAGTACCACCAGATGAAGCTGAAGTTCGAGTGTTCAGTAGAAAAACGTGCAGAAGTAATCGAAGAAGTGAAACAGAAAGCCGAGGGCAAGACAGACACAATCGATGGGTTGAAGGTCTTAGATGGCAGGACCTGGATTCTGCTACGACCTAGTGACACGGAGCCTATTTTACGCCTATTCGGCGAATCCGACAACAAAGAAAGACTTGAAAGGATGATGCAAAAGTACAAGGAACTGGTCGTTGCGGCTGTAAAATCATGAAAATTCTATATATTTTCTAAGGCTATGCTTTGCCCGGAGAATGAGTCTTGCTGGTAAAGTTGCCATCGTTACGGACAGTAGCGTGGGGATAGGGGACCCATAGCAAAGATTCTGCTAAAAGAAGGGGCAAAAGTCCTTCTGGGTAATCTCCAAGAACTTACATGGCAAGTGGGGGAAAATGCCGTCCAAGTGAAATGCGACGTTTCTGATTCTGCAGACGTGCAAGGGGTGATCGAAAAGGCAATTGAGAAATGGAAAGGGTTTGACATAATTGTAAACAATGCGGGAATCTATCCTTTCGTGCCTTTAGAAAACATGACTGATGCGGTGGGACAAGGTGATGGATGTTAATGCGAAAAGCGTCTTTCTATTCACAAAATACGGCGCAGCAGTCATCGCAAAGTAGGGAGAATTGTCAACATCTCATCCATCGCAGCCACTCAAGGCTGGAGAGCATGAGCCACTCCTGCGCGAGCAAGGGTGCCGTATCGGCATTTACTAGGGCTGTATCTTTGGAACTTGCGTCAAAGGGAATTACAGTCAACGCTATTGCACCGGGAGGCATTCAAACCCCGGGCGCTACAACAGTTTCCATCGACGAACAGCACATGACGGCGCACCTGACATCAATACCCCTGTGTCGGATGGGGCAGCCTCTAGAAATTGCAGCCGTTGTGTTATTCCTTGTATCCGAGGCTTCCAGCTACATGACTGGGCAGACTATAGTTGTATATGGAGGATGGACTGTACAGTGACCCCCACCTGTAGCTAAAAGGACAAAGCAGATGCGTTAGCCACTCGAGGCAAAATGAATCCACCCCCTCCTTGCAACCCTTCTTCTATTCAAGAATACACCATTGCCGTTCTTCACCCTCCCGATTCTTAAAATAGGGTAGCCTGCTTTTCGACAAACTTGTTCGGCCTCTTTTGCCCTATTTTTGTCAACGCTAAATACCATTTCGTATTCTTCCCCTCCGTAAAGGACTAGTTCATCAGAGTCGAGTCTGTTGATCTCTGCAAATTCCTTGACTCCATCTGCAAGAGGCAGCTTTCCAAGTACGATTTTCACGTCACTGGCTTCCGCAATCTGGTGCAACGACCACGCCAGACCATCGCTTGAATCTATCGATGCCGTTGCATAGTTTCGTATGATGCTTGCTAGCTTTGGCTTGACTTTGGGCATTAAGACGCTCTGAACAGCGCGCTTCTTAAATTCAGCATCTGCTTTGAAATTGCTTTGCAGAATCTTTAGTCCTGAAGGTGGTGGCCCAAACTCCCCTGAAACGTAGACAACATCATTAACATTAGCGCCTGCTCTGGTTATAACGGATTCAGCAATTCCCAGCATGGTACAATCTATTACTAAATCGTCGCATTCGTTGGTGTCTCCTCCAACGAATTGTATTCCCAGTTCGTCCCTAACCATCTTAACTCCTCTTGCCAAGCGCTCAATTTCTCCTGTCTTGTAGGTAGGTGGTATCCCGAAAGATAGCATGAAGCAGAGAGGCGTAGCTCCTTTCACCAATACGTCACTCGCGCACATTACGACTACTTTTCTTGAGGCCTGCCACAATTCCATTTGCTTTGGTACATCGGTTTTTGCAACGAGCATGTCGTTTTTCAAGACGATAAGGCCCTCTGAACTTGGGAAGTATGCAACATCGTCGCCGATATTTGAGAACGGGCTCTTAGGCTGCCCCAAGGTCTTAACGAACAGTTCTATGATCCCTATTTCATCGAGTCTGGGCATAAGCTATCCTG